>DATKZH010000585.1:0-11425 GCA_035528065.1 Thermoguttaceae bacterium | reverse complement strand
CAATCCGATCCATTCCCCGCTCTCCGTCCGCCTTCTCGTAGGCCAGCATGGGAAGGAGCGCTTCTCCGTCCGACACACACCAGATTGCATGCGCCGCATAGAACCCGGCCAGCTCAGCGGTCGTTTCCATGGTCGCGCCTCACTTCCGTTTGACGTGGTTTTCGGAGGAAGCCCCGGTTCGAATGAGATCTCGTGATTCCGGGAGAAGACACGGGTGGGTCGACGCACCAGACTTGCGGCAAACGTCGCTACTGCCGAGGCAACTTGCGGGGCCCATGCCTCCACTCCGCCTACGGCTCTTGCGGGTCGGAGAACAACCCGTTCACGTCCCGAGAGCCGTGCAAAACCCTGACCACTCTGATCCGGCCATCAACAACTTGGTAGTAGACGGCGTACTTGCCCACGACGAAGCTGCGAATCCCCGGCCGAAGTTCGTCGCGGACCTGCCCGAGGAAAGGATGTTTAGCCAGGAGCAGGAACTCCTCGTAGAACGTGTTCAGCAAACGATCCGCAGCCGAGGGGTTGTGCTCCGCCACGTAGTCCCATATTGCATCGAGATCGGCCTTCGCCAGTGGGGAGACGACATAAGGGGTCATGTCCCGCTCTCGTGCGCCTCCCGACGCTCCCTGCCCCGCTGCTTGATATCCTCGAAGAACGCCTTGAGCGCCTGCTCATCTTCGAGCTCGATCCCCTCACCTCGATCGAGCTGTTGAAGACCGACGTCGATTTCTCGGCGCAACTCGTACCGTCTCCGCTCGCGAAGCAGCCGGAGCCCCTCGCAGATCACTTCGTCTCGAGACCGATACCTTCCACTGGCAAGCTCTTGTTCGACGAAGTGCTGAAGTTCGGACGGCAATGGGCCAGACACTGGAGCATACCCCCAAATCAAGTTACCCCCTCCCATGGTAGCAGCAATACGAGACCGCGTCAACCGCGTCGCTTTCGGCGGTATTCACTTCTCCCGCATCGACGCAGCGCGTCCGCGCGTCCGCTCCTCCGGGGCCAAGGTTTGCCTCCCCCCTCGCGAACAGTACAATCGAGATCGCAAATCGGCCCGGGCCGACGCCGACGTACACCCGACGCCCCGGCCTTCGCCGAACGACCACCATCCATCCGACAGACGACCATCGAGAGGGCCCTACCGATGACCGACGCGAGAAGACCCCACCGGCAGAATCTCGGCCCCCACTCGGACGGCCAGGCCGCCACCTCCGAGCCTTGCTGCGGCGGCCCGATCGGGCGGCGGGAGTTCATCAAGCTGGCCGGGATCGCGTCGGCGTCGCTTTCGGCCGCGCGGGCCGGCTCGGAGGCGATTGCCGGCCCGTTCGAGTCCAACGACACGGCCGACCATTTCGTGCCCGCCGACAAGAAGCTGAAGCCCGAGTGGGTCGCAGCCCTCTTCGCCAAGGGGGAGCGCACCTGGTATCGCGGCCGCGATCTGGAGACGATCGCCATGCCCGTCGGCGGCATCTGCGCCGGGCAGTTGTACCTGGTGGGCGACGGCCGGCTGATGAACTGGGACGTCTTCAACCAGCCCATCTTCACCGGCTACGGGAGAGACAACTATCAGCTTGGCCGCACGCCCCCGTCGCCGCTCGAGCAAGGCTTCGCGATCCAGGTTCACGCCGCCGGGAAGACGATCTCGCGGACGTTGGATTGCGAAGGCTTCCCCGGCGTGCGCTTCTCGGGCGAGTATCCGATCGGGACGGTCGAGTACCGGGACGACGCCGTGCCCGTCTCGGTCACGCTCGAGGCCTTCTCGCCGTTTGTTCCGCTCAACGCGCCCGACTCGGCCCTGCCCGCCACGGTGATGCAGTTCACCGTGACGAACGCGTCCGACTCGGAGGCCGACGTGACGTTGGCCGGCTGGCTGGAAAACGGGGTATGCTGCGCGAGCGGCGACGGGTTCTACGGCCTGCGCCAAAACCGCGTCGTCCAGAGCGACGGCGTGACCATGGTGTTCGGCTCAGCCAAGCCGGTCGAGCCGCCCCGGGTGGAGCGGGAGCCGATCGTGCTGGCCGAGTTCGAGGGCGACGACTACGGCGACTGGGCCGTCGAAGGCGAGGCCTTCGGCAAGGGCCCCGCTCACGGGACGCTCCCGAGCCAGCAAGAGGTCAGCGGCTTCCAGGGCAAGGGCCTCGTGAACACGTTCCTCGGAGGGGATCGCCCCCACGGCAAGCTGACCTCGCCGCCCTTCGAGATCGACCGGGCGTTCGTCAACTTCCGCCTCGGCGGCGGAACGCACGAAGGGAAAACGTGCATCAACCTCGTGGTCGACGGCAAGGTCGCGCGCACGGCCGCCGGCAGGAACAGCGAGAAGCTGGAGTGGAACCATTGGAACGTCCGCGACCTGGCCGGCAAGCAGGCGCGGATCGAGATCGTCGACCGGGAGTCGGGCGGTTGGGGCCACGTCAACGTCGATTCGATCGAGCTGGCCGACAAGCCGAGGGCGAAGTTCCAAGGTCCGCTCGAGGACCAGGCCGACTTCGGCACGATGGGCTTGGCCCTGCTGGGCGATCCGGCGGGCGTCGTCGCCAGCGCCTCCCTGCCCGAGGGCTCGCCCAGCGAGGTCGTGTTCGCCGAAGGCGGGCCGGCCGAATCGGGCGGGCCGGAGAAGCCGTTCGGCGAGACTCTCTGCGGGGCGCTGGGCAGAAAGCTGCGTCTCGGGCCCGGCGAAGCGGCTCAAGTCACGTTCGTCGTCGCTTGGTGCTTCCCGAATCGCAGCCAGCAAGGGGAGAAGCGGGGCAACTTCTACGCCACCCGGTTCCAGGACGCCGCGGCCGTCGCCCGGTACGTCGCGGAGAACTTCGATCGCCTCGCCGGCCAAACGCGGCTCTGGCACGATACGTGGTACGATTCCACCCTGCCCCACTGGCTGCTGGACCGGCTCTTGTCCACCACGTCGACCCTGGCCACGTCGACCTGCCAGTGGTGGGCCAACGGCCGTTTCTGGGCCTGGGAGGGCGTCGGCTGCTGCCACGGCACCTGCGCCCACGTCTGGAACTACGAGCACGCCATGGCCCGGCTCTTCCCCGAGCTGGAGCGATCGGTCCGCGAGATGCAGGACTACCACCCCGACGCAGGCTTCGACGAGGAAACCGGCATGGTCCGCTTCCGCGGCGAGGGCTGGAAGATGTGGGCCGGCGACGGGCAGGCCGGCACCGTGCTCAAGGCCTATCGCGAACACCAGGTCTCGCCCGACGACGCCTTTCTGAAACGCAACTGGCCGAGGATCAAAAGGTCGCTCCAGTTCCTCATTGGCGAGGACGGCAATGCCGACGGGCTCCTGGAAGGCTCGCAGCACAATACCTACGACATCAATTTCCACGGGCCCAACACGATGGTCGGCTCGCTCTACCTGGCCGCGCTTCGGGCCGGGGAGGAGATGGCGCGAGAGATGGCCGACGCGCCGTTCGCCGACGAGTGCCGGCGGATCTACGAGAGCGGGCACCGACGGTCCGTCGAGACCCTGTTCAACGGAGAGTACTTCGTCCAGAAGGTCGATCTGGAGAAACACCCCAAGCACCAGTACGGCGACGGATGCCTCTCCGACCAGCTCTTCGGGCAAGGCTGGGCCCACCAGGTCGGCCTGGGCTACGTCTATCCGCAGGAGAACGTCGCGGCCACGCTGGCGTCGATCTGGCGGTACAACTGGGCGCCCGACGTCGGCCCGCAAAACGAGGCCCACCAGCCGGAGCGGTGGTTCGCCAGCCCCGGCGAGGCGGGCCTGTTCACCTGCACCTGGCCCAAAAGCACCTACCTGATCGAAGGCGTTCGGTACAAGAACGAGGTCTGGACCGGCATCGAATACCAGGTCGCCGGGAACATGGCCTGGGACGGCATGCTCACCGAGGCGCTGGCGATCTGCCGGGCCGTGCACGAGCGATACCACCCCGCGAAGCACAACCCTTGGAACGAGGTCGAGTGCGGCGACCACTACGCCCGGGGCATGGCCGGCTACGGCGTGTTCGTCGGGCTGTGCGGGTTCGAGTGCCACGGTCCGAAAGGGCACCTCGGCTTTGCCCCCCGGATCACGCCCGACGACTTCCGCGCCGCCTTCACCGCGGCGGAAGGCTGGGGCACGATCTCGCAGAAACGGGAAGGCAAGACGCAGTCGAACCGCATCGAGGTCAAGTGGGGCCAGCTTCGCCTGAAGACCCTCGCCCTCGAGCTGCCCGAGGATGCCTTGCTGGCGAAGGCGTCCGTCCTGGTGGCCGGCCGCCGCGTCCAGGCCGACGCCAAGCAAGAGGGCCGACGCGTGACGTTGACGCTGCCGAAGCCGGTCGTGCTCCGCGAGGGGGAAGCGATCGAAGTGGAAGTGACGGTGTGAGAACTTCTTACGACGCCAGTTTTCGGCCCAGCGCCTTGGCCTTCTTGACCGCGCTTTGCGGCAGCGTCGGCTCCCGGTCGCCGGCGAGTCCGATGTAGAGGGTGCCGACTCGCTTGGCGCCGACGACGTCGGCGATTTTCTTAAGCGAGCCGAGCGAGTGCATCATCAGCCGGCCCAGGAAGGCGGGGGCGGCGCTGGACGTGACCAGGACGGCCTTTTTCGTCTTGGCCTTGTTCCTCAGCTTCGGGAACCCTTTCGAGTCCCAGGGCCAGTAGGCGTAGCACACCAGTCGTTCCTGGAATCGTTTGGTCAGGGCGGTGACGTCGCCGAAGTTGACCGGGGAGCCGAGCACCAGGCCGTCGGCCTCGTCGATCTGCCGGAGGACGTCGGCCATGTCGTCGGGGATGACGCACGTGCCCCGGCAGTCGCCCGGCCCCTGCGTGCAGGTGCGGCAGTTGGTGCAGAACTCGATGTAGGCGTCGGCCAGGTAGATCTTCGACGTCTCGGCCCCGCACTCCGCGGCCGAGGCGAGGATCGCGGAGACCGCCTGGTCGACGGTCCCCTCCTTGCGATAGCTGCCGACGATCGCGAGTATCTTTTTGGTAGCATTCACGGCTTCGCCTGTCGATGGGGGTTAAAGCAGTTCGTCCAGCTCGTCGACCAGTTGCCCGAAGCGTTCCAGGGCCGTATCGACGGCGTGGGGCTTCTCCATGTCGACGCCCGCGTCGCGCAGCAGATCCAGCGGGTCCTGGGAGCAGCCGCCTTGGAGGAAGCCGAGGTAGTCGTCCCGCTCGCGCTTCGCGCCGCTGAGCACGCGGTCGGCCAGGGCGATGGCCGCCGACATGCCCGTGGCGTACTTGTAGACGTAGAACGCCCGATAGAAGTGGGGGATGCGGAAGCACTCCAGCGACAGCTCGTCGTCCAGGGCGAAGTCCGGCCCGAAGTACTTCTCCAACAGCCCGCGGTAGACCTCCTGGAACGCTTCGAGCGTGAGCGGCTCACCCGACTCGGCCAGCTCGTGGGTGATCTTCTCGAACTCGGCGAACATCGTCTGGCGGAAGACGGTCGCCCGGACGGCGTCGATCTGCCGGTTGACGAGGTGGGCCCGGCGGCGCTCGTCCGGGGCGCGGGCCAGCAGATGGCGGCTGAGCAGCTCCTCGTTGAACGTGCTGGCCACTTCGGCGACGAAGATCGTGTACTGGTGGTACTGGTAGGGCTGGTGCTTGGCGGAGTAGTAGCTGTGCATCGAGTGGCCGGCCTCGTGGGCGAGGGTGAACACATGGTTCAGGAGGTCCGCCTGGTAGTTCATCAGGATGTAGGGGTCGCCGTCGTACGAGCCGGCGCTAAAGGCCCCGCTCCGCTTGCCCCGGTTCTCGTAGCGGTCGCACCAGCGGCCCGCCAGTCCCCGCTCCAGCGTGGCGCAGTAGTCGCTTCCCAAGGGTTCCAGGGCGGCGATCACCAGGTCGACGGCCTGGGCCCAGGTGTGCCGTGCTTGCAGCTTTGTGAGGATGGGGACGTAGGTGTCGTAGTGATGGAGGTCGCGCAGCCGCATCTTCCGCCGGCGGACTTCGTAGTAGTGGTAGAGCGCCGGCAGGTGGCGATGGACCGAAGCGATCAGGTTGTCGTAGACCGATTCCGGCACCCGATCGCCGAACAGGGCCGCCTCGCGCGAGCCGGAGAAATTGCGGGCCCGGGCGTAGTAGACGTCGCTTTGCATCGACCCGTTGAGCGTGGCGGCCAGCGTGTGCTGATGGTCGGCGTACTGCCGGTAGTACTTCGCAAAGGCCGTGCGGCGGACGCTCCGCTTGGGCGAGTGCAGAAGCGTCTGGTAGGTGGCGTGCGTGAGCTCGATCCGGCGTCCCCTTTCGTCCCGGACGGCGCCGAACTTCACGTCGGCGTTGTCCAACTGCTCGAAGGCGTGGCCGGCGGCCTGGGCCATCTCGGTCTGCATGGCCAGGAGCTTCTCCTCCTTCTGCGAGAGCGTGTGCGGCTTGTGGCGCACCAGACGCTCCAACATCAGCCGGTAAGGGGCCAGGCGCCGGTCGGCGATGAGCTTCTTGAGCTTCCCGGTGGGGATGGCGAGGATCTCCGGGCGGAGGTAGCTGGCGGCCTGGGCTGCGCGGCTGACCGCGCTCGTGAACCGTCCGTACATCCGCTGGTAAGCGCTGTTGGTGGTGTCTTCGGCGGTCTTCAGATGGGCGTACGTGCCAAGCCGCTCGCCGGCGCGGTCGAAATCGAGGTCGAACTTGAGGCACGCGGCCAGCGCACCGGGCCCCTCAGCCAGCTTGCCCCGGTGCTTCTCATAGCCGGCGATCCGCTTCTCCCAGCGAGTGAAGGCCGTCTCCCACGCGTCGTCGCCGGGGAACAAGCGGGAAAGGTCCCAGCAGTCGCAGGGCTTCTGCCGGCTGCGGGAGGGGAGCTTCCGGACTTTCTTCATCGGTTGTCCTTTCCGGAGCATTTCGGAAGGGGAGAAAGGGGAGGGTCCTGGCTCGTTTAACCCGAAGCCGAAGGCGACGGCGTGAAGTGGGATGGATCGTCGACACGCAGCACCCGCCGTCGCCTTCGGCTTCGGGTTAAACGATTGGGTTGTGGGCACTGCCCGCGCCAGGGCATCGGTCGGAGGACTCCCCGTCTACCATCGCATCAGCACGGTGCCCCAGGCCAGGCCCGCGCCGAAGCCGCTGAAGAGGATGAGGTTGCCCCGGCGGATGCGGCCTTGGCGGAAGGCTTCGTCCAAGGCCAAGGGGATGCTGGCCGAGGAGGTGTTGCCGTAGCGGTCCAGGTTGTTGAACACCTTGGACCGGTCGATCCCCAGATTGCTGACCGCGGAGTTGATGATCCGCATGTTGGCCTGGTGGAAGATCAGCAGGTCGACCTCCTCCAAGGTCGCGTTGGCGGCCTCGAGGACCTCGCCGATCGTTCGGGCGAGGACGCGGATCGCCCACTTGAAGATCGGCCGGCCTTCCATCTTGAGGAAGTGGAGGCTGTCGGTCGACGGGTCGGACGAGAAGGGCAACCGCGATCCGCCCATCCGGCGGCACAACAGGTCGGCCCCGGAGCCGTCGGACCCCAGGGCGTAGGAGACGAGCCCTTGCCGCGTGCCTCCCGGGGCCAGAAGGACCGCACCGGCCGCGTCGCCGAACAACGGGAACGTCCGCTTGTCGGCCGGATTGACCACCCGGGAGTTGCAGTCGGCCCCGATCACCAGCACCAGCTCGCTGCATCCGGTGCGCACGAACTGCATCCCGGTGACCATCGCGTAGATGAAGCTGGCGCAGGCCGCCTGGAGATCCATGGCCGGGGCGCACAGCCCAAGCTGATCTTGCACCAGGCAGGCCGTGGCCGGAAGGGGCATGTCGGGCGTGAACGTGCCCAGCAAGACCAGATCGACGTCCTTCGGGTCGACCCCGGCGTGTTGGATGCACCGCCTGGCGGCCTCGACGGCCAGGTCGCTCGTGGCCACCCCCGGCGGGGCGTGGCGTCGTTCGAGGATCCCGGTCCGCTGCACGATCCAGTCAGCATCGAATCCTAAAGCGGCCAGATCCTCGTTCCTGACCACGTTGTCGGGAACGCAGCTCCCCACGCCCACCACCTGGACGCCCAGCAGGCTGCCCAGTCGCGAGCGCTTCGCTTCGACCTTCAGCTCATCGGTTTTCTTGAGATCGCTAGCCATGGTGTTCCATTTGTCGAGGGCGGTTCGGACCGCCAAGAGACCGTCACTACCCTCGGGTGCGCGCCCCCGTCGATAAGCGGAACCTTGAAGATTACGGGTTTCGCGGACGCTTCTCAAGGCCTCCCCGCTTGGTTTCCTATCGGGCCGCTCGCTTTCCCGGGCAATTCTGTCCTTCCTGTCGAAGCATTATCGTTGTTGAGTCCGTCGGGGGCAATGAAGAAGTCGGCGGGCATTTGGCTCTCTAGGGGGGTGCAAGCCAGGCGGGATACCGACTATCCTTGCGATTTGAAGGGCGTTGGCTCCGATGATGCCGACGCGGGGGGAAGCCTCTTCGGGCACGATGCCAGGCGTTAGCCCACTCTATAGAGGGGGCGTGGTGATCAGCCCCTTCCCAGGGGTCAATATCGACGCTGATGTGCGTACTGGCCATCCAATACAAGACCGCAAAAGATGCTCCGATCCTCCTCGCCCAGAATCGCGAGGAGCGGTTGGATCGTGCTGCGCAGGCACCGCGGATTCAGTCGGGCAGACCCCGCGTCGTGTGTGGGATCGACCGTAAGGCGGGGGGGACTTGGCTGGGGGTCAACCAGCACCGCCTGGTGGTCGCCGTGGCGAATCGTCCCAAGATGACGGTCCCCGCCGAATCCCGCTCACGCGGGCTCCTCTGCCGGGAGTTGCTCGCTTGCCAGACGGCCAAGGAAGCAGCCGAGCGTGCCGTCCGGGAATTGAGGTCGGGCTGCTATGCGGGGGCCAACTACGTCTGCCTGGACGCCCGTTGGGGCGCGGTCGTCTACGGCGGCGACCGGACCAAGATCGTCGAGCTGACGCCGGGCCTCCATCTATTGACCAATGGCAACCTGGACGATTCCCGCGATCAGCGCCAGGAGTTCGCCCGGCGGCTTCTCACGCTTCAGCGACTCGATTCGGCCGTGGCGTTCTTGGCGGTGGCCAGCCGGACTTTCTCCCGCAAGACGGACTCGGGCGGGCGTCGCGGCCTGATCGTCTCCCGCGACGACTACGGGACCGTCTCTTCCACGCTTCTCTCGCTCCCCAAGAAGACCCAGAACGCCGTCTACCAGTACGCCCCCGGCCCCCCTTGCGACCACGACTACGACGACGTATCGGCCCTGCTGCGACAGGTGTTGTCCACGGATAAGTGAGCGGTGGGCTCTGGGCCGTCGGGCCTGGGTGGCTGCTTGCGGCTTCCCCGACTGCCCGCCGCCCAATGCCGACTTAGGATCGCAGAAACAATAAGTGGGGCACGATTCCATCGTGCCAGGCACGTTGGAAACGTGCCCCACGGCCATATCGCGACAGTTGTTTCTTGCGCGATCCTTACCGGCTCACAAACGACTCAATCCGCTCCAACGCGGCCTCCAGGTTCTCCATGCTGGCGGCGAAGGAGAGTCGGGCGTAGCCCTCGGTGCCGAACGCGGAGCCCATCACGGTGGCGACGCTCTGCTGGTTGAGCAGCTCGAGGCACCACCGGGTCGAGTCGTCGACCTGGACGCCGCCGTACGCGCGCCCGAGGTGCTCTTGGATGTTGATGAAGGCGTAGAACGCACCGCCGATCTCTGCGCAGCTCAGGCCGGGAATCTCGGCGATCCGGCGGCAGACGAACTCGCGGCGTCGGGCAAATTCGGCCAGCATCTGCCCCACGCAATCCTGGGGGCCCCGCAAGGCAGCGATCGAAGCGTGCTGGCTGATGCTGCACGGGTTCGACGTCTCCTGGCTCTGAAGCCCGCTCATCGCCTTGGCCACGTGCTCCGGCGAGATGGTCCAGCCGATCCGCCACCCGGTCATGGCGTAGGTCTTGCTCACGCCGTTTACGAGAATCGTCCGCTCCTGGAGCCCGGGCCGGACGGTGGCGAAGCTGGCGAACCGGTGCCCCGCATACACCAGCCGCTCGTAGATCTCGTCGGAGACCACCAGGAGGTCCCGTTCCAGGACCACGTCGGCCAGCGCGCCGAGCTCCTCGGGCGAGTACATGCTGCCCGTCGGGTTGGAAGGGCTGCAAAGGAGCAGCATCTTCGTCCGGTCGTTGATCGCGTCGCGGAGCTGGTCGGGCGAGAGCTTGAAGTCCTGCGACTCGCCGGTCGGGACGATCCTGGGCACGGCCCCGGTCAGCTTGACCAGCTCGCTGTAGCTGACCCAATACGGGGCGGGGATGATCACCTCGTCGCCGGGGTCCAGGAGCACGGTGAACACGTTGTGCAGCGCATGCTTGGCCCCGTTGGCCACGACCACCTGCGCGGGGGCGTACTCCAGCCCGTGGGTCGCCCGGTACTCGTCAACCACGGCCTGCTTCAGTTCCGGGATACCGCTGGCGACCGTGTAGTGGGTGTGTCCGGCCTTCATGGCCTCCGCGGCGGCGTCGCAGATGTGCTTGGGGGTGTCGAAGTCGGGCTCGCCCAGACTCAGGTCGTACACCGTCTTCCCGGCCGCCTTTAGCTCTCTGGCTTTCTGCGCCATGGCGATGGTCGCCGAGGGCTCAAGGGCTTGGACGATCTGCGAGATGGTTGCGGGCATGAGAGAAACTCCGTCCTCGAATTAAGGGGGGAATCCGTGCTGCGGACGAGCCGGTTGACGTGCCCCGGCGCACGTCGGACAATCTTATGGTGTTTGCGGCTCGCTTCCAAGTAGCTCAGCGCGTACGCGGGGAGGATTCGGCAAACCATGGCGCGACCGGGTATCGGCATCTGGCTTGTCGGGGCCAAAGGCGGCGTGGCGTCGACCACCATCGTGGGACTGGCCGCCCTGAAACAGGGCCTGACGCCCCCGTTCGGCCTGGTCAGCGGCCTCCCCCAATTCGGCCACCTCGGACTGGCCGACTGGAACGACTTCGCCGTGGCCGGGCACGAGATCCGCGACGTGCGCCTGGTCGACGAGGCGATGAAGCTGGCCACGACCAGCCGGGCCATCGACCCGCGGCTCATTGAACAGTGCCGAGCTGACCTTGCAGAGATCGACGGGCGGGTCCGGCCGGGCACGATCTACCAGGTCGGCCGCACCATCGAAGGGCTGGCCGGCGCCGAGGTCCCCCGCGGGGAATCGCCCCGCGACGCCATCGCCCGGGTCCGGGAGGACATGGCCGGCTTCGTGCGGGCCGCCGGACTGAAACACCTGATCGTGGTCAACGTGGCGTCGACCGAGCCGCCGGTCGATTTGGCCTCGGTCCCGCCGACCTGGGCCGAGCTGGAGGCGCTTCTGGACCGCGTGCAGGAATGCCCCCTGCCGGCCAGCTCCCTCTACGCGATCGCGGCGCTCGGCGCCGGCCACTCGTACGTCAACTTCACCCCGTCGCTCGGCTCGGCCCCGGAAGCGATCGACGAGCTGGCCCGGCTTCGCAACACGCGGCACATGGGCTGCGACGGCAAGACGGGCGAGACGCTCTTGAAGAGCGTGCTGGCCCCGATGTTCCA
>DATKZH010000584.1:0-7832 GCA_035528065.1 Thermoguttaceae bacterium | reverse complement strand
CCACGCTTCCCGCGGATTCACGGCTCTGTTTTCCGTACGTTTTAGCAGCCCACACGCCGTGTGCCTGCCACTCCGCAAATGCGGAAGTTATTCTCCGGCCGATCCCTATTGACGCCTACAGAGCTAATGAACCGAGGGCGGCCAAGGGGAACCCGGTCTTTCAGGCACCCGCGCGTGCAGGCCATGCTAGCCGAACGAGCGCGGCGAGGCAGAGGATCGCCCTGGGGGCTCACGTCGCGACGGCCAGGGAGATCAGAACCGCGATCCAGGCGACCAGCAGGATGCCGGTGGCGACAAGCAGCGGCTTGTTCGGCCGGGGAGGATTCGGCTCGCGCGCAGGTCGCGCAGAAAGAGGATCGGGCGATTCCGCGTGCCGAGCCGTGGGGGCGTGCTCTTGCGGCGCGGACGGCCCCGGGCGGGCGCGGCCCGGACGCGATGACTTCCTGCGGCGGCTCATCGTGAGGTCTTTCCTTCAAGCCGGGGCGGGCCGCGCCCCTGCCTGGGGGCGCCCGGACGGCTAACCGGGCGGGATGATCTTGAACTCCTGCTCAAACGCGGTCTCGAAGTCGTAGACGTCTTCAAAATCCTCGCGGCGGTCCTCCGGGGTCTTGCGCATGCGACCGAATCGGATCAGGTTGAAGACGATCTCGCCGAAATCGCCCGTGGTCTGGACACCCCAGCTATTCAACACTACCTTGGCCATGTATCCGTACTGGTGGATCGCGTATCGGCGGATCGCCTCGCACAGATCCTGGCCGGTGACGTGCTGCTGCGGCTCGTCCAACTCCTCCTCTTGCTCGTCGTCGGAAAGTCCCGTCGGCTCGCTGGGACGCTCCGCCCCCATTTGCAGCACCGCCTGCGCGTAGTGGAGGCCGCTGAAGACGAATTCATAGGCGGCCACGTCGTAGCGCTTGTCTTCTTCGAGAAGCTCGGCAAGCTCTTGCGACAGATCAAACATGGCTTGTTGCCTGATGAGAAGTGGTCTCTTGCGTCATGGAGTCGACGGAGCCCTTCTTGCCGCGGCTCCACCCTGCCGCCACCTAAGAACCTCCCGAATTCGGCGCGTCGCCCGATCGGTTCGCGTCTTCCAGCGGCGAGACGTCGGCCCAGTCGACGAGCTTACGGACCCGGCCCTCCGTCTCGACGAGCAACTGCTCGGCGAGGATCTCGTGGCCTACCACCCGGGCACGGCCCTCGGGGGTCAGCACGCGCGAGCCGATCGCCGGCAGCTCGGCCTGGACCCGTTCGTAGGTCTCGTACTCGAACCGCAGGCAGCACTTCAACCGCCCACACCGCCCGGATATCTTGGTCGGATCGAGCGTCGCCTTCTGCAACTTGGCCATCTTCATCGAGACGGGGGGCATGGAGGCCAAGTGGTTGTTGCAGCAGACCGGGTTGCCGCAGTCGCCGTAGTCGGCCATCAGCTTGGCCTCGTCGCGAACGCCGATCTGCCGCATCTCGATCCGCGTCTGGAATTCCCCGGCCAGCTTCCTTACCAGCTCGCGGAAGTCGACCCGGCCGTCGGCCAGGTAGTAGACCACGATCCGCTCCCCGCCGAAGATGTGCTCCACCTCGACCAACTGCATTTCCATCTGCAATTCCCCGATGCACCGCAGGCAGACCTGGGACTCCCCCTTCTCCTGGTCGTGAATGCGGGACAGCTCGTGGGTGTCTTCCGCGGTCATCGCGCGAAGGATCTGCCCTTCGATGGGGTCCTTGAGTCGCTCCACGGCCTGCGGCGCGGCGTCGCAAAGCACCTGCCCCGCTTCCAGACCCCGGTCGGTCCGCAGGATCACCCGGATACCCCGCTGGTACCGCCTGCTTTCGGGGCATCCGAAGACCCCCAATAGTCGCATTGCGCCGTATCGGGCGATGTACTTGGGCATGGAACACTGAGAACCGCTTGGGAGACTCCCCTCGCGGGTTCCGACGCGGAAGATCGCTTCAGAATGCCTCTTCCTCAAGCGCCGAACCCGTTTGAACCATGCAAGTATACCGGTCGCGTCGCCCGGCGGAAAGGGATCAACCGGGCGGAGGGGATGAGGGGGTGACAGGGTGATGGGGTGACGGCATGACAACGTGAGGGGATCGCGGCGTGGCAAGGTGGGGGGGGAACATCGGGAGGCGGTGACAAGACGACCGGGCGGCCATGATCCGGCAGGCCGTTTCACCCCGTCACCCCGTCACCGTCGCGGGGCCAATCTACCGGCGCCTGGTGGCCCGTTGTATGTCCCGCCTCGCCTCCGCCTTCTTCATCGCCTCGCGCTTGTCGTGCTTCTGCCGTCCACGACAAACTCCCAAGAGCAGCTTCGCCCGACCCCCCTTGAAATACATCTTCAGAGGGATAAGCGTCAACCCACTTTGGTAGGCCTGGGCGGCAAAACGGCGGATCTCGCGGCGATGCAGGAGCAACTTCCGCGGCCGGCGGGGCTTGTGGTTGAACCGATTGGCCTCGACGTACTCCTGGATGTCGCAGCCGAGGAGCCAGACTTCTCCGTCCCGCACCCGCCCATACGATTCGTCCAGCGAGACCATGCCCTCGCGGAGGCTCTTCACCTCGCTGCCGACCAGCACGATCCCGCACTCCAACGTGTCGAGCACGAGGTAGTTGTGCCGGGCTTTGCGATTCTCGGCGATCGCCCGCTCGTTATCGTGCTCCCGGTCGGGCGCCGTCTTCTTGGATCGCTTCTGGTTCTTGGCCGTGGCTCGGGTCTCCTCAACGGCGGGCGACGCTTCTCGGGACGACGGCGAGGCCCGCCAGAAGCCAAGGGGAAGTCGAAACTGGCCTTTCTTCGGCCGTGCCAATCGAGATAATTCGACGACCGGCTGCGGGCGGAAGCCCGTGGCCTACCCCCTTTTGTACTATCCGAGCCGCCAAAACTCAACCGCTCCCATGCCCGGCCTCCCGTTCCAGAGCGACACGTCGTCTCCCGCGATGGAAGCCCACCTGTTGGGGCAAATCGACTTCGGGCGGTGCTTGGCCCTCCAGCAACGGCTCGTCCGAGAGATCGCCGCCCGCGGAGACGCCCAAGTGCGCCTCCTGCTCTGTGAGCACCCCGACGTCGTGACCGTGGGCCGGGGCGGCTCGCCGGCCGAGGTCCAACGCGACTCGCGGCTGATCCGAAGCGGACGGCTGGACGTCCGCTGGGTGAAACGGGGCGGCGGGTGCCTCGTCCACACCCCCGGTCAACTGGCCGTCTACCCGATCCTCCCACTTCGCGGGCATGGCTTTTCCGTGGGCGAATACCTCGAACGTCTCCAGACGGGCATCGCCAACACGCTCCAAGAGCTGGGCATCCAGGTCTCGACTCGGCCGGGCCAACACGGCATCTGGGGGCGCACGGGCCAGTTGGTGGCGTTTGGGGTCGCGGTTCGCGACTGGGTCACCTATCACGGAGCGTTCGTCAACGTCTCTCCCTCCCTGGGGCTGTTTCGGGTCGTCGAGGCCGCTCCCGGCCCAACCGCTCGAACGAGCTCCCTGGTGGCCGAACGCCAACACCCGGTTAAAATGACGAGCGTCCGGGCCGAACTGATCCCTCGATTGGCCGAGGCCTTCGGCTGCCCACGATACCACCTGCACACCGGGCACCCCATGTTGCGCCCAGGTGTCGCGCCACGGCGATAATCGAAACGACCGGCCCGCGGCGACCAGCCCACGCGATCTTGCCACACCGCCGTCGCTGCGTGCCGTTCGCCAATCGCCGACCACGAACCGCGGTAGCCGCCCGCCAAACGGCGGCTGCCGACCTTTGAACCCTTGCCGCCCATGCCTGATTCGGCTCCTCCAAGCCTCCCCCGGTGGCTGAAGCGAAACGTGCCTAAGGGCAATGCGGGCCACTACACGGCCAAGCTGATCCGGCAGTTGCACCTCGAGACGGTGTGCGACCATGCCCGGTGCCCCAACCGGATGGAGTGCTACGCCCGCAAGACCGCGACGTTCATGATCCTGGGCGACGTCTGCACCCGGCGGTGCGGTTTCTGCAACGTGGCGACGGGCAAACCGCGACCGGTGGACCCGGACGAGCCGAGGCGCGTGGCCGAAGCGGCCCGGCGCTTGGGACTCCGGCACGTGGTCGTCACCTCGGTGACCCGCGACGACTTGCCCGACGGCGGGGCCGAACACTTCGCGCGGACCGTGTTGGCCGTGCGCGAGGCGACGGGCACGACCGTCGAGGTGCTTCCCTCCGACTTTGCGGGCAACCGAGCGGCCGTGGATAGGCTGCTCGACGTCGCTCCCGACGTGTACAACTACAACACCGAGACCGTGCCGCGGCTCTTTCGGAAGGTCCGCGGGCCGAAGTCCGACTACCGCTGGACCTTGGAGACCTTTCGCCGGGTCAGAGAGCGATGCCCGACGACCCGGACCAAGACCGGCCTGATCCTCGGCTTGGGCGAAACGGTCGAGGAGCTGCTCGACACGCTGGCCGACCTCCGCGACGCCGGCTGCGAGATGCTCACGCTGGGCCAGTACCTCCAGCCTTCCGCGGGCCAACTGCCGGTGGAGCGCTACCTCCGCCCGGAGGAATTTGAAGCCCTAGGCCGCGCCGCCCGGCACATCGGCTTCCGGCAAGTCGCCAGCGGGCCCTTTGTCCGCTCCAGCTACCACGCCCGCGAGATGGCGGAAGGGATTCGCGCGGAAAAGGGGGCAGTCGCACATAATGGGTAAGCTGCATAGCGGGGGAGACTGTCCCGGGCGGCACCGAGCCGCGTTACTTACACCGCCTCAATTGCCCAATATATGCGCCTATCCCACTGTTCGCCTATGACACGCTACAACCTCATCTTGCCTGACCTGGGGCTCGGCGATCAGCCGATCGTGGCCGGCTTGTGGCTGGTGGCGCGGGGCAGGCGTGTGGCGGCCGGCGAGCCGGTGCTGGAGATCCTTGCCGGCAGCGCGGTGGTCGATCTGCCCGCCCCGGCCGACGGACGGCTTGTCGAGACGCTGGTGGACGAGGATACCCCCCTCCAGACGGGCCAACGGCTGGCGGTCATCGAATCGGACCCGGGCGGCGAGCCGATCGGACGGGAATGAGCATTGCGGGCAACCGCGGGAGACGGCCCCGAATTGCGTGAACGGCTCGACAAGCTCCGTCTGCGATCCGTCGAGACCGGGTCGAAGCGGCGAGACGGCGTCTCCGGATCGCCTGCCCGCGCGTCCCACGATTGCCATTGCTCGAAGACGCGGCGGACCGGTAAGATGCCTCTCCCGTGCTCTCAGGGCAGGCCGGCCGCGGATTTCCCGGCCCGGGGCCCATCGTGGGCATCGCGGACGGCCTGGGTGAGCGAAAGGAGGCGCTCTCTGCCATGCAATCGTCGGCAACCGTGGCGTGTCGGGCGGGCGTGATGCTCGTCTGCCTGATCGCGATCCCGCTGGCGGCCCTGTTCGGCACCAAGCTGCCGGATTTTACCAAGGGCCTGCTGGAGCAGGGGTGGGACCTCTCTCTCCTTGAACGGGGGTGGGACCTGTCTCTCTTTTCGTGCCGGGATTCCCCCACGGAGGCCCCGCCTTTCGGACCGTCCGTATCCACCGCTCCGTGGAGCAACAGGCCCGGCTCCGGCAACTTGGGGGGAATCCCAAGTCACTGGCAGGCCGCCCCGCCCGCTGAGGCAGGGCACAGTCAAACTCTCCGAGCCGTCTACGAATCGCCGATCGAAGGGACATCTCCAGATGGCCCGCATACCCCGTCCGCCGAGGTAATCAGCACTGCCTTGGTGACCGGTCCCGGGTCGCCGCACCTTGTCCCGGTGGCGATGCCGGGCGTAGGGGACGGATCGGCCGGTCGCGCGGGCCGCTTCTCCTCCCTTGCCGGTCCACAGGCGGGTCCGGCCACACCCGAATCGCTCCAAACGAGCAGCGAAGTGGTCCACGTCCAGCGGCGGCTTCGCGAGCTGGGGGCCGCTTACTACGCGTTGGAGACATGGGGTGCGCAAGGAAGACTCTTTCGCTTCCACGCGCGGATGTCCGTCCCCGACGGGGCCGGGGGCCTGCATCACTTCGAGGCGGTGGATGCCGACCCGGTGCGGGCCATGGCCGACGTGCTCGATCAGGTGGAGACTTGGCAGGCCGGGTAGCTCCGCCGACCATGGGACGGTTCTTCGTCATTGGCAGGCCGACGTTTGCGGGGACGATTCGCGAAGGGGCGTAGCACAAGCTTCCAGCCTGTGAAGTCGACGACCCAGGCAAGGTGCCCCGAGCTACCACGGGGCGGAGTGGGAAAGCGGGCTTGCCAAGGCGTCGGGCTTCGGCATACGTTGGATAACCGGGGTGGCCTGACGCGGGTAGAATTGCCTGTCGGAAGCGTGATTCCGCCGCGCGGCCGCACGTCTGTCCCCTTTCTGTTGAGCTTGAGGGTTTCGGTTCTCCGATGTACAGAATCAAGGAGTGTCCCGGGCGGATATTGGGCAGCGTGGCCCTGCGGTATCGGCACCCGGCGGGGTGGCGACCCTGGCCCCCGGCCCGTCGCGGTCCGCAGCGATCCGTCTGGCCGGCCCAAGCGGACCGGGACGACGAGGCGACGGAGGGGCCTACGGCCCGGCCCGAACGGATGGCCCGATTGGAGGCGGCGATGTTTCTCGCCCGAGAGCCGATGGGGAGTCGGAAACTGGCCGATTTGGCCGGCTTGGCGGACGGGACCGAAGCCCGTACACTGGTCGGCAAACTGAACCGGATGTACGATATGGAGGGTTGTGCGTTTCGCGCAGTCGAGGTTGCCGGGGGCTTCCAGTTGATGTCGCGGGCCAAGTTCGTCCCATGGCTACGGCGGCTGCACGCTGCGCCGGTGGAGGTCCGCCTGTCGGCCCTCGGGATGGAGACGCTCGCCGTGGTGGCGTATCGTCAGCCCGTGTTGCGGGCGGAGATCGAGGCGGTGCGCGGTGTTCAGTGTGGCGAGATCCTGCGGCAACTGATGGAGCGTGAGCTGGTGCGGATCGTGGGCCGTTCTGAGGAATTGGGCCGGCCGTTCCTCTATGGGACGACCAAGCGATTCCTGGAGGTTTTTGGAATGCGTCATTTGGAGGAATTGCCGCGACCGCGACTCGCGCAGGCCGGCGGGGCGGTTCGCCCTGACCAGACGCCTTTCGACCCGCTCGAAACCGGCGCCGCACCGGAGACGACGAACCGGCCGATCGATTCCAGCAAGATTGAAGGAGAGTCGAAAGTGAAAAGTGCCTCGGAGACGATTGTCGTTGTGGAAGAGAACACCGCATCCGTGATCGAAGAAGCAAGCGGCCAAGTCATCAGCGCCGACGAGGACTACAACGACCACGACAAGGATTACGACGAGGACGACGTAGACGACGTAGACGACGAGGACGACGTAGACGACGACGTAGACGACGACGAGGACGACGACGAGGACGACGACGAGGACGACGGCTTCGAAGACGACGACTGGGAAGAAGTTGAAGACGAAGACGAGGAAGAGGACCTGGACGAGGAAGAAGAGGATTGGGACGAAGACGAGGACGAAGACGAAGACGGGGATTGGGAGTAGTGCCTCGGTGCACGCCGCGCGACGGGCTCCTGCGGACCGCGCCCGTATGGCACCGCCAACCGCGTGAGACGCTCAAAGCGCAGATGCCCCGTGGGCGGGCTGTTCCGAGTCACCGAGAGTGTGGATGCCGGATCCTCTCAGGAAGACCGATACGCCTTTGCGGCCATTCGAGTAGCGTGTGCATTTCGTAGGTGGTTTTCACCCTATCCCTCCTTCCACGCCCACGCTTCGGCGGCCGTCGCGACCGATTGAGGGATGCACGGCCATCCAAGAGCGATGAAGGACGCGCCGTGTGAGCCAAGAAGTCGCCGTCTTCACGATCGGGCATTCCAACCATCC
>DATKZH010000583.1:0-7414 GCA_035528065.1 Thermoguttaceae bacterium | reverse complement strand
CGACCGTGCCACAACCATGTGAACGTGGGATCGTGCTACGGGCCTGCCGGATCGCTCTCGTCGTTCGGCCACGGGCCCTCCAGCTTCTGGTAGTCGTTGGGGATCTGCCGGCTGAACATCGGGGCCTTGTCGTAGGGGGCCCAGCCGGGGACGTGGCGCGGGGCGGCCCGCTCGGCGGACATCTTCTGCCACATCTCCGCGTAGGCCGGGCCGCTTGGGACCGGCTTCTTCTGGTCGGCGTCCCACTCGTAGACCACGCCGTTGCGATAGCTCTCGGCGCCCATCGTGACGGTCGTCACGGCGGCCGCCCCGAGGTCGGGCGGATTGTTGCACCCGGGCGGATCGTTCTTGGCGATCGCTTCGAGGAAGTTCTCCCAATGGGCGTACGTTTCGTTGTCCGGACGGAACGCCTCGACGTGCACCCGCTCCGGCTGGTCGGTCCGGGTGACTTGGGGGCGCTCGGGCTCGAACTCGAAGCCGTCGGTCGAGAGATCGAAGAGGATCGTCCCGTGGTGGCCGCGGATGCACTGCTCGATCGGGTGCGCGTTGCACATGCTTGCGGTGATCAGGACCTCGAGGCCCTCGTCGTAGTCGGCCACGATGGTCGCCGTGTCGGGCACGTCGCGGCCGTCGTACTCCAGGAAGATGCCCCCCCCGCCCGCGACCCGCCGCGGATACCGCACGCCCAGGGCGCTGATGATCTGCGTCAGCCGGTGAACGAACAGGTCGGTGTACAGCCCGGAGCCGAACGGCGAGTAGCAGCGCCACTGCCGGAAGGCCGCCCGGTCGAACGGCATCTCAGGGGCCAGGCCGAGCTCCGTGCCGAGGAACATCTTCCAGTCGATGTTTTTGGGGGTCATTTCGCGGAACAGCTCGTAGTAGCGCCACTGGCCCATGCCGCTGTTGCGGTAGTACTCGGTTTGGGCCTGGACGACCTTTCCGATGCGGCCTTCGCGGATGAACTCGTTGGCCCGCTTCCAGCGCCCGTCGCTGGTCCGCTGAACGCCCACCTGCATCACCTTGCCCGTCTCCTTCCAGGCGGCGACCACGTCCTGGGCCTCCTGAATGGTATGGGTCATGGGTTTTTCACAGTAGACGTGCCTGCCGGCCCGGAGGGCCTCGATGGTCTGCTTGGCGTGCCAGTGATCGGGCGTGGCGATGCAGACGACGTCGACGTCGGCATCCCCGATCAACTCGCGGTAGTCGCCGAACTGTTTCGGGTCGGTGCCCACCGCGTCCCGGATCCGCTTGGCGGCCCTCTCCCGATTCACGTTGTAGACGTCGCAGACGGCGGCGGCCTCCACGCCCTTCTTTTCCTGCTGCATCTTCAGGACGACCTTGAGATGGGCGTTCGAGCGCCCGCCCGTCCCGATGAAGCCGACCCGCACGCTCTCGTTGAGATGGGCCGCCCGGATCGGGGCCGGGGCGCCGAGCAGGCCGGCCGCGCCCGACGCCGCCGCGCCGGCGGCGCTCGTGGTCAGGAAAGAACGACGCGTTACCTGGGCCTTCGTCATAGGTAGCTCCTCCTTGTGGGTATTGGTGGTCAACTGAGCCAAGGGGCAAGGAAAGACAAGCTCCGTGTTCCTCGACGCATCCTCTCCTCCGCTTCGTCGTTCCCCGGCAATTCGTGGCATACTCCCTGCGGCCTGTTGCCGGGCCCGGCATCATTGTATCCTTGGAAGACCGAGCACTAAACACCTTCCGGCGATACCGAGGACGGACGAGATGATGACGCAACTCGCAGCCAACGTGAGCTTGACGCTCGCCCTGTGCCTGCCGGCGGCGGGCGGAGATGCGTCCCTTGCCGCGGGCGAGAGCCGGGCGAGCGACGCCGGAGATCGCGCAGCCGTCGACGGGGATCGCTCAGACCGCGCAGGCGGCGCCACGGTCCGGTGGATCACGTTCCCCGATGAGCGTTTGCAGGTCTGCGGCCTCCCTTGGCTCGAGGAGAACGGGCCTCACTGGTGGCGTCTGCCGAAGCGTGCCGCGGAGCAACTGCCCCCCGCCGTCGCGAGGCTGATGCGATTTCCGACCGGCGCCCGGATACGATTCTCCAGCGACACGTCCAGCCTGAGAATCAGGCTCAAGGCTTCGGCGACGCTTTCGTTCGGCCACATGTCCCCCATAGGCAGCCGCGGGCTGGACGCGTACGTCGACCGAACGTATTGGGGCTCTGCCACGGTGACGCAAGAAGGGGAGCAGGAGCTGACCTTCTTCCAAGGAGCCGAGGGCGGCTCGAAGGAGATCTGCATCTACCTGCCGTCCTACCAGGAGGTGACCGTTCTGGCCGTGGGCGTCGACGCCGGCGCCGAAGTAGGCCCGCCGGCCCCGTTCGCCGAGCGGCTGCCCATCGTGTTCTACGGCTCGTCGATCGCCCAAGGCGCTTGCGCGAGTCGACCGGGGATGTCGTACGAAGCGATTCTGGCAAGGCGGCTCAACGTGGATTACGTGAACCTCGGATTCAGCGGCTCCGGCAAGGCGGAGCCCGAGGTGGTCGAGCTGGTGAGCCGCGTCGAGGCGTGCTGCTACGTCTTCGATCTGGGGAAATCTTACCGTACGCAGCCGGCAGACGTGTACGCCGAGATGCTGCGCAATATCCGGGCCGATCATTCCGACGTGCCCATCGTCTGCGTCACGCCGATCTTCTCCACGCGCGAGCTCTACGACACCAGCTACGCCGAGCTCTCCGAATACGTCCGCCGTGTAGTCGCCACCGCTGTGGGCCGGCGGATCGAATCGGGTGACCGCCAGGTGCAGCTTGTCGACGGACTCGAGTTGCTGGGGCCGGCCGACGCCGATGCGTTCCAGGAAGGCGTCCATCCGAGCGACCTCGGATTCGCTCTTGTCGCCGATCGACTCGAGCCGACGCTCCGAAAGATCCTACAGCAGGCTCCGAGGTAGGACGTCAGGACGGCCCCCTCGGCCGCTTGACGCGCCGGTGGTCGAATCCCTACGCTGGTAGCCTGTCGCGCAGGTTGCGAACCTCGGAGGAAGGACTTGGCGGAATGAAGCGTGCGAAGATCAGTATTATTGGGGCGGGAAACGTGGGGGCGACGACCGCCCATTGGTGTGCGGCGGCCGAACTGGGAGACATCGTCCTGCTCGACGTCCCCGAAACGGGCGGCATGCCGCAGGGCAAGGCCTTGGACCTGATGCAGGCATCCCCCATTGTGGGATTCGACTCCAATCTTGTGGGGACCACCCGCTACGAGGATACGGCCGAGAGCGACGTGGTGGTGATCACCGCGGGCGTGGCCCGAAAGCCGGGCATGAGCCGCGACGACCTGTTGAGCACCAATGCAAGGATCGTCGGCTCGGTCGCCGAGCAGGTTCGCCAACGAAGCCCCGAGGCCGTCGTGATCGTGGTCTCCAACCCGTTGGACGCGATGGTCCAGCGGGCGTGGCAGGTCACCGGGTTCCCCCACCAACGAGTGATAGGTCAGGCCGGGATTCTGGATTCGGCCCGGTTCCGGGCGTTTATCGCCATGGAATTGGGGGCTAGTGTGGAGGACGTTTCGGCCATGCTTTTGGGTGGTCACGGCGACACGATGGTCCCGTTGCCGAGTTGCACTTCCGTAGGCGGGATCCCGGTCACCCAATTGATTGATCCCGAACGGCTCGACCAGATCGTCCGGCGGACCCGCGACGGGGGGGCGGAGATCATCGGGCTCCTGAAGACGGGTAGTGCGTACTATGCCCCGGCCGCCGCCACGGCCCAGATGGTCGAGGCGGTGGTCCGCGACAAAAAGCGGCTCGTGCCGGCCGCGGCCTACTGCGACCGGGAGTACGGCGTCGGCGGATACTACGTCGGGGTGCCGATTATCCTCGGATCGGGGGGGGTAGAACGCATTATCGAGATCGACCTTTCCGAGGCAGAACGGACCGCCCTGCGGAGGAGCATCGACGCGGTCAAGGACCTGGTCGAGGCGATGGCCAGGTTGACCGAAAGCCCGTGAGAGGGATCGAGGGCCCCCGGCCGGCGGTCGCCGCGCGCAACGCTAGCATTCGGCCCCTTTCCGTTTGTCGACGGTGGATGCGGTTGACAAGCGGGTGGCCGGTTGGGTAGAGTCTCTCGTGTCTGGATGCCCGAGGAGGGTCCGGGGGGGGACCGCGGCGACCGCGACATTGCGGTCACGCACGGAGTTCTCAAACTCCTCTTCGAGTCGCTGGGGGGGGCGTGCAGCATGACGTTGCCAACGTGGTTTGTATTCGGACTCATCTCCCGTCATCTTCGATCATTCCACGGTCATCAGGTTAACATGCAATCATGAACCGTATTCACCATCCGACCAAGTCATCCGAAGAGGCACCGGCCCATCCGACCTTCCGCATCGAATCAGGCCTCTTCTCGACTTCCGAGAGTCACGACGCGTCGCGCGTCCTGTTTGGGCCGAAGCACTACGAGGCCAACTACGCCTATCCGCTCATCGTGTGGCTGCATTCGCCGGGCGGCGACGAGCGTCAGCTCGTGCGGATCATGCCCACGATCAGCCTGCGGAACTACGTGGCGGTGGCCCCTCGCGGCTTTCGCCCGACCGGCGGGGCGTCGGAGCGGCTGGGCTACGTCTGGCCGCAGACGCGGGACCACATCCACGAGGCCGAGTGTCGCGTGGTGGAGGCAATGGAGGCGGCCGCGCGCAAGTTCCACGTGACCGCCGATCGCGTCTTCCTTGCCGGGTTCGGCGCCGGGGGGACGATGGCGTTTCGCATCGCCCTGAATTGCCCTAGACTTTTCGCTGGAGTCATTTCAGTTTGCGGTGAATTTCCCCACGGCCACATGCCCTTCGGTCGCCTCACGGAAAGCCGCCAGTTGCCGGTGCTTCTCGCGGTGGCCCGCGACAGCCACGTCTATCCGCCGGCCAAGGCCTGCGAGGATCTGCGACTGTTGCACGCCGCCGGCATGTCGATTGTCCTGCGACAATACCCCTGCGGCCAGCAGTTGACCGAACAGATGCTCCGCGACCTGGACCGCTGGATCATCGAGCAGATCACCGCGCAGGCGAGGCCGTAGCGCGTACCCGAACCGTCGCTCGTGACCGCACGTCGCCTTCGGGCGGCCGTCGTGTGTTTGCCCTCGTTCCCAGGCTCCGCCTGGGAACGGACGGGTCCGGCAGGCTCTGCCTGCTCTCCGCGCACCCTGCCTCGGGCGAGGCGGAGCCTCGCGGTAGTGCGTTCCCAGGCAAAGCCTGGGAACGACAGCTTCTGGGACGGAGCCCGGGAAGGAGAGGCGCGAAAACCCGTTTGCAGCGGGAGCTGTGCCATGCGCTCGTCGAAAGTGCTGCTCGCTTGCCGGATCGGCCTCCTGCTTTCCGCAGCGATGGGAAGCGGCTCCGCCCCGGCCGACGAGTTTCCCCCGGAGATGGTCGACTTCGTCCCGTACGAGGGAAATCCGGTTTTCGCCGGCACGGGGGTAGACACCTGGGATCGGCATATCCGCGAGCGGGGGTGCATCTTGCGGGAGGAAGATGCCTGGCACCTGTGGTACACCGGCTACCATCCCGGCCGGTCCGACGCCAAGTTCCTCGGCTACGCCACCTCGCCCGACGGGCTCCACTGGACCCGGCACCCGAACAACCCGATCTTCGACGAGTCCTGGGTGGAGGACATGTGCGTGGTCAAGCATGGCGACACGTACTATATGGCCGCCGAAGGGCGCCACGACGTCGCCCACATGATGACCTCCACCGACCGCGTCCACTGGCAGGACCACGGGAGCCTCGACGTCCGCTGCTCCGACGGCAAGCCGCTCAGCGCCGGCCCCTACGGCACGCCCACCCTCTGGATCGAAGGCCCCACCTGGTACCTGTTCTACGAGCGGGGCGATCGGGCGATCTGGCTGGCCCGGTCGACCGATCGGAAGGTGTGGACCAACGTGCAGGACGATCCGGTGATCCCCACCGGCCCCGACGCCTACGACCGCCGCGCCGTGGCCCTCAACCAGGTGGTCGAGTATCAGGGCCGCTACTACGCCTACTACCACGCCAACGCCGACCCGAAGTGGCGCGGGCCCTGGACGACCAACGTGGCGGAGAGCGACGACCTGGTGCACTGGAAGAAGTACCCCAACAACCCGATCATCGCCACCAACCACTCCAGCGCGATCCTCGTCGACGACGGCCGCCAAGTGCGCCTCTATACCATGCACCCGGACGTCCGCGTTTGGTTCCCCAGGGCCTCGCGCGACCGCCCGTGACTCCGGGCCCCGCCGAGCAAGCCACATCGTGACCCGATTCATGGGGTCCTGTTGGGAACACCGCGCGCCCCCGCGACCGCATCCACGCGGTCGCCACCCGCGGGCCCTCGTCCCGTCACCCTTCCTGAACCTGTGGGGGCGCCTGGGCCTCACGGATGCCTTCCAGGCAATCGTGGATCTTGAAGATCACGATCAGAAGTTCGCAGTATACCCATACCAGGATCGGCCCCAGGATCAGCATGAGCAGCCCCACAAAGAACGACTGGGTGAACATGCTCACCAGCGCCGCGATCACGGCGACCAGGATCCCCAGCCAAAACAGGACCTGGATGATGATCGGCGTGATCATCTTCTTGGCTCTTCCGGGTTTTCAGTGGCTGGATAAACTGTACCTATGTACATTCCCGTACTCGAAGAGTGCCTGAAAACCCGAAACCTGGGCTCGTTCACGGCTCACGGCGTCCGCCAACCCGGTTTTCCAGGCGAGAAGCCTCGTTTCTTGCCGCAAGTCGCGCCCGTGTCGCTCGATGCGAACTCTCCTTTGTTGTGAAAACGCACTTCTTTTCCCGGTACTGCGGCAACGTCCCGGATGTCTCAACGGAACGAACCGAACCCACGCGTCTCGGGCGGGCCCCACGTTTACCCACTGAAATGTCTGAATACCCTTGTGAATACCTTTCGTTTACCACAAACGCGTTGCGTGGTGAAGACGAGAGAACACGCGGAGGACCCTTTTTCGTCACGCCCGCTGGCTACGTCAAACGGCAATTGTGCAAGAGGGCTATCCACTTCCCTCTCGTAGGCACAAGAGACAAGACTTTTCGCATCGCGGAGCCGATGCGAAAAGTCTCTTGGACGAAGTGCTTCGCCGCGGGAGGGAGGAGCGTGCGGGGGCGGGTTGGAAAGGCGAGTACGGAAGGGGCGGTCGAGGCGATTGGGGGGCGGAATCGAGAAGGGGATTCCTCGCCATGCGCGCAGCATGAAGATGGCCGCGCCCGCGTCCGTTGCAGAACGCGGCTGAAAAGGGTCGCCATGAGCGTTTCAGGTCATGGACGCCGCATGGCTACGGCCCGCCGCAATGGGGGTATTCGCCCAGCAATCGCGTGCCGACGCTGCCGCAGTGAGGACATCGCGGGCAGTCCGCGTCGTCGTCCTGGGGATCCGGGCAGGCTTGATCCGTCCGTTGCGCCAGTTGGCCCAAGGCATCCAACAGGTCTGCCA
>DATKZH010000582.1:0-25262 GCA_035528065.1 Thermoguttaceae bacterium | reverse complement strand
CGGCGAACATTCGCGACCTGGAGGGCCACGCGTGGCGGGCCGCCGACACGCAGCTCCTGGCGATCGGCCAGGGCTCGCTTCGGGCGACGCCGCTCCAGGTCGTCCGGATGATGGCGGCCGTGGCCAACGGGGGGCTTCTGGTCACGCCCCACGTGGTCCGCGCACTCGGCCTCCCCGCGCTGGACGACGGCCCGTCGGCAACCGAGCTTGACGACCTGGCGGACGATCCGATCCGCACTCGCCCGCCGCGTCCGATCCCCGGGCTCTCCGAGGCGACGCTCTCCGCGATCCGCAAGGGGCTCGATCGCGTCGTCTCCGACCCCCGCGGCACGGCGCACGAAACCGTGCGCCTCGACTCGATCCGCATCGCCGGCAAGACGGGCACCGCCGAGACCGGCCCGGGCCGCGCCGAGCACGCCTGGTTCGCCGGCTACGTGCCTGCCGAGAAGCCCAAGCTGGCGCTGGTCGTCGTCCTCGAGCACGCCGGCGACGCGGCAGAGACAGCCGGCCCCGTCACCCAGCGGCTGGTTCGTCAAATGCAGGAGCTGGGCTACTTCGACAAGCCTCAGCCGTCTCGCGTTGCCGGCGGCCCTACATCAAGTGCCACTGGCCGCTGAAGACCACGTAGATCCCCAATACCAGATTCGTCACCGCGTGGGCAGCGACGCAGTCCCAGAGGTTTTTGGTTTTCACCATCAGCCAGGTGACCAGCGAAAACCAGACGGCGGCGGCCAATAGCTCGGCCGGGTGCATGAGCATGGGAACCAGCGTGCCGACCACCACGGCCGTGGCACTGACCCGACCGAACGGCACTTCCCACCAGTTGGCCTGGATCACGAACCGCATCGCGAAGCCACGGAGGAACAGCTCCTCGGCCACGGCGATCACCACGACGAGCCCGAAGAAGCGGACGGCCAGCAGCGCCCAGGCGCAAGCGGCCGGGTAGTCCTGCAACTCGTCAAACGGGTTGAACGCGCTGCGGGTGCCGAGCCCCAAGAGCCCATCCAGGCCAACGGGCGCCAGCAGCTTCTGCTCCAACCCGAGCCGGCAGAGCCCGACCCATGCCACGCCCCCCACCAGCCCGACCAGCACCGCCAGCGGACTCACGACGCGCTCGGCGCAGGTCTCCTGACCTCGCTGGCGTGAGTGCGGGGTCGGGAGACCCGCGCACAGCGCCAGGCCGGGCAATACGAAGAGGATGGCCGCCACGGTCAGGGCGATCTTGGCCGTGTAGACGATCGGGTAGTAGCCGTAGGGGATCGCCAGCCAGCCGTCGGCGACGCCCGACTCCGGCGGCTTGGGCTCCAGCGACCCGGCGAGCATGAAGACCGCAAGCGGCAGGACGAACGTCACCCAGCGGTGCCGCTCCAGGAGCGCACGACGCCAGCCGCGGCCTGCGGGGCGCGGAGGCGGTTCGGCGTTCGCTTCGTTGGTTGGGTCCGTCCCGCTCACTTGGCCGCCAGCACGCGGAGGAACACGGGCATGAAGTGGGGCAGGTCGGGCCAACCGCGGGAGGTGACCAACGGGCCGTCGACCACGACCGGCTCGTCGACGAACTGGGCCCCCGCCAGCTCCAGGTCGGGCCGGATGCCGTAGTAGCAAGTCATGCGACGCCCCTTGACCGGCCGGGTTGCCCAGACCACCGCCGGCCCGTGGCACATCGCCCCCAAGGGGAGCTTCTTGTCGACGAAGTAGCCGACCAGGTCGAGCACCTCCTTGTACTGCCGCATCTCCTCCGGTCCACGGCCGCCGGGGATCAACAGGCCGTCGTATTCGGCCGGCTTGACGTCCCTGTAGGCCACTTCGGTCTCGATCTGGTAGCCGCGCATCTCCGTGTAGTTGGAGTACTTGGGGTCGAAGTCGTGCACGACCAACTGGAGCCGCTTGACGTCGGCGGCCGCCACCACCGGCACGATGCCCTCTTCCATCAGCCGGTAGATCATGTAGTAGGTTTCCATCCCCTCGCTGAACTCGCCGATCGCCACCAGCACCCGCTTCCCCTTGAGGGGCTTCTGTCGCGGGCTGGCGGCCGACGCCTGCGCGCCGCCGACCGCGGCGATCCCGAGTGCCCCCAGAGAAGCCGCCAGTGCGCCGCGGCGCGATACCTGGTTCTCGTCACGTTTGCTCATCGTATGCTCCTGGTTGTCCGGTCGCCGTTGGTTGCACCGGGGACCCTGCCAACCGCTCGCCGATCCCGTCCCGTGCGTCAGGCCCGCAGCCCACGCTTCCGGGCGGTGCGCCGGCAACCCCGGGAAGATGCCTGTGCCACGGGATTCGAGGCTATCGGGTCGCCCCATCCTGCCCACCAACGTACTCCAGCTCAAGCCCCGGGGCAACCGTTTCGCCGGCAGTCCCGCCGACCGTCAAGCCTTCTCAAGGGGCGGACCGTTTCGACCTTGGCCGCCACGCCGAGACTTGTTGCCCCCCGAAAGAATGATTATAATCGGACGAGTCAATCCACGGAGCTGGAGATCGCAGTGATGGCGGTTCTTCTCGACCAGTTCGTCGAAACGCTCTCCGAAAGCGGCCTGATGACCGCCGACGAGGTCCAGGCCTTTCTCGATGGACTCGGGGCCGACGAGAGGCCCGAGACCAGTGAGGAGCTGGCCAAGCTGCTCTTTCGGCACGGCAAGCTGACCAAGTTCCAGGCCCAGTGCATCTACCAGGGCAAGACGAAGGGGCTGGTCTTCGACGAGTACACCGTGCTGGACAAAATCGGTCAGGGCGGGATGGGCATCGTGCTGAAGGCGCAACACCGACGAATGAAGCGTTTGGTGGCCGTCAAGATGCTGCCTGCCGCCGCCTTAAAGAACAAGGAGGCGGTGAGCCGGTTCTACCGCGAGGTGGAAGCGGCCGCGCGGCTCACCCATCCCAACATCGTCACGGCCTATGACGCACGAGAACACGCCGGCACACACTACTTGGTGATGGAGTACGTCGAAGGCAAGGATCTGGCCGAACTTGTTGCCGAGCGAGGACCATTGCCGGTTGGGCAGGCGGTGAACTGCGTCATCCAGGCCGCGCAGGGTTTGGAATACGCCCACAAGCAGGGCATCATTCATCGAGATATTAAACCCAGCAACTTGCTGCTCGACCGGGAGGGCACGGTCAAGATCCTCGATATGGGGCTCGCCCGGATATTCGAGGGCGATGGCGCCACCGGTTCCGACCGTCTGACGGGTAGCGGACAGGTCATGGGAACTTGCGACTACATGGCCCCCGAGCAGGCGGAAGACACCCACGGCGCCGACCATCGGGCCGACGTCTATTCGCTGGGCTGCACGCTCTACCGCCTGCTGACCGGCGAAAAGCCCTACCAGGGCGACACGATGATCCAAATCCTGATGGCCCATCGTGCAGCGGAAATTCCTTCCGCTCGTGACGTTCGCTCTGACGTTCCCGAAGCGGTTGACGGCGTTTGCCGGAAGATGATGGCGAAGAAGCCCGAAGACCGCTACCAGTCGATGACCGAAGTGCTCGCGGCCTTGGAAACATGCGTGGCGGTGAAAACGCCCGTCCCACCACCCGTGGCCGACGAATCTTCCAGCGATGGTGCGCTCACGTCATTTCTCCAAAACCTCCCCAAAGGAGGTGTGGCCACAAAGAAAAAAGCTGCACGGGTCGCCGAAGACACGTTCGAGTCTCATGTGGAGCAAAACACTTCGAGCAACATTTGGACAAAACTGGTTCCTGCCCACCGTGGTCAGATGTGGACATACGCGGGCATTGCCGGTGGCGCGGCTTTTCTCGTGGTGCTTCTGGGCGTGGTTTTCATGCTGAAGACGCCCGAGGGCACGCTGGTGGTGGAGGTTAACCAACCGGGCGCCGAAATCGTGGTGGATGACGGCAAGGTCACCCTCACCACGCCCGACGACAAGGAACCTGTGGAAATCCAGGTTGAGGGAGGCCAACACACGCTCTCAGTGACCAAGGGCGGGTTTGAGACGCACACCGACACGTTCAGGATCGAGTCGGGCGGCCGGGAAGTGTTCAACGTCCAACTGGTGCCGTTGGCGGCGCCCAAAGCGGAAGGCCGAAAGGCGAAAGCGGCCCCCTCGGAGCCCAAACCGGAGATTGCGGCAGTCAAACCGCTTCCCCCGCCCGATCCGGCGGCGTGGAAGGCCATTCTGCCGGCCGACGCTCCGGCTCCCGCCATCGCTCCTTTCAATGCCGCTCAACCCAAGAAACACCAAGAGGTGTGGGCGGGCTACCTGGGCATGCCGGTCGAGCAAGACGTGGACCTGGGAGACGGCGTGAAGGTGACCGTGGTGCTGATCCCGCCCGGGGAGTTCGTGATGGGCTCGACCGCAGAGGAGCAGGCACGCTTCCTGGAAGAGGCGAGGGCGGCAGCCGACCAATGGGCCATCGAACGGATTCCCACCGAAGGGCCGCAGCATCGGGTGCGGATCACCCGGCCGTTCTATCTGGGCAAATACGAGGTGACGCAGGCCCAGTGGGAAGCGGTGATGGGGAGCAACCCGTCCCGCTTCACGGACGACCCATCCCATCCGGTGGAACAAGTGAGCTGGGATGACGTTCAGCCGTTTCTGGCCAAGCTGAACGAGTCTCGCAAGAGCCAGGGGATGAAGTTCGCGTTGCCGACTGAGGCGCAGTGGGAATACGCCTGCCGTGCGGGCACGACGACGGCGTGGCACTGTGGGAACGACGAGGCCAAGTTGCAGGAATATGCGTGGTTCAATATGAATTCGGGTGGCAAGACGCATCCGGTCGGCGAGTTGCTGGCGAACGGGTTTGGCCTTTACGATATGCTCGGGAACGCTTGGGAATGGTGTGCCGATTGGTATGGGGCGGAGTACTACGCGCAGTCGCCGGCGGACGATCCGAGCGGACCCTCCGCGGGCTCGCACCGCGTGCATCGCGGCGGCGGGTGGCTTTACCACGCGAGGCGCTGCCGGTCGGCGAATCGGGACTACAACTCGCCGGACTACCGCAGAGACTACCTCGGCTTCCGGCTGGCCTGCGAGACTCAGCTTCCTTGGCCGCAAGCGGCCGACATCACTTCAGCACCCGAGGGCGAATCCCGTCCTCCACAGTCTCCGCAAGGGAGTTCCGATCCCACTGAGGCCGAGCGTGACGCGGGCGCAGATATCTTCATGCAAGATTTTGACCGCAACAAAGACGGAAAGGTAAGCCTCGACGAGAAGCGGAATATGCCCCCGAAAACCTTCAAACGTTACGACAGGAACAGCGATGGCATGATCGACCGGGAGGAGGCGCGAGAGATAGATTTGGCGAGAAGGAGAGCAGCCAAAATGAACGCCCCTGATAAGCCTGAGGCTCAGTAAGCGGCTCAGAAAAGACTGGACGACTACGAAACCTCGCGGCAACGCATGCCCGCTTTCTGGAAGAGGCGACAGGCGACCAATGGACGATCGATCGGATTCCCACCGAAAGGCCGCAGCATCGGGTGCGGATCACCCGTCCGTTTCGTTTGAGCCGTAACGAGGTCACCCGGGGCCAGTTTCGCCAGTTTGTGGCGGAGACGGGCTACCAGACGGAGCCCGAGCGGGACGGCCAAGTGACGTAGGGTGCGTGAAACGCACCATTTCTGCTGAAGACAGGGAATGCCACGACGCTGAGAGACCGCGGCAGCACGACTGACGTGACATTTGGCTGTATCATGGATGGTGCGTTTCACGCACCCTACGGCTACTCATTCTTGGACGCCGTCACTTCGGCGGTCGCCGTGGTTTTGCCACCTAGGAGGGGTGCTACCCCCTTCAGATACCGGCAGCGCACGTGCGCTGGGGCCCGAGGGGTAGTGCGCTGGGGTCACACGGTGAATGCGCTGGGGTTCCAGCGCACGTGCTACCGGGTCACAGGCCACCTGCGCGCACGGTAGGTACTGGGCGAAACGCCCTTTTTGGACGAGGTCACTCGCGCAAGCCCCGGGTACGAAAGCACTTCGACGTTTCGGCCGAACCAACAAAAACCGTCCAACAAATGTTTTCGACGCAAGGCGTTCTCAGATAGGGACTTAGGGCTTGTCATGCACGGACTTGTTGGACACTTGGAGGGCCGTTTTCGGGGGCTTGCGGCCGTGCTGTTTTTCGCCTAACACGGTCGAGCATACCATGTTAGCGCCGAGCCGCAAGACGTTTTTTGGGCACCCCGGGGTGCTTCCAGTTTTTCGCGGCCCAGCCGGCCCGACGGGACGATTCGCCGCGTGGCCGGCGAGCGCGACGCCCCGGCCTTCGGGAAGGGCCGATCCAAGAAAAGGCGGGGCGCGCAAAACGCAGCATGCGCCGCGCAGGAACGGCGGGGTGCCGAGAAAGAAATGGGGGGCGTTGCCCGCCACGCACCGCCGCAGGCCGCGGTCCGCTCAACTGCCCATCCACGTGGGCAGCTCGTTGGCGGGCGGGAGCTTGACGACCCGGGCGTGCCGGATCGGCTCCATGGCCAGGACGTCGGCGAGGGCTTCGGCCGAGGGGCGGCCGTCGAGCGAGAGCACCGCGATCTGCTCGCCGCCCGGCTCGTCGGTGCTGCGGCCGACCGACATCTGCGCGATGTTGATCTGGTGCTTGCCGAACGCCGAGCCGATCTTGCCGATCACGCCGGGCACGTCGCGGAACGTGATCAGCATGAGGATGCCGTGCAGGCAGCTTTCCAGCCGGCAGTCGTCTTTCCGGACCAGACGCGGCATGTTCTTGCCAAAGAGCGTGCCGGAGGCGATCACCGTCTGCTCCTCGCTGACCACTTCGGCGGTGATCAGGGAGCTGAACTCGCCCACGTCGCTGGACCGCTCCTCGACCAGCTCGATGCCTCGCTCGCGGAGGAGGACCTCGGCGTTGACGATGTTGACCTCCGACTCCATCGCGTGCTGAAGCAGGCCCGCGGCGAAGGCCGCGGAAAGCAATCGGGTGTCCCTCGCGGCCGCTTCGCCCGTATAGCGCATCCGGCAACACTTCGGCCGGGAGGGAACGAGCTGGGCCAGGAGCAGTCCCAGGCGGTAGGCCGTGTCCAGGTATCCGCGGAGGGCATCGAGCGTTTTGGGGTCCAAGGGCGACATGTTCACCGACTGCTTGATGGCCCCGGTGGTGAAGAAATCGATCAGGAGCTCGGCCGCCTCGACCGCCACGTTGGCCTGGGCCTCTTCGGTGCTGGCGCCGAGGTGCGGCGTACAGAGCACGCCCGGCATCCCGAACAGCGGGCTCTCGGTGCACGGCTCCGACGCGTACACGTCGAGCGCGACGCCGCCGACGTGTCCGCTCTTGAGCCCTTCGACCAGCGCGTCGACGTCGTAGATGCCGCCGCGGGCGCAATTGATCAGCCGGGCGCCGGGCCGGAGGAGCTTGACTTGTTCGTGGCTGATGAGGTTTCGGGTGGCGTCGTTCAGGGGCGTGTGGACGGTGAGGTAGTCGACGTCGGGGAGCATCTCCCCGACGGAATCGCAGGCCTTGATCCCCAGCTCCTTCGCCCGCTGGGCCGACAGAAACGGATCGCATCCGAGCACGCGCATCTCCAAGGCCAAGGCCCGGGTGGCGACGGCCTGGCCGACGCGGCCCAAGCCGACGATCCCGAGCGTCTTGCCGGCGAGCTGGGTGCCCATGTACTTCTTGCGATCCCAGCGTCCCTCGATGAGCCCCTGATAGGCCGGATGGACGTTTCGCGACAGGGCGAGCATCAGGGCGATGGTGTGCTCGGCGGTAGAGAGCGTGTTTCCGCCCGGCGTGTTCATCACCACGATCCCCAGTCGGGTGGCCGCTTCCAGGTCGATGTTGTCGGTTCCGACGCCGGCCCGGGCGATCGCCTTCAGACGCCGGTTTCCCTCCAGCACGTCGCCGGTGATCTGGACGCCGCTGCGGCAGATTGCCCCGTCGAACTCCGACAGGGCCGTGCGCAGCGCGTCGCCTTTCAAGCCCGTATGGACTTCGCACTCGATGTTCCCGGCCGACTCCAACAAGTCGAGGCCCTCTTGTGACAGGTTGTCCAGGACAATGATTCGCGGCATGGGTTTGAACCTCGTCGTGCGACTGGGGAGCAGCGTCCGTTACGACCGCTCGGTGTCGAGATCCTGAAGGCAACGTCGGGCTTCGGCAGTCCAAGCCACTGCGGCCATGGCCCCGCCGAACGGAGCACGTGCACCCCACGCGTCTCCACGCGGTCGCCGGCTGCACGCGGCCGCCGGCCCGCATTCCAGCTCAGGGGACGTGATTATACCGGGCGCAAGGGGCTTTGACGATGGGGACGATGGGAGAGGACGCACTCGACGTGGCCGGGCCGGACGGGAGGATTTGGCCAGCCGGAGGGTGCTGTCAAGGAGCCTGCGTCTGGGGCCGAATTGCCCCGCGTGGCCGCGCGAGGCGGGCGTGCGCAAAGGAATGCTGAGGAAGGTTGAGCGCGGGCGGAGATGACGGACTATCGCAGGGGGCTCGCGTTCCGGCTCACCATCCGGGTCGATTCGGGCGGCGTGCCGACGGTCGTCATCGGGGTCGGGCCCACGGCGGACTGCAAGGCGGCGACCCGGGAGGCCACTTCCGGCTGGAACCGGTCGTGCCAGAGAGACTGCTGGTAGTCGTTCAGGGCCAGCGCGTGCTCGCCCACTTGCTCGCGGAGCCTGCCGAGGGCGGCCAGGGCTCGGGCGTTCTGGGGGTCGGACGAGAGGGCTTCCAGCAGGTGTTGCTTGGCCGCCTCTCCGTCGCCGAACTCCTCCATGAGCCGGGCAAGCTCGATCTTCGGCTCCGCCACCGTGGGATTGCGGTCGGCCCAGCCCTCGATCAAACGAAACGCCTCTTCGCTCCGTTCCTGCTCCACCAGCAAGACGGCCAGGCCGCGATAGCAGTGCCGATGGTTCTCATCCCGGTCGAGGCACTGATTGTAGTAGTGCTCGGCCTGGGCAAGCTGCGAAGGATCCTGGTTCTGGATCCCCATTCGGTGGTGCACCGCGGCCAAGTTATAGTAGCCGTCGGCATTGTTGGGGTCGTAATTGACGGCCAACTGGAATTGCCCGAGGGCCTCCTGATGCCGGGACTGATCGAAGAGCCGAACGCCTTCGGCGTTTCGGCCCTGGGCGGCGACACCGCCACACCCCGATATGCCCGACAAGCAGAGCCCGGCCAAGACCACCCACCCGATTGCCGGGAGTCGTCGGGCGGGCCCTCGGATGGTTGCCACGGTCGGTGTGAACACGTCGCTCGCGCCCCGCTTTTCGAGACAAGTCGATCGAATGGACCTGACAGCGCAGCATCTTGCGCCGCGGGAAGGATGGAAAGGTCGCGGGAGGATAGTCGCCGACGCGCAATCACGCAAGACCGGATTCCGCCGCAGATGAAGAGCCCGAACAGCCCCAAGCCGCGGAGCCAACTGCGGGATTTTGGTCACGATAGGGATGGCGGGACCACCCGAAAGCGCCCCTTCTGCCCGGCGGAGTGGAAAGTCGCACAATCCTCGGGGCTGGCCAGGGCCGGACATGCGGGATATTCGTGCCGTGTCGACTTCAGCCGTGGCCTGCGCTGTCGCCAGCAAGACGCGACCAGTCAAGTCGCGGCGAGCACTCTTGGGGGACGACCTCAGACTGCCGCTTCCTGCTCCTGCTGGAGTTGGCTTCCGGCGTCCGCGGGCTCGCTCTCTGGGGGTGCGGGCGGTTCGACGGGCTCGCCAGCGGGGCGCCTTTCGTAGCCCAGCTTCTTGAGCACCTCGAGGATCTCGCTGCACGTGGGAAACATCCGCCCGCTGGTCCGCTTGTAGTCGTCCAGAGCGCTCATGAACTCGAGCTCGTCGGATGAGTAGTCCCGCTCGCACGTGGTCGGATCAATCTGACGACGCCGATTCACCTTGACCCGGCGTTCGATCTTTCGACGCTCCACGGGCACCGGGACGCTTCTATCGCGGCGATCCGAGGTCTCGCGGCGGTCCCCGCCCGAGCGGTGATCGACCGTGGCTGCCTTCTCCGACTTGGCGGACTTGGCAGCCGATTTCTTGCCGGCGGCCGCCTTCTGGGTGGAGGTCTTTCGAGTTGTCTTGGCCTTGTTGGCGGCGGCCTTCTTGGTCTTCGCTACAGCCACAGTCCTCTCCCGCGCTAAGCCAGGTGAAAAGTAGGCATAGAACACGCCACTGACGGGAGGGATCGGACATAGGCGACGACAAGCTTGAGCGATCAGGAAATGTGGGGGGTTTTGCCAGAATAAACGGAATACGGGGAAATTGCCGTTGATACAAAGGTGAGGATTGCGCCGCCACAGGCGAGAGGACGAGCTTACCGTTTTCGGGGGGTTCGGAAGCAGGCCAGCTTCTGCTTCGCACCGCATCGCGGCCGGTCGGGGCGAAAACGAGGGATTGGCTGCCGGCTTCCCTGCCCAGGTTGCGGGAGCGCGGGGCGAGCTGCTTCGCCAGCCGAAACGCGAGGACTAAGGCAGGAACGTGGTGCCGAGCGAGGCGATTCGGAGATCGAGGGCTGGCTGGAAGAAGCCGAGGGCCGGAGGGCACCGGAGGGGTAGGACGCGCGATGCCCCGGGGGCCGGGAGTGGACGGCCACTGTCTCCCCCCGCCGTCTTCGCCCAGGGCACTAGTGGTCTGTCCAGATTGACTTTGCCGGTCGGGTGCCACTGGCGTCTCGCCAGTGCAGCTACGAGAGCACGGGCAAGATGCCCGTGGCACCCGTAAACTCGAATTGGACAGGGCACTAGCCGTTTTCGTCGAGGGAATCGGTCACTTCGTGGCAGATGTCGCGAAGCTCGCCGAGGCTGACTTCTTCGAGCCGCTTGCCTCGCTTGTCGAGGCGCTCGTTGATCTTCAGCGCCGTCTCCTGCATCACGGCGTGAGTTTCGTGACTGCCGCCGCAGAGGAGGAAGTTCTTCCCGCGGGTGAGCCGCGTGTGCCCATCATCATTGTCGAAGGCCAATCCCAGAAGGGCAGCCGACCTGCGGTCCCGATTCGTCGGCCTCATCCGCGAGCCTCCTGTCGACCACGACTCTTGATTACCCGGGGCGGTTCTTGAAGAAGTTCTTGAGTGTGTCGGCCGCTGCGTCGTGGGGATTCTCGGAGGTCGGCTTCCAATGCCCCTTGCTCCAAACGCCCGGGACTTCGGATTCCTTCTTTTTCTTCTTCGGCTTCCCGTCGAGAGTCTCCGCTTCGGCGACGTCCGTCGTTGCTTCTCCGGTGTAGGTCGGGTCGAGCGTCTGGGTATCGGTGTCGCTGAGCCAGCTATCGAGGTCCATGTCGTCGTCGAGGGACGATTCGACGGTTCGGGCGGCGGCCTCCTGAACGCTCTTGACCTTGGGCTTCTTCTTCCCGCCGACGTCAACACCCAACCGGACTTCCAACTCCAAGTCGCCGATTTTCAGCCGGTCGCCGTCTTTCAGCTCCAGCTCCCCCTTGACCGTCTCGTCGTTGACCACGGTGCCGTTCTTGCTGCCGAAGTCTCGAACCGACACGTACGCTTCTTCCACGATGAGCACACAATGGTGTCGGCTGACCAGATCGCTATGGGGCCTGAGCTGGCAGTCTTCCGCCCGGCCAATGTAGAACTTCGGCCCCGCCACCGGCAGTTCTTCCCCTGCTCTCTTCCCGGCTACCACGACTAGCTTAACTTCCATCCCGTCTCCTCAACGGCCACGACGTCCGCCCGCCGGAGCGATCGCTGATCCCGAGGACCCAGACCAACTCGGGGAAATAGGTCAAGTCTACGCGGAATTTTCAAAGATGCAACCCTGGGCCCCCGACCAGAAGGGCCGGTCGGACCAGTCTTTCGGGGCATAGAAATCCCGTGAAGCAGCGCCCTCCTGGTGCGTATCGGCACCAATCAACCGATCGGTTGATTCTCAGTTCCGAACTACCCATGGTACCGTAACGGCCGGGCAAGTCAAAACCATTTTCTCGACTTTGGACGCTACGCAAACCGGCCCCTGGCGCAGCTTCGAGGAATGGGCCCTTTCTCCTGCCATGATACGCAGTCGTGCCCGTTACCAGTTCAGTGATGTTTGTCGGGGAAATGCGAAAAAAATTGCGGATCGCCGCAGTGCCTGGTGCGGGTCGTTTCCGTGGCGAACCGGACCGGCAAGGGCCCTACCGGCGGCGGCCCCTCGTCCATGCCTCCGCAGCGTATTTGGATTGAGCCAACTTGTCGGCCTGGCGCCGTTCCGCCTCGGACAGCGGCCGGCTCTCGCATCGCAGACCGAGCTGGCGGCCCAGCCTGTCCAGCCAGGCCTCCACGAACTGCGGCTCTCGAATAGGTGTCTTCAGGAGTTCGTTCAAACCGGGCAGCTCCGGGGCGGCCTGCGACCGGGCAACGAGCACGCTGCCATGTTGCAGCACGGCTCCGGGTGAGCGTCGCTGGGCGCTGCCGGCCACTTTCGCATGGCTGACCAGGACGTCGCCGGGCGCGCGTCGCTGGAAACAGAGGAAAGGTTGACGCCCGGACGTCGTCTCGCCCGATCCCCCATACAAAAAGGCCGAGACCCCAAGCTCCGAGAGTAACTCGACCAGGCTGGTGTGGACGGCCCGGTAGAGGGCAAGGCGACGGACGGCGAGGCGATGCCCCCGGGGCACCACGATGCTGTAGGTCAATTCGCGGTCGTGGACGATCGCCCCACCCCCGCTCGTGCGGCGGACTACCGGACAACCCAGGCTGGGCGCATGCCGGTCCCGATCCTCGTAGGCCTGAAAATACCCCAACGATAACGTGGGCTCGCGCCAACGGTAGAACCGCAGGCAACATCCGCCCGCTGCCGCCGACCACTCCATCAGCACTTCGTCGACCGCCATGTTCCACGCCCCCGCGTCCGGCGGATCGATCAACAGGCGGCAGTGAGTGAAGGATGAAGGATGAAGGATGAAGGATGAAGGAGTTTCGCGTGGCCGATTCTGAGTGGGGATTCGGGAGTGGGCCGTGTCAGGGCTCGTGGAAGCATCTCCCCCTCTCTCCTCGCAAGGAGATTCGCCCGGCTCGGCTGATCTAGTCTCCATCTTCGCGGTCTCGGTCAGTTGACTTCGGGGAAGCCGACCCGCACGGATGAATGCTGAGTGATGAACGACACTTGTGAGCAGAAGTTGGGTGGCTGCCGCTCAGCGACCAGTGTATCCTCCTTCATCCCTCCTCGTTCATACTCTATCCTTGCTCTCTTGACCAGATGAGGATCGGCTTGCGCGCGGCCCGGACTTCGTCGGGACGACTGATCGCCGTCGTGTGGGGCGCATCGTGCAACAGATCCGGGGGCTCCTCGGTGATCCGAAATAGCGCTTCGGCGAAGGCGTCCAGCGTCGTCTTGCTCTCGGTCTCCGTAGGCTCGATCATCATCGCCTCGCGGACAACCAACGGGAAATAGACCGTCGGGGCATGGAAGCCGTAGTCCAGGAGTCGCTTGGCAACGTCCATCGCGCCGGTGGTCCGCTCCTGCTTCAGATTCGACGCCGAGGCGACGAACTCGTGCATGCACCGATCGCCGTGCGGCACCGGCAGGATGTGCTTCACGCGGCTGAGCAGGTAGTTGGCATTGAGCACGGCGTCGGCCGACGCGCGACGCAGCCCCTCCGCGCCCAGGGTCCGCAGGTAGCAGTACATCCGCACCAGCACACCGGTGTTGCCGAAGAAGCTCCGCACGCGCCCGATCGACTTGGGCCGGCGGAAATCGAGCCGGTAGCGGCCGTCTTCCCGCACGACGATCGGGGCCGGCAGGTACGGGGCCAGCTTGCCCGTGACGGCCACGGGCCCGGCGCCCGGGCCGCCGCCGCCGTGCGGGCCGCTGAACGTCTTGTGGGGATTGAAATGCATCATGTCGGCCCCGAAATCGCCGGGCCGCGCCACGCCCAGGATGGCGTTCATGTTGGCCCCGTCCAAGTAGACCAGCCCCCCGGCATCGTGCACTCGCTCGGTGATCCGGGCGATTTGGGTCTCGAACAGTCCCAGGGTGTTCGGATTGGTGATCATCAGCACGGCCGTCCGGTCGTCGAGCTTGGCCTCCAGGTCATCGAGGTCGACGCGGCCGTCGCGGTTGCTCTTCAACTGGACGGCCTGGAAGCCGGCCATGGCGGCGCTGGCGGGGTTGGTCCCGTGGGCCGCGTCGGGGATCAGCACGGTCGATCGGTTCCCGCCGATGTCGCGGAAGTAGGCGGCCGCGACCAAAAGCGCGGTCATCTCGCCGTGGGCGCCGGCCGCCGGCTGCAAGCTCACGGCCTCCAGGCCGCTGATCTCGGCGAGCATCTCCTGCGAGGCATGCAGAATCTCCAAGATCCCCTGGAGCGACGCTTCCGGCTGGTACGGGTGCAGGTCGATGAAGCCGGGCATGCCCGCCAGCCGCTCGTTCCGCTTGGGGTTGTACTTCATCGTGCAGGAGCCGAGCGGGTAGAAGTGGGTGTCGACCGACATGTTCTGGGCGGAGAGGTTCGCGAAATGCCGCACCAGCTCCGGCTCGGTCAGCTCCGGGAGCGGCGGCGGCGCGGAAGCCAACGCCTCGGCCGGCAACAGCTCCTCGAGCGGCCGCTCGGGCACGTCACACCCAGGCAGCCGGACCGCCCGGCAACCGGGCCGAGATTGCTCGAACAGCAGTTCCGTGGCTTGCTTGTTTCGCATGGGGGATCGGCTTGTTGTCAGTGACGCGTTGAAGCGATTGGATGTATCCGATGTAGATCATTCATCATTCGATGCTTTCTGCCAGCCGGTCGATTTCGGACTTGGTTCGCTTCTCGGTGACGGCGACCAGCAGGCAATCGTCCAGCTCGGGATACCATCGGCCCAGCGCCACGCCAGCGAAGACGCCTTGGCTGCGTGCGGCCTCCAGGCGCTCGTCCACCCGGCCGTCACGCACGCGTACCACGAACTCCTTGAACGTCGGCCGGTCGAAGACCGCTTCGAGCGAATCCCGCCGCGTGAGCTCGTCGAAGGCGTAGCGGGCTTTCCTCAGGCACAACTCGGCTACCGACCGCATGCCCTGCGGCCCCATCGCGGCCAGATAGACGGCCGCCCGAAGGGCCAACAGCCCCTGGTTCGTGCAGATGTTGCTGGTGGCTTTCTCGCGACGGATGTGCTGCTCGCGGGTTTGAAGCGTGAGGACCCAGCACGTTTTCCCCCGGCGGTCGACCGTTTGGCCCACCAGCCGGCCCGGCATCCGGCGGACGAGCTGGTCCCGGCAGGCCATGATCCCCAGGTACGGCCCGCCGAAACTCATTGGGTTTCCCAGCGACTGGCCCTCGGCCACGACGATATCCGCCCCGCAGTCGCCCGGCCGGGCGAGCAGCCCCAGGCTGATCGGGTCGACCGCGACCACGAAGAGCGCCCCGGCCTTGTAGGCGATTTCCGCCAGCGACCGCACGTCCTCCAGACACCCGAAGAAGTTCGGATGCTGGACGAGCACGCAAGCCGTTCGATCGTCCACCGCTCGGGCGAGCTGATCGGGCGCAAGCGTTCCTTGCGGCGTGGCGAGGGTCACGAGCTCGACGTCCAAATTCGTCAGGTACGTGGCCAGCGTCTGGCGATACTCGGGGTGGACGCTTGCGGCGGTGACGACCTTCCCCCGTCGCCGCGTTGCGCCGAGGGCCATGAGCACGGCTTCGGCCGCGGCGCTGGCGCCGTCGTAGAGGCTCGCGTTCGATACGTCCATCCCGGTCAACTGCGTGACGAGCGTCTGGTACTCGAACAGGGCCTGGAGGTTTCCCTGGCTGGCCTCGGCCTGATACGGCGTGTACGAGGTGTAGAACTCGCTGCGGGCGGCCACGAAGTCGACCACCGCGGGGATGAAATGGTCGTAGCTCCCGGCGCCGAGGAACGAGACGGACTGTCCGGCCGGCGTGTTCTTCGCGGCCAAGCCGGCCAGGTGGGCCGTCAGCTCGAGCTCGCCCAGGGCCGGCGGCAGATCCAGGTCGCGGTCCAGCCGCAAATCGGCCGGGACCGTCTCGAACAGCTCGTCGACGAAAGCCGCGCCGATCGCGTCGAGCATCGCCTGGCGCTCTTCCGGTGTGTGCGGCAGGTAGGGCATGGTGCGGTCGGTTCTCGGTTGAGGATGAGGGATCAGGGATGACGTGAAGACGGCGAGCGTTCACTCGCGATTCATCCTTCACCCTTCATCCTTCATCCCTGTTCCTCCATTTCCTCTTCGCACTGCTTCCGGTAGGCCGCGTAGTCCAGCAATTCCGAGAGCCCGGATTCGTCGGTAATCTTGATCTTCACCAGCCAGCCGGCCCCATAGGGATCGTCGGCCAGCCGGTCGAGGCCATCGGCCGCGTCGGGATTGACCTCGACGATTTCGCCGTCGACGGGGCTGAACAGATCGCTGACGGCCTTGACCGACTCGATTTCGCCGAACGAGGCCCCGGCCTCCACCTGACGCCCCACCTCGGGCAGCTCGATATAGACCAAGTCGGTCAGCACCTCCAGGGCGAACGCCGAAAGGCCCACGGTGGCGATCTTCGCCCCGGAAGGGTCCGTCTCGACGTGGACCCACTCGTGCGTCTTGGCATAGAGCAGTTGTTCGGGAGTCATGCGTTGCTTCCTTTTCGGCGGCGGTAGAAGGGCAGCTTGACCACTCGGGCCGGCGCCGGGCGACCTCGGACGTCGATCGCCAGCTCGGTGCCGGGCTCGGCGTGATCGAGGCGCACGTAGCCCAGGGCGATCGGCTTCTGGAGCGTCGGCGAGTAGGTGCCGCTGGTCGTGCGGCCGACCGGCTCGTCGCCGGCCAGGATGGGGCAGTCTCCCCGGGCCGGGCGACGGCCCCCCAGCTCCAGGCCCACGAGCTTCGATTCGAACGGCTCCTTCTCCAGTCGCTTCAAGGCGTCGCGCCCCGGGAAGTCGTAGCCGGTGAGATAGCAGGTGTACCCCAGCCCGGCCTGAAACGGATGGGTCGCTTCGGAAAGCTCGTGCCCATACAGCGGCATCCCGGCTTCGAGTCGCAGGGTATCTCGGGCGCCGATTCCGGTGGGGACGGCCCCGAGCGGCTTTCCCATTTCCATGACCACTTCCCAGACCCCGCGGGCGATGCTTGCGCCGACGCTCAGCTCGAAGCCGTCTTCGCCCGTGTAGCCGGTGCGGCTGATGATCCCGCCCTGCCGTTGGGCGGCGGGGTGCAGGATCCGGACTTGGGCGCCGTTGTAGTATTTCATCGAGGCCAGGTCGACGTCCACGAGCGGCTGCAACAAGTCGAGCGCGCGGGGCCCTTGAATGGCGAACATGGCCCAGAGCCGGGTGACGTCGGACCAGACGACCTCCTCGCCCGGAGCTTCCGCCCGCTCCGGGGGCAGATGGGCGTCGACCCAGTCGACGATCTTCCGGCGATTCGAGGCGTTGACGACCATCACGTAGTACGGCTGGCCGTGGGCGTTGTGGTAGTAGCCGACCAGGACGTCGTCGAGGATGCCCCCCTGCTCGTTGGTCACCAGCGAATAGCGGATCTGGTTGAGCCCCAGCCCACCGACGCGACGGGTGAGCAATTCGGCCAGGAAGACGGCCGCCCCGGGGCCTTCGAAGCGGAGTCGGCCCATGTGGGAGATGTCGGCGATGCCGCAGGCCGCTCGGGTGGCCAGGTGTTCGTGGATGATCGAGGTGTACTGAACCGGCATGGACCAGCCGGCGAACTCGACCATCCGCGCGCCGTGTTCGACGTGCCAGTCGCAAAGCGGCGTCTTGAGCAGCGGTTGGCCTGAGGACATCATGAGGGGCCCGGGGGCGCTCGCACAGGGTCGTCTACCAGCGCAATGGACGGTCCCTCATTGTACAGCTCGACGCACGGATCGCCAGGGGGCTTGGCAAGGAGCAACCGCAAGGTGGCCGTGCCGCCGGGCGCGCGCTTCCGCTTCACGAAGCGTCGGCCAGAATCCGCTGCTCTTGACACGTTCGACGGTAGGTCGCCTCGAAGTCGACGGCAAGACAAAGACCTCCGCCCAGCCACAGGGGCATCGTTGGGAGTGACTGCCCCACCGCCAACCGCTCTTCCCAGATATCGAGACTCGGCCGTTCCGCCCGCTCGACCAGCCGGTACGCGACCGCATACAGGTCGGAATCGAGGCACGTGCCTCCCGACGAGCCCAGACGCGCCAAGAGATCCTCGTGCAGGTTTCCCCGCCGACTGGTCACGACGTCGACGATCACCAGACCGATGCCTTGCTGGAGATACGCGGCACACTTCGAGACGAAGGCGTCGCGGTGCTCCGGACGATCCTTGTTCGCAGGGCTCACCAGCTCGATCGCACCCACGAGGATCGGGCCGCCCTCCCGGTCAAAGACCAGAACCTCCACGACGTCGTTGATCATGGGGACCAGCATCGTCCGCGTCGGCGCCGGCGCGGTCCACGTGGAAACCGCAGCATGCCCTGCCGGTCCACGTTCCTCAAAGGTCGCTACGTCGATCTCGATGCCGTACTGCACGTTCGCTTCCGCGAAGTACCCCTCGGGAAGCTGCTGGTTCAAGTGCGACGCAAGGTACGTGGACCACGCGTTGTGGAACGCGTGCCAGTGACGGCGAAGGCTGAGCGGCGGTCCAAAATGATCGTTCAGCGTCATCCGAGCGACCCCGTCCTAATGCCGGCAACCCGCGGTCCCCACGGATCAAGCCCACCTGCCCGGCAGGCCCGTTCCGACCATACGGTCGATTCTAAACGTTGGGCGCCTGGAGAGCCAGAGGCGTATTGCTGATCGCAGGGCGAAGCCGCAAGCGGCTCAGAAACTCCCACGAAAACGGTCGTTTTCGCAGGAGTCAGGAAGCCGGTGCTCCGGCCGCATGTCTCGGACTGTGCAGCTCTCGGGCTATCGGCGTCGATCGCGATTGCGTGTTTTCCCGGGGCCCCGCTTTTTCTTGGTCGACGGCTTCGACTTGCCGGCCGCTTGGGACTTGCCCTTCGCCGCGGGCTGCGTCTTGGCGCGAACGCTCGCCTTGCCGGGCAGGGCGGGGCGCTGGCGACGTGCGACCAGCCGGAAGTCGAGCTCGCGGCGGTCGAGATCCACGCGAAACACGGCCACTCGCACCAGATCCCCCAGCCGGTAGGTGTTGCCCTCGCGATTACCGGAGAGCGTGTGCGTCGTGCGGTCGAAGCGGTATCGGTCGTCGACGAGCGAGCTGATGTGGATCAGCCCTTCCGCCGGGAGCTCGATCCCCTGGACGAACAGCCCGAAGCTCTCCACGCCGGTGATCACGGCGTCCATCTCCTCGCCGACCCGTTCGTTGAGATAGTCCAAGAGCTTGATCTTCACCAGCTCGCGCTCGGCCGCTTCTGCCCGCCGTTCCCGCTCGGAGCAGTGCTCGCCGACGGCGACCAGCTCGTCGTAGACGTTTCGGGGCTTCTTGCCGTCGAGCACCGCGTCGAGGAGCCGGTGGACGGTCAGGTCGGGATAGCGTCGGATCGGCGACGTGAAATGGCAGTAGCACCCGCTGGCCAGGGCGTAGTGGCCCTCCGGCAGCGGGCTGTACACGGCTCGCTGGAGCGACCGGAGCACGGCGTAGTTGACCGCGTGCTGTTCCGGGCGTCCGGCGACTTGGGCGAGCAGCTTTTGCAGCTCGAAGCGGCTTTCCAGGCTTTCGGTCTTGAAGCCCAGCTCGGCGACGAACTGGCCGAGGTCCTTCAGCTTCTTGGGGACGGGGGCCTCGTGGATCCGACGGAGGAAGTGGATCTCCTTGGCGGCGAGCATCTCGGCCACGGCCTCGTTGGCCGCCAGCATGAACTCCTCGATGACCTGGTGGCTCTCCGTGTTCTCGACCACGTGAGCCCCGGACACCCGGCCTTGCCGGTCCAAGTCGATCTTCACCTCGGGCATGGCCAGCTCGAGGGCCCCGCGCTCGATCCTCCTCTGCCGCAGGATCATGGCCAGCTCGTGCATTCGGCCGAGCAGCCCATGGACCTTGGCGCCCAGCTTCCGCCGCCACGGCTCCGGATCCTCGAGAAACTCGTCGACCTGCTCGTAGGTGAGCCGCCGTCGGCTCTTGATCGCCGCACGGTGCACCTCGGACGCCACCCGGAGCCCCTCGGCCGTGAGCTCGATGAACACCGTCTTGGTATAGCGGACTTTTCGCGGTTGCAGGCTGGCCAGGGCGTTGGAGATCAGCTCGGGCAGCATGGGGACGACCCGGTCGGGCAAGTAGACGCTCGTCGCCCGCCCGTATGCCTCCCGGTCCAGGGCCGTCTTCGGCCTGACGAAGTGCGCCACGTCGGCGATGTGCACGCCAAGCCGCCAGTGCCCATTGGGCAATCGCTCCAGCGAGACGGCGTCGTCGAAGTCCCGGGCGTCGGCCGGGTCGATGGTGACCACCACCAGGCCGGTCGCATCGAGACGGTCGGCGGGGATCTGCTCGTCGAACCCGTCGGCCTCGCGGCGGGCTTCTTCGAGCACGTCGTCGGGAAACCGGTCGGGCAGTCCGAACTGGCGGATGATCGAGCGCGTGTCCACGCCCGGCCGACCCCGCGGGCCGAGGACTTCGGTGATCACGCCTTCCCCGTCCCCGAGGTGGGAGGGAAAGCGGACCATTTCGATCACCACCTTGTCGTCCGGCTGCGCCCCGCTGGCCCGGGCATCGCCCACCAGGATCGGCCGCGCGAAGAGCGTGCCGTCGACCTCGACGTACCCCGAGCCGGCCGTCTCGACGTAGGTGCCGACGAACTCGTGCGACTGCCGCTCGATGACCTGGACGATCTCGCCCCGAGGCCCGGGATGCTTGCCGCCGCGATGCCGGTCGACCTCGACCATCACCAGGTCGCCGGTCGACGCGTCGCCCGACTTGGGCGACGGAATGTAGACGTCGGCCGCCGGGGCGTCGGCGGCCCGCGCGCCCGTCGGCCGCACGAAGCCGTATCCCTCGTCTCTGCGGCGGAACACGCCCACGACGCGGTTGCCCCGGGACTTGGCCGGCTTGCCCAAGCTGACGGGCTCGACGGTCCGGCCCGGCCCGTACACAAGCCGCCCTTCGCCAACCAGCTTCTTGATCACCCTCTTGACTTCGGGGGACTGATCCGTGGAGACCTCCAGACGCCGGGCGATCGCCCGCGACTTGACCGGCTGGTAGCCCGGGGTGGCGACCAGCTCTAGAATGGCCCGTTCCAGGTCGACGTCGTTCATTTGCTTGTCCGTGCCGAAAAAGGGGACAGCTCGAGTTTGTGCGAAGCACCCTTCGGGCCGCGGGCGGCAAATTGGACCTGTTCCTTGTTTTCTAGCCGGGTTCGCTGCCGTCGGCTCGGCTCTCTTTTCCGCCGTACCCCTTGAACAGCTTGCGACCGAGCGTGGGATGGTAGTGCGTCCAGGGGCTGTCCACGTTGGGATCGTCGCGGAGTTGCCGGTCGAAGGCGAACACCTTCGCGTCCAACAGGTCGAGGCAGTACAGGGCCATCGCTTCGGTGGTCATGGGCAGCTTGGGGCTGCCGTACGCATACTCGCCGTGGTGGCTGACGATCATGTGCTTCAAGCGGAGGACCGTCTCCTCCGAGATCGGCTCGCCGGAGAGCTTCTCGGCCTCGACCACCTTGTCCTCCAACAGCCGGACGCCCATCACCAGGTGGCCGATCAGTTGCCCTTCGTCGCCGTAGGCGAGCTCCCGCTCGTAGGTGAGCTCGTCCACCTTGCCCGCGTCGTGCAGGAAGGCCCCCATCACCAACAGGTCTCGGTCGATCTGGGGATAGCAGGGGGAGATGCGCAGGGCGACCTCCATCACGTTGACCGCGTGCTGCAAGAGCCCGCCATGGTAGGCATGATGGTGCTTCACGCCGGCGGGCGCCCGGGCGAACTTCGCCAGGAACTGCTCGTCCAGGAGGAAGCACTCGCCCAGGTTTCGCAGTTGCGGGTTGCCCAATCCGCGGAGGATCTCCCCGAGCCGGAGCATCAGCCGGTCGACCTCCACGCCGCCCAGCGGCGAGAAGTCGTCTTCGTTGACTTCGCTGGGCTCGACCTTCACCAGCCCCGTCGCGATCAATTGCAGGGCCCCCTGGAACAACTGCGTCGCGCCCTCCACCCGCACGTAGTCGCCATTGTCGAACGCCCGGTAGAGCGACTCCGAGGCGTTCCACATCCGGGCACCGATCGAGCCGGAGCGGTCGGAGAGATCCACTTGCAGGTAGAGATTCCCGTTGCGATTGGGCCGAAGCTGCTTCTCGTTGGCCAGAAACACCTCGTCGACCGTCTCCTGAGGACGAAGCTGGTTGATGTAGCGTCGCGCCATGCGACTCCTTTCCGGCTCGGTGTGTGACTCCAGAAGAGAAACGGAGAAGAGGGGCCGAGGACCTTTCCCCACCGTGCTCCACGTGCCGGTCGCCCGGGCGAAGCGAAGCCCCTCGCGAGTCTCGCCCAAGGCTCCCCAAACTGCAAATTCTACGGTGCACGGCGATCCGTCACAAGGGGGGCATCCTGCCCTCTTGCCCGGCGGGGTGGCCATCCTCTACAATGCCCACCTCTCGGGGCCACGTGCCGCAGTCAATGGCACAACACGGACGTAGCGGCCGGATCCAGGCTGCCGGAGCCGTCGGTTCGTCCCCGAAGCCTCGAGCAAAACCCTCTCCAAAGCCTGAAATGCCGGCCTGATCTCCATGCGCTGGACCCGGACCCTGATCCCCACGTTGCGGAAGGCCCCCGAAGGGGCGGAGGCCCCCAGCCACGTCCTCATGCTCCGCTCCGGGATGGTCGCCCAGGTCACCAGCGGGGCCTACGCCTACCTGCCCCTGGGCCTCCGTGTGCTCGCAAACGCCCAACGGCTCGTCCGCCAAGAGATGGACGCCGCCGGGGCCGTCCCGATCGCCATGCCCGCCCTCACGCCCGTCTCGCTCTGGGAACGGACCGGCCGGGCGCAAGACTTCGCCGACGAGATGCTCCACGTGGTCGTCCACCGCCAGGGCCGCAAGGCCCGCCTCGCGCTGGCCCCGGCACACGAAGAGGTCGTCACCGAGCTGATCGCCCGGCACGTCACCAGCTACCGCCAACTGCCGATCACCTTGTACCAGCTCCAGACGAAGTTTCGCGGCGAAGCGCGGCCCCGGCTCGGCGTGCTCCGAACGGACGAGTTCCTCACCAGCGACGCCTACAGCTTCGACGTCACCGCGGCGGCGCTCGACGCGACCTACGAAACCATGCAGGCCGCCTACCGCCGGGTCCTCGATCGCTCGGGGCTGGACTACCTCCTGGCCGAGGCGGAAAGCGGCCCCACCGGCGGGGACGAAAGCCACGAGCTCGTCGTCCCCGCCCCCAACGGCGAACACCGCGTCGCCCACTGCTCCGACTGCGGGTACACCGCCGGCGTGGACCGTGCCGAAGTCGGACCGCTCGGCGGGGATCCGCCCGAGGCAGCCCCGGAGCCGATCCACGAGGTCGACACCCCGGGCGCCACCACGATCGCCGAGGTCAGCACGATGCTCGGCTGCCGGCCGCGCGAGATGATCAAGACGCTCATCTACACGGCCGACGGACGCCCGATCGCCGTCCTGATCCGCGGAGACCACGAGGCCAACGAGAACAAAATCCGCCGGGTCCTCGACGTCACGAAGCTGGAGCTGGCCCCGCCCGACGTGATCGAGCGGGTCACCGGCGCCCCGGTCGGGTTCGCCGGGCCCGTCGGGCTCCAGCAGGATATCCCGATCTGGGCCGATCGCAGCGTCCGAGCGATGCAAAGCGCGGTCACCGGAGCCAACCGCGCCGACGCCCACCTCACCGGCGTCAACCCCGCGCGCGACTTCCCCAATCCGCGGTTCGCCGACCTCCGCGCCGTCGTCGACGGCGACCCCTGCCCCCGCTGTAGCAGCACCCTGGCCATTCGCACCGCGATCGAAGTGGGCCACCTCTTCAAGCTGGGCACCCGGTACTCCGAAGCCCTCGGCGCCCGGTTCGCCGACGAGCACGAACAGTTGGTCCCGATCGTGATGGGCTCCTACCAGCTCGGCATCAACCGGCTCGTGGCCGCGGTGGCCGAGACCAGTCACGACGCCCGGGGCATCGTCTGGCCCGTCGCGCTCGCCCCGTACGAGGTGCTCGTCGTGCCGCTCGACGTGACCGAGCGCGACACGCTCGCCGCGGCCGAGCGACTCTACGACGCTCTCGCCGCGGCCGGCGTCGACGTGCTGCTGGACGACCGCGACCAACGGGCCGGCGTGAAGTTCAACGACGCCGATCTGGTGGGCGTCCCGCTGCGCGTGGTCCTCGGTCCGCGGCGCGTGAAGGAAGGCAAGCTGGAAATCAAGTGGCGATGGGAGGCCGAGCCCGACGTGATCGAGATCGACGTCGCCGCCCGACACGTCGCCGAGCTGATCCGCCAGGAACGAGAGACCGGAGCACGGTTCAGGAGCTGGAAAACCTCGATAAAGGAAACGAACACGTCATGAAAGTCGCCGCCATCACCACCGCCAAGGGCACGATCCGCATCCGGCTCCACGACGACAAGGCGCCGAAGACCTGCGCCAACTTCGAGAAGCTGGTGGGCCGGGGGTTCTACGACGGGCTCACCTTCCATCGGGTCATGGACGACTTCATGATCCAGGCCGGCTGCCCGCAGGGCGACGGCTTCGGCGGCCCGGGCTACAGCTTCAAGGACGAGTTCCACCGCGACCTGAAGCACGACGGCCCCGGCGTCCTCTCGATGGCCAACTCCGGCCCCAACACCAACGGCTCCCAGTTCTTCATCACCCACGTCGCCACCCCTCATCTCGACGGCAAGCACTCCGTCTTCGGCCACGTCGTCGAAGGCCAGGACGTCGTCGACGCCATCCGGCAGGGCGACGTGATGGAGAAGGTGACGATCAGCGAGGAATAGTTGGATAGGTGGCCCGGGTCGAAATGCGATCCGCGAGTCTCCCGGGAGCCCGCCCGACCTACGGCGCTCATTTTCACGCCCCGCTCGCCAAACGAGTGGTGATCGCGGGCGACCGCCGCGCGCCGCTGCCGGCCGACTGGCTGCCGCACCCCAGAAAAGTTGGAAGCACCCGGGGGTGGCCAACAGTCGTCTTGCGGCTCGGCGCTAACATGGTAAGATCGAACACGTTAGGCCGAAACCCGCACGCTCAGAGACCGCCGAAACCGGCCCTCCAAGTGTCCAACAAAGCCGCCCATGAAAAGCCCTAAGTCCATGCCTGGCAGCACGTTGCGTCGAAAACAATTGTTGGACGGTTTTTCTTGGTTCGGCCGAAACTTCCAAGTGCTTTCGTACCCACGGCTTGCGCGAGTGACCTCGTCCAAAAAGGGCGTTTTTCCCAGTACATGGCGTGCGCGCAGGTGGCCTGTGACCCTGTAGCACGTACCATGAAACCCCAGCGCATTCACCATGGAACCCCAGCGCACTACCCCTCGGGCCCCAGCGCACTTGCGCGCACGGTTAATTGGGCCGTCACGCCGCAACAAGCGAAGTGCGCTCGCGGCAACT
>DATKZH010000581.1:0-32896 GCA_035528065.1 Thermoguttaceae bacterium | reverse complement strand
GTCTGGATCTCTTCGAGGAAGATGGTCGTCATCAACTGGGGGTCGGGCAGCGAGGCGGCCTGTGGGACCCGCGCGGCCATTGCCCGGGCGTGATACCGGGCGGCCTGAATCCGGGGGTTGTTGGCCAGTGCGTAGGCGACGAGCGTCTCCAGCGGGGCCGGGCCGTCAACAGTGGTAGTCGGCTCGGCGATCGGCCGGGTGCCGACCGGCGTCTGAGCGTCTGCGCCCGTCACCCAGGCGACAAGGAGCAAAGTCAATACTGACAAGCACTTGCGCCGATTCATCGCCCCCCACTCGGCAAGCTCCGCCCGAGGGCGCAGCACCGGTACGCCCTATACCTCTTATCCTCGGCATATTCGTACCGGACAGTTTGAGAAAGCGGCAGATTCGGCTCGACACGCGGAATCGTCACCATGCGTCGAGGCCGGATGGGCAGGCGCGGCCAACGGCAAGGCTCGGCATGATCCATACCCGAACTCCCCGGAGTCACGCCACGACAATGCGGAGGTGTGTGCTAGCCTTTCCTGGGGCGCGTCGAGGACGCACGGGATCGTGATGGCCGGGCATGTTTCAGACTCCGAGCGCCCGAGGAAAGCCGTCAAACGGCCGACCATCGTGAAAGAGAAGTCGTCGCGTTCAAGATGACGGACGTCCGTCGTCGGGAAGCCAAGTAGGACTCGTTCCTAAGAGGCCGTTGAGTGATGAAGGTCGAATACATCAACCCGTTCGTCACCAGCACCCGTTCCGTATTCGCCACCATGCTCGGTTGGGAAATCACGCGTGGTGCTCCGTTTGTCAAGAACAGCGACCAACCGCACCACGACGTCAGCGGCGTGATCGGCCTTTCCGGGAAGGCCAAGGGGACGATCGTGCTCAGCCTCGATCGTGAAGTGGCGTTGGCCGCCACGGAGGCCCTGTTGGGAGAGCGTCCCGCGGAAATCGGCGAGGAGGTGGTGGACGCGGTCGGCGAGCTGGCCAACATGATTGCCGGGGGGGCGAAAGCCCAACTGGAGCAGTTCGCCATGAGGGTCAGTCTCCCGACCGTGATCACCGGCAAGTCGCACACCGTCCAGTTCCCCTCCAGGGCAACGCAGATCGCCATTCCCTTCGAATCCGAGGCGGGCCCCTTGATGGTGGAATTCGGCCTCGTGGAGCAGTCCACCGAGGAGTCGGATACGACCGAAGCCGCGACCGCGGAGCGGTAGCCCCCGTTTTCGCCGAGGTCGGAGCCGACCCGTGCCCGACGCGCCCTGAGGCGCCCGGTCGCCGGGACACGTGCCGTCTCGACCCTAGGGCACTCGGCTTCGGACATTTGCTGCCAATGAGTCAAGTTTGCGGGGTTCAGGGTTCGGGGTTCAGGACTTGGAGTTCCACGTCTACACGTAAACCCTGAACCCTGACCACTGACCTCTCGCCTCGGTCTGAGGCCTCGCCTCGCTAGAAGTCTCTTTCAAGCGCGTGCCCCCGATCACGCGCCGTCACGGCGGGCGGATCGTACGCCTCGGATGGGAAGCCCTTTGGCGGGAGAATCATCCCCTCGCGGCCGAACGAAGCCGAATCCGGGCAGAGCCGGCCCTCTTGCCGCGGGCCGCTCTCGAGACGATTTCCGACGGGAGACTTGCGGCCGTTTCGTGCCACGCGTAGATTGGGCCGCGTGGGTCTCGCGTTTGTCGGGAGATAAGGGACGCTGCAAAGGACTTCGGATCGAAGGAGCTTGTCATGGGTGCCAGTCCGCGTGAAGGCCGTCCGCAACGCCGCTTGGGAGCTTGTTGCCGTGATTCGGAGAAGATCGTTGGCGATATCAGCCGCCGAGGATTTCTGGGCGGGATCGGCGGGGCCGCGCTCGGCGGGGCCGCGCTCGGCGGCCTGACGCTGGCCGCCTCGTCGCAGGTTCGCGCTGCCGCCCCGCCAACGGCCGCTCTGACGGGCCTGCCCGCCGGCACGCCGCTGCGCGTCAAGCCGGTGCTCGTCTACGGGCTGCCGCGACGGAAGGAAAAGACCAGTTGGCGGGGCTACGGCGGCCTTCAGACACCGGCGGACGTGGAAGAGGAGACCGCCAGGATCGCCAAGGAGCTGAAAGAGCTGGCGGCCGGGGCGGAGTTTCCCGTCGAGATCCTGCCGCTGGCGCAGTCGACCACCGACGACCAGGCCAAGCAGGTCGGCCAGACCGATTGCGACGCGATCCTCGTCTACGCGGCCGGCGGAGGTACCCCGCTCTACGCGACGCTGGCCGCCTCCGGCACGCCGAACGTGATGTTTTTGCGGCACAAGTCGGGCCCCTACTACTTGTGGCACGAGATCGCCCACTGGCGCCTGCTGCGGAGAAACGGCGACACGATCGTGGAAGAGAACATCGACGCCGACGACGTCGTGGTCGACGACTACGGCGACGTGCTCTGGCGGCTGCGCGCCCTGTACGGGCTGAAGAACGCCAAGGGTACGACGATGCTCGCGATCGGCGGGCTGCGCGGCTACAGCGGTCCGGGGCAGGAAATCGGGCCCGTCCACGCCAAGGAAGTCTGGGGTTACGAGATCGTGACCGTTCCCACGGAGCAGTTCGCCCAAAGGCTCCAGGAGGCCCGGGCCAACGAGACGGTGATGAAGGAGGCGGAGCGCCAGGCGGACGAGCTGGTGGCCCAGCCGAACGTCACGCTCCAGACCGAGCGGAAGTTCGTCGTCAACTCGTTTTTGGCGCTGCACGTTTGCCGGGAGCTCGCCCGCCAGAACGGCGCGACGAACTTCGGCTTCGCCAACTGCATGGGCACCGACATCGCGATACTCGACACGCCGCCCTGCCTGATCTTGAGCCTGGCCAACGACGAGGGGCTCACGGCGTACTGCCATACCGACCTGACGCACACGCTGCCCGGCGTGCTGCTGCGATGGATCTCCGGCAAGCCGACGTTCGTGTGCAACTCGCATTTCCCGCACGACGGGATCTTCACGGTGGCCCATTGTGCCGCCCCGAGGAGGATGAACGGGGTGGACTTCGAGCCGGCGACGATCATGACCCATTTCGAGTCGGACTACGGCGCAGCGACCAAGGTCCGGTACACGCAGGGGCAGATCGTCACCGTGATCATCCCCAACCTGAGATGCTCCAAGTGGCAAGGGTTCCGGGGGAAGATCCTCGACTCGCCCTCGCATCCCGCCTGCCGGTCGCAGATCGACATCGAGATCGACGGCGACTGGCGCAAGCTGCTCGCCGAGCAGGAGGGATTTCACACCCAGGTCGTCTACGGCGACTACCTGCGCGAAGTCGGCTACGCCCTGAAGGTGCTCGGAAACGTCGAGTGGCAGAGCTTCAGCCGGACCGGGTGATCGAGGCGCGGCGGGGCAGAGGAAACGTGAATGCCCTCACCCCCGACCCCTCACCCGCAAGCGGGAGAGGGGAGACGTGAATGCCCTGGCCTGCGGATCCTCTCCCACAAGCGGGAGAGGGGAGGATTCCCGGAGCATGTGCGCCGCGCGCATCTCCCGGAGCCGGTCAATAACCGGCCGCGCCGAGCCGGGTCGGCCCGGTGTACGCGTCTACTTCGGGCGGGTTGGGGAACTCGGCCTCGATGGGGGGCTGCTGCATGGCCTGGGCCAGCTTGAACGCGCTGACGTTCACCCGCGACTTCACCAGCTCGACCACGTTGTACGTGTCGATGAACGTGTCGTAGAACGCCGGGTCCTTCTGGGGAAGCACGAACGCCTTGTGGGCTTCGCCCTCGGTGTCGAAATAGGCCAGGTAAGGGATCGCGCTCATCCCGTCGCGCCGGTTGCTCACGAACGTGAACCAGCGCCCGTTGGAGGACCAGCGCGGGTAGCTCTCCGCCCGATCGCTGCACACGGCGTCGAGCCTCCGGTGCTCCCGCGTGGCAAGATCCAAGAGGTAGACGTCGGAGCTCTCCTGGTGGATGGGATACGTCGACTTGTCGGCCAGAATGTGCAGCACGTACTTCCCGCACGGAGAGGGACGAGGAAAGGCGCAGGACAGCCCCAACTCGGAGTAGGCCTTCACGGTCTCGGGCGATCCCCACGTGTCGGCGGCGACGTCGTACGATATCCGCATCAGGTCGAACTTGAACTTCGCCAGGTCCCCCGGCTTGACGACCGGCGTGTCTTTCCCCCGCGAGTAGTAGATGTACTTCCCGTCGGGCGACCAGCAGGGATGCGTCTCGATGTACTCCGGGCCGAAGACGGCCTCCGTCGTGCTGATCGTGTTCTTCTCCACGTCGTACACCACCAGATCGCCGCGCTTTTCCACCGCCTCGAAGTAGTACCGCCTGGTGTGCCCCGGAAAATGGCCGAGAAACCTGTTGCAGGTGCCTGCAATGTGACGCCCGTCCGGATGCCACGAGGCGTAGGCGATCGGCCGGAACATCGGATCCCGTTCCGTGTCGATTTTCCGCATCCGGCCGTCGATGACGAGCATCATCCCCGAATGCTCCAGGCGGACCTGAACGAGGAACCTGTCGGGATCGTGGTCGTGAAAGGTATGGCAGTTGAAACAGGCGAGCGTTCCGTCGCGCGTCGTCACGAGCGCGGACTCTCGGAACGACTCGATATTTCTCTGGTAAATGCCCCTCATCCGCGTCTGACTGTTGTCCGGCACGATCAGCCGATACACGAGGTAGGAATCGATGGGCTCCTCGGCGACGGTGTTCGTTACCTGGCGGAACCGGAGCCACGTCCCATCGGCTCGCCGCGTGAAGACGTCGTAGAGCAGGCGGCCTCCTCGGCTCGTCTCGACGAGTCGTCGCCAGGACTTCGCCGGTATCCGGCAGGTCCCGTCGCGGCAACGGATCTTGATGCTTTCCCCTCCATCGGAGGATATTCGGACGACGTGATCCCGCCCGTCCTCCATGATCCGGAAGTTCAACGGCGCGATGTTGGGCGGTATCACCAAAGACGTGTAGTCCGGATCGATGCGCGGCTCCCTCCCCGCGCTCGTTGCGGACGAGACGTCGGGCATACGGCCGTGACGTACCGGGAGCATCCGCCACGCGATCAACGCGGACGGGATCGCCGCCGCCACGAACAAGGCTCCCCAGACGGAGCGTCTCATGCAATCCGTCCTCACGTCCGAATGGGTCGTTCACCGCCCGCAAAGCTCCTCGAACGCTCGTGGACCCGCTGCCGTTGCGACCGCCGGATCACCACGCGGCCCGTTCCGCGGGGAGCCCTACTCCTCCCGCAAGGTCTCGCCCAAGCCGCCGCGCGCGCCCGTGGACGGAAGCACGTCGCTGGGCATCGCAACAAAGACATAGTAGAACATGTACGTATCGCCGTACAGGGCCTGAAACTGCTGCGGCGCGTCCTCCCGCCCCCCGTGTCGCGCCAGGTCCTGGAAAAACTCCTCCGCGCGTGCTTTGGTCGCCTCGTCGTAGGTGTACCCTCGCAGGTCGACGGGAGTGCCCTGTTGCCGCTCCAAGAGCAAGAGCGCTTCCTGGCAATGGGTCGGTATCGAGGTGTATCCCGCGCTCTTGAAGCGATCGATGTACGCAGGAATCGCCGCGATGGTCTTCTTGTCGAGGAGACACCACGCCATCAAGTAGTCGAACGCCATGGGGTTGTCCGACCTCTCCAGCAGCGCGAGGAAAGGCACGACCGGGTGGGCGAATACGTCGTGCTCAGCGACGGGGAGACGTTTTCTGAGGTCGCCGAATTCCCTCTCCGCCGCGTCCGGGTCCGCGATGATCGCCTGGTAGCGGCGCGCGAAATCCCGGTGGAAAAGGGTCTTCTCCAGCAGGTTGAGATACTTGGCCGCCGCGGCGTAGTTGCCGTTGGCCATGTTACACTGGGCCATGCGTTTCAGGACTTCGTACGTTTGTCCCACGGCGTTCATGTAGTTGTAGGCATGCGTGAACGCGACGTTGACGTGGCCCATCTCGTAGAAGAGATCGCTGTTGTATATCGCGATGGAGTTGTCGTCTTCACCCGGGCCCAGCCCCAACCTCCCGGAGAAGTTCAACACGAGCCCGCGAGCGCACCACACCTGACGGTAGTCAAACATCTCGTCCAGAAGCCTCCGCTTCTTGCACAAGGCGAAGTCCGTCATGAATTGCAGGCGGATGTCCCCGGGGGGGCTTCTCTTGGCTTTCTCGAGAAGAGCGTCCCACTGTTCGTGCTGGTACAACCCGCGGCAGGCGGCGACCGTGGCAAGCGCCGGCTCGTACCGGAAGACGTGGAGCAGAAGGGCGAGGACGGGGAGCGCCACGGCCAGCGCCAGGCGTCGCCACCTATCGGGCACGGCCCGCCAGCGCGCCGCGAGGTGCCTGCCGGAAGACAACCGGCCCCAAAACGGAATCAGAAGCACGGACGCGCAAAGCACCACGGCCAGGAAGCAATCCACGGCGATGTGCGCCGGGGAGCCAGGCGGCCAGCCGCTGCGAAAAGGCACAATGAACATGACGGGACATATCAGCGCGCTCCGCAGCGGAATCGTAAAGATCCAGCACCAAGCGGCCAAGGGGACGGCGATGCTGAACAAGACGTAGAAGAGCTTGAAAAGAAGACCCGTGCATAGGGGACCGTCAAGCCACTCGACGGCGGCTATCCAAGCCACGAAGAACCAGGCGTAGACTCCGAGAGCAAGGTAAACGACGGGAGTGGCCGCCAACGCGTAAGCACGCCGCGCCACCTTCCCTCGCAACGACAAGTATCCCAGAAAAGCCGCGCAGCTCGCCGACAGGCCGAGCGTGTCCTGTATAAGGTAAATCCTGGACGTGTGCAGGGCGAGCAGCAATGCGCAGGGAACGAGCGTCTGGCCGACGGACACGGTCCTCTCGAGCTTCGCCAGAACGTGATAGAAGAGGAATCCGAAGCACGCAATCGACGCCGACACGATCAGCGCCCCGAGCCATCGGTAGTGATAGAACTGTCCCAGGAATCGGCCCGCGTAGCGCAGTGGGCCCGCGGGATGGTCGAGAAACTCCAGCAGGAATGGACGCCCGAACATGAAGAAACCGTCGTTGCTCTCGCTCTTGAGGACAATGACGTAGCCGTATATCCCATTGAGTACGACAAACGAAACGAGGAACAGCACCACCAAGCCGACGTACGAGGGGAGTTGCTTGCTCATGACCGGGGATGCCTAAATCACCGTGCGCGATACGTGAACACCTGCGCAAATGCACAAACAATCGAGACTTAGGATCGCAGAAACAACAAGTGGGGCACGATTCCATCGTGCCGGGCACGTTGGAAACGTGCCCCACGGCCATATCGCGACAGTTGTTTCTTGCGCGATCCTTAGAGCTTCTGATGCTACTACGCGTCGCCTAACCGGCGGTGCGCAGTCGTTTTCCGCTGAAAAGAGGGAACGAACCAGCACTGCCAGCATCGATGGTGCGGGACGCATCTCAGGGTTCCTGTTCTTGCCGATAGCCCTTCGTTTCCGGGATCCGTACGGGAATCGCGCACGGTGATTCAGGATCGGCTGGGTACTCGGCTCGGAGGACGCGTCCGGTTTCAAGGGGGCCCTACTCCTCCCGCGTCGTGCCGCCGAAACCGCCGCGCGCCCCGATGATCTGTCGCGTCTCGGCAGGCGTGGTAACGAAAAAGTAATAGAACATATACGTGCTGCCGTACCGAGGCCGAGCCTGCTCGGGCGCGTCCGGCTGGCCCCAATACGGCGACACGTCCTGAAAGAACCCGTCAACGCGTGCGACGTTCGCCGCGTCGTAACGGTAGCCCTGCAAGTCGACGCGAACTCGCTCCGCCCTCTCCCCGAGTAGCAGCGCTTCCTGGCAGTGGACGGGTATCGAGGCGTATCCCGCGATCTTGAATTGGCGGAGACCCTCACAAATCGACGCGATCGAGCTCTTCTTCTTGCTAAGGAGCAACCACGCCACCACGTACTCAAGGGCCATCCGGTTGTCGGGCTTGGCCTCGAGGAGAAGGAAAAACGGCGCGGGGGGAGGTTGCATGACGTGACCTTGTGGGACGGGGAGGCGTTCTCTGATGTCCCCGAACTCTCGCTCCGCGGCGTCGGGATCGGCAAGGATCGCCTTGTAGCGGCGCGCGAAATCTCTATGGAAAAGGGTCCTTTCCAGCAGGTTGAGATACTTGGCCGCCATGTCGTAGTTGCCGTTGGCCATGCTGCACTGCGCCATGCGCTTCAGAACGTCGTACGTTTCTCCGTCGGCAGACATGCTGTTGTAGGCGTGTCGGAACGCGGCGTTGACGTAGCCCATCTCGTAGAGAAGGTCGCTGTTGTACATCGCGATTCCGGTGTCGTCTTCTTCCGGGATCACGTCCTTCTTGCCGGTGAAATTGAACACCAGCCCGCGCGTCCCCCACGGCTGAGGGTAGCTGAACATTTCGTCGAGAAGCGCCCCCTCGTGGTACAAGGCGAAGTTCGTCATGAACTGCAAGCGGAGATCGCTGCCGGGGTTCTCCTTGGCTTTCTCGAGAAGGGCGTCCCATTGGCGATGTCGGTACAATCGGCGGCAGGCGGCGAACGCGGCGAACGTCCCATCGTACCGAACCAAGAGGAGAAGAACCGCAAGGACGGGAAGCGCGACGGCCAGCGCAACGCGCGTCCACCTTCCGGGTCTGGCCCGCCGGAACGCCGCGAATCGCGTGCCGGAAGACAAACGGCGCCGGAACGGAATCAGCAGCAATGCGACGGAAAGCACGACGACCAGGGACTTGTCCACGGCCAGTTGGAAATCGTCAGACGCCACGCCGTGGCGAAAACGCGCCGCGAACATGAAAGAACACGTCAGCGCGTTGTGCAGCGAAACCGGAAACATCCAGCGCCAAGCGGCCAGCGGCACGGCGATGCTGAACAGGACGTGGAAGATCTTGAAGGGAAGACCCGAGCGGAGCGGACCGTCGAGCCACTCGCAGGCGACGACCCAAGCCACGAAGAGCCAGGCGTAGACACCCAGAAGGAGATAGAGGATGGGAGTGGCCGCCAACGCGTAAACGCGCCGCGCTGCCTTCCCGCGAAGCGACAAGTACGCCAGAAAAGCCCCGCAGCTCGCGCAGAGCCCGAGCGTGTCCTGAACGAGGACAAGCGTGGACGCGTGCAGGGCGAGCAGCAAGACGCACGGAAGAAGCGTCTGGGCGACGGACGCGGTCCCCCCGAACCTTGCCGGTACATGATGGAACAGCAAGCCGAAGCACGTAATCGACGCCGACACGATCAGCGCCCCGAGCCATTGGTGGTGATAGAACTGTCCCAAGAATCGGCCCGCATAGCGCACCGGGCCCGCCGGATGGTCCAGGAACGTCAGCCAAAACGGACGCCCGAACAGGAAGAAACAGTCGTTGGTCTCGCTCTGGAAGTCAATGACGTAGTCGTACACCCGATAGAACGCGAGAAAGGAAACGACGAAAAACACGGCCAAGCCGAGGTACGAGGGGAGTTGCTTGCTCATGACCAGGGATGCCTCGGATCGGCTGGGTGCTCGGCTCGGAGGACGCGTCCGGTTTCCAGGGGGCCCTATTCCTCCCGCGTCGTGCCGCCGAAACCGCCGCGCGCCCCGATGATCTGTCGCGTCTCGGCAGGCGTGGTAACGAAAAAGTAATAGAACATATACGTGTTGCCGTACAGAGGCCGAGCCTGCTCCGGCGCGTCCTGCCGGCCCCAATACGGCGACACGTCCTGGAAGAACTTGTCGACGCGAGCAACGGTCGCCTCGTCGTAACGGTAGCCCTGCAAGTCGACGGGAGCGTGCTCCCCCCTCTCCCTCAGCAACAGCGCTTCCTGGCAGTGGGTGGGTATCGAGGCGTATCCTGCGCTCTTGAATTGCCCGATGCCCGCACAGATCGCCGCGATGGAGTCCTTTTTCTTACCGAGGAGCAGCCACGCCATCAGATAGTCGAGCGCCATGCGATTGTCCGGCTTCGCCTCGAGAAGGATGAGGAAAGACATGGCCGGGTGACCGAATATGTGAGCGTCAGCGACGGGGAGACGTTTTCTGAGGTCGCCGAACTCCCTCTCGGCAACGTCCGGATCCGCGATGATCGCCAGGGAGCGGCGCGCGAACTCCCTGTGGAAGAGGGTTTTGTCGAGCATGTTCAGGTACTTCGCCGCCATGTCGTAGTTGCCGTTGGCCATGCTGCACTGCGCCATGCGCTTCAGCACGTCGTACGTTTCTCCGTCGGCAGACATGCTGTTGTAGGCGTGTCGGAACGCGGCGTTGACGTGGCCCATCTCGTAGAAAAGGTCGCTGTTGTACATCGCGATGCCGGTATCGTCTTCATCCGGGTCCAAGTCCGTCTTGCCGGCGAAGTTGAACACGAGCCCGCGCGTGCCCCACGGCTGAGGGTAGTTGAACATTTCATCGAGAAGCGTCCCCTTGTGGTACAAGGCGAAGTCCGTCATGAACTGCAAGCGGAGATCCTTGGAGGGATTCTCCTTCACTTTTTCGAGAAGCGCATCCCACTGGCAGTGCTTGTACAATCGGCGGCAGGCGACGAACGCGTCAAATGACGCATCGTACCGAGCGACGTGGAGCAGAATCGCGAGGACGGGAAGCGCGACGGCCCACGCAACCCGGCTCCACCTCCCGGCCCGCCGGAATGCCGCCGGCCTGGTGCCGGAACACAATCGGCCCCAAAACGGAATGAGGAGCAGGGCGACCGAAAGCACGACGACCAGGAGCTTATCCATGGTCAGTTGGAGATCGTCAGACGCCAAGCCGCGGCGAAAAGGCTGCGCGAACATGAAAGAACACGTCAGCGCGTTGCGCAGCGAAATCGGGAACACCCAGCGCCAGGCGGCCAGCGGCACGGCGACGCTGAATAGGACGTAAAAGATCTTGAAGGGAAGACCCGAGCGGAGCGGACCGTCGAGCCACTCGCAGGCGACGACCCAAGCCACGAAGAGCCAGGCGTAGACTCCCAGAAGAAGATAGACAACGGGAGTGGCCGCCAACGCGTAAACGCGCCGCGCCGCCTTCCCGCGAAGCGACAAGTACCCCAGAAAAGCCCCGCAGCTCGCCGAGAGCCCCAGCGTGTCCTCCACGAGGACAAGCGTAGACGTGTGCAGGGCGAGCAGCAGGACGCACGGGAGAAGCGTCTGGGCGACCGACACGGTCCTCTCGAGCTTCACCAGCACCCGATGGAACAGGACGCCGAAGCACGTAATCGACGCCGACACGACCAGCGCCCCGAGCCGTCCGTAGTGATAGAACTGTCCCAGGAAGCGGCCCGCATAACGCAGTGGGCCCGCCGGATGGTCCAGGAACGTCCCCAGGAACGGACGCCCGAACATGAAAAAACAGTCGTTGGTCTCGCTCTGAAAGCCAATGACGTAGCCGTATACCCAATCGAACAGGAGAAAGGAAACGACGAACAGCACCGCCAAGCCGACGTAGGAGGGGAGTTGCCTGCTCATGACCAAGCATGCCTGAGATCGGCTCGGTGCTCAAATGGGAGAGGATGCACGACGGGACGTCTCCCCGCCTTCGGGTGCCCAGGAAACACCCTCCAGGACTGGGCTGTGGGCGGGCAGCCGAGTCAAAACGGACCATTACAGTCTAATGAGTTGCCCCACTGCGCCAAGTCAATGGAGTGACCCGCCGGAAGCATCGCGCTCTACCGCCTTGGCCGTAAGATGGCGCCGCGAGGGTCTCCGGGTTTAGTCCTCCAGGGCGCACCGGCGAAGTGGCACCGAGCCCAAGTGGACCTGCCGTTCCATCTTGATGCCTGCCTAGCTGCCCCCTGCGGCGGCCGCCATCCGCTGGAGCCACTGGTGGATCTCGTCGGCGTCCAGCGTCCGCGTACACTCCACGCTGGCCCGCAAGTGTGCGAACATCCGCTGCGACTGCCAGGCTCGGACGTAGGAGGGTGGTCCGAGGAGGATCACGCGGTGGTCCTCGAAGAGGGGGATATCGTCGGGCACGCCTTCGCCCCAGATCCAGTTTGCGGGCGTACCGGGCCCTTGGGGATCGGGGAGACTCAGGTCCGGCCCGACGGCCTGCCAGGTGTAGAGGTTCCACGTGCCCGTGACGACCTCGGCGGTCCGCTGCGGCCCGTTCCCTCGGGCGATCTCGACGACGCGCCGCGGCACGCGTCGGCGGCGGAAGAAGCCCGACTTGGGGAAGACGTCCATCAGCAGGACGTGGATCTGGAAGTTGTCCACCACGCCGCTCATCCGCCCCAGCATGCCGAGCCGCTTGGCCGGCTCGATCACCAGGATCGGCTCGTCGTCCGACACGGAGAGCATCAGCCGCAGCCAGTGGCCCGCCACGTGGTGGTCGGCGATCCGGGCCGCCGTGTCCCGCAGCCGGCGAGCGCGAGCCCGCCACGGGCTGCTCGCGGAGAACACGGCGATCATCGGGGGCCAGAGCTGCTCCAAGGCGTCCCAGGCGGCCGCTTCGCCCGGAAGCTCCGGGGAAACCTGCCGGCGCGTCTCTTCAAACGCCTTGGAATGCCCGTCTTCGTCTTCTTCCTCCTCGGGCTCCGCGTCTTTGGCGGGCTGGGGCATTCTTTCCAGACACGCCTCCATCAGTCGCGCCGACCCGTCCAAGAGCGGCCCCAAGCGTTCCACGAGCGGGGCCGCGATGGTCTCGGGGTCGAAGCCCCCCTCCACCAAAGCGCCGCACGCCATGGCCACGAACCCGGCGCGCCGGGCGTCGGTCAGTTGAAACGCGGCGGCGAGCGTCCGCATCGCCTCGTGGACCTCGTCCCGGGACGACTTGCGGACCGACTTGAACAACGCCCGGGCCGCGGCCTGGATCTCTTCCCCGGTCGCAGACTCCCTGCGCACCGTTTCCAGCAGCGTGTCGGCGGCTTGCGCAATCACGGTGATTCCCTCGGGCAAAAGACCTCGCTCTGGGATCAGGCGACAGGCAAGCTCCCGAGATCTGTGGGCGGGACAAGGAGAAGCCTGTACAACGCGGGTGGCACTGGCGTCTCGCCGGTGCACGGGGCGGAAGTTGCCTTTCGTCCGCTTCTTCGGCGTTCGGTGCCGAAGATCGGATGATTGTACCATCGCGTCGCCGGCGCGGGTACGTGCGAGAGCGAGATTTCAGGCAGCCTCCGGGGCGGGCTGGAGAGCACGCAACTCTCGACCGCCGGGTCACGCGAGGGTCTTGCGGAACCGCGTGGGGACGAACGAGAGCATGAGCGTCCCCATGACGGCCAACGCGAGTATCTCCGGCCAGAGCACGCCCACGCCCACGCCCTTGAGGAAGATGCCGCGGAGGATCACCAGCAGGTACCGCAGCGGATTCAGGCAGGTGATCCACTGGACGATCTCGGGCATGTTGGCGATGGGGAAGACGAACCCGGAGAGCATCATCGCCGGAAAAAAGAAGAAGAAGGTGCTCATCATCGCCTGCTGCTGAGTCTGGCTGACCGTCGAGATCAACAGCCCGATCCCCAGCGTCGTGATCAGGTAGAGCCCCGAGCAACCGAGCAGGAGAAGGAGGTTGCCGCGGATCGGCACGTCGAACCAGAACACGCCGACGGCCGTGACCAGGAGCACGTCGGCAAACCCGATCAGGCCGAAGGGGATGGTCTTCCCCAGGATGAACTCGGTGGGCGTGATCGGCGTGACCATGATCTGCTCGATCGTGCCGATCTCCTTCTCGCGGACCACCGCCATGCTGGTTAACAGGAGCGTAACCAGCGTGACGACGATCGCGATCACGCCGGGCACGAAGTAGTTGCGGCTCTCCAGGTTCTCGTTGAACCACGTGCGGGAGCGCAGCTCCGGCCGGCCCGGCGGACGCACGCCGCCTTGCGACCGCTCGATGTGATTGAGGAGGACGTCCGTCGAGAGTGCCCGGGCGATCCGCCCCACGTAGCCCACCACGACCGAGGCCGTGTTCGAGTCGGTGCCGTCGACGATCACCTGGAGCGCCGCCGTTCGGCCCGCACGCAGATCCTCGCCGAATCCTCGGTTCATCCGCAGCACGACGCTCGCCTCGCCGCGGTCCACGAGCCGGCGGACCTCCGCTTCGGTCCCGGGCCGGGCGACGACGTCGAAATACTCCGAGGCGGCGAACCGCGCCACCAGGTCGCGGCTGTCCTGGCTGTGGTCCAGATCGTAGACGGCCGTGCGCACGTGTTTCACGTCGGTCGTCACCGCGTAGCCGATCACCAGCGTCTGAACGCAGGGGATCACGAAGATGACCATCCGCATCCGGGGATCGCGGAAGACCTGAAGGAACTCCTTGACGAGCATCTGCCGCAGGCGCTCGAACATCGTCACACCAGTTTCTTCTTGAAGCGGGCGATCGCCAGAAGGACCATCGCGACGCTGAACGCGCCCAGAAGCGCCGCCTGACCCGCCAGGACCTCCAAACCGACCCCCTTCAGGTAGATGCCCTTGAGCAGCGCCACGAAGTATCGGGCGGGGATGAGGTACGTGATCCACTGGATGGGCATGGGCATGTTGGCGATCGCGAACATGAACCCGGAGAGCAGAAACGCCGGCAGGAACGTGGCCACCATGGCCACCTGGCTGGCCAAGAGCTGGTTCTTCAACACCGTGCTGATCAGGATCCCCATCGACAAAGCCCCGACGAGAAAGACCGCCCCCATCGCGAACAGCAGGGCCACGTCGCCCCGCAGCGGCACGTCGAAGACGAACTCGCCCATCAGCACGGCCAACAGCACGTCGAACATGGCGATGGTGAAATAGGGCGCGAGCTTGCCGAGGATCAGCTCGGGGCCCTTGACCGGCGTGGAGATGAGCTGCTCCATCGTGCCCCGCTCCCACTCCCGGGCCACGGTCAGCGAAGTCAGCAAGGCGGCGATCACCATCATGATCACGGCGATCAGGCCCGGAATGATGTAGTTCTTCGACTCCAGCTCCTCGTTGAACCAGACGCGCAAGCGGACGTCGAGCGGACCCGGCGGCAGGCTCGCGCCGAGGCGGCGCACGTGCTCCAGGACGACCTCTTGCGCAAATCCCTCGACCAAGGCTTCGGCGTATCCCAGGGCGATCGTGGCCGTGTTCGAATCGCTCCCGTCGAGGATCAACTGCACGGGGGCGTCGCGGCCGGCCTCCATCCGCTGGGCGAAGTCGGTGGGGATCACCAGGGCCACCAGCGCCCTTCGCGTGTCGATCGCCCGCTCCAGGTCGCGGTAGTTGTCCACGTCGCCCACACGGGAGAAGTATCGCGATCCGTCGAAGCGACTGGCAAGGCGGCGGCTGGCCGGCGTCGCGCTCTGATCCCACACGACCAGCGGGACGCGATCGACGTCCAACGTGAGCGCGTAGCCGAAGAGGATCAGCATCAGCACGGGGATCGCGACGGCCATCCCCAGGCTGCGCGGATCGCGCAGAACGTGGAGGAACTCCTTGCGTGCCACGGCCCAGACACGGCGAGGTTTCATCGTCGCACCTCCGCCAGGGGCGCTTCGGCCCGATCGCGGGCCTCGATCAAGGAGACGAACACGTCTTCCAGCGAGGGGACGATCTCTTCGACCCGCTCGACGCGCCGGCCCTGGCCTTCGAGCAGACGGCGAATCTCGGCGGCCGCGCGCCGGCCGTCCTCGGCCACCACGTGCAGCCCGCGCCCGAACAGGGCGGCCTCCTTGACCGACGGGAGCCCTTCGACGTCGACCATCGCGGTCTCCGCCCGGTCGCAGAGCACGTCGAGCACGGTTTCCTGCATCAGCTCGGTCTTGAGCCGGTCGGCGGTCCCCAACGCGATCAGCTCTCCGCGGTAGATGAGCCCCAGGCGATCGCAGTACTCGGCCTCGTCCATGTAGTGCGTGGTGACGAAGACCGTGACGCCACGGCTCGACATCTCGTAGATCAGGTCCCAGAACTGGCGCCGGCTGATGGGGTCGACGCCGGAAGTCGGCTCGTCGAGAAAGAGGATCGGCGGTTTGTGCAAGATCGCGCAGCCCAGCGCCAGACGCTGCTTCCAACCCGCGGAAAGGATCGCGGTCGGACGTTTCCGGTGTTCGGTGAGCCCGGCCATCTCCAGAACCCACCGCTTCCGCTCGGCCTTCTCACCCGACGGAATCCGATAGATGCCGCTGTAGAAGTCGATGTTCTCCTCGACCGTGAGGTCCTGGTAGAGCGAGAACTTCTGGCTCATGTAGCCGATGTGGGCCTTGATCTGCTCCGACTGCGTGCGGACGTCGAACCCGGCGACCGTGCCCGAGCCCTCCGTGGGCTTGAGAATCCCGCAGAGCATGCGGATCGTGGTCGATTTGCCCGCTCCGTTGGGACCGAGGAATCCGAAGATCTCGCCGTGATCCACCTGGAAGCTGACGTGGTCGACCGCCGTGAACCGCCCAAACCGCTTCACCAGGCTCTCGACCACGACGGCCTTCTGTTGCTCGCCGGCGCTCATCGCCCGTCCCCTTCTCGCCCGACGAGCACGGAGACGAACACGTCTTCCAGCGACGGTTCCACGGTGCGGATTCCGGAGACGGGGAAGCCCGCGTCGCTGAGGATCGCTACGGCGCGGTCGGTCGTCGTCTGCGGCGAGCCGGTGACCACGTGCACGCGGTCGCCGAACAGGCCCACCGAATCGGCCGGAAGCTTCTCCCGCAACGTGGCCACGGCACGGCGCGGCTCCCGGCAGCGGATCTCCAGCACGGTTCCCCGCATGAGCTGCTTGACTTCTTCCGGGGTTCCGCAGGCCAATAGCTTGCCGTGGCTGATGAGCCCGATGCGATTGGCCCGCTCGGCCTCGTCGAGATACGCGGTGGAGACGAAGATCGCCACGTTCTCGCGGAGCAGTTGGTAGAGGATTCGCCAGAAGTCGCGGCGGGAGACGGGGTCGACGCCGTTGGTCGGCTCGTCGAGAAAGAGGACCTTGGGCGTGTGCACCAGGGCGCAGGCGAGGCCGAGCTTCTGCTTCATGCCCCCGGAGAGGTTCCCGGCCAGCCGCCGCCTGAAGGGCCCCAAGTTGCTGAACGCCAGCAAGCGGTCGATTCTCTCTTTTCTGCCCTTGCGGGGAACGTCGTAGACGTCGGCGTAGAAGTCGATGTTCTCCTGGACGGTCAGGTCCGGGTAGAGGCCGAATCGCTGGCTCACGTAGCCGATGCGCTCTTTCACGGTCTCCGCTTCCCGAACGACGTGGGCGCCGGCCACCCACGCCTCGCCCGAGGTGGGCTCCATGATCGACGTGAGAAGCCGCATCGTCGTCGTCTTGCCCGCTCCGTCCGGCCCGACGAGACCGAAGATCTCGCCTTCCGAGACGGTCAGCGACAGGTCGTCGACGGCCGCGAAGTCCCCGAACTTCTTCGTCAGGTGTTCGGCTCGGATGGCTTCCATCAGGGATTCTCGTCGGTGCCCAGGAGGATTTCGGCGTCGGCCGGCATGCCGGGCTTCAGCTCCGACTCGGGATTGGCCACGTCGATCTTGATCCGGTAGACGAGCTTGACACGCTCCTTCTGCGTCTGCACGTTCTTGGGCGTAAACTCCGCTTCCGAGGCGATGAAGGAGATGCGTCCTTCGTAGACCTTGCCCGGATAGGTGTCGGTGGTCAGGCGGACCTTCTGGCCGTGCTTCACGCGGCCCAGATCCGTCTCGTTGATGTAGGCCCGCAGCCAAGGGTGCTCCAGATCGCCGACGGTGACCACGGGCGTGCCGGGGGCGACGTACTCGCCGGGCTCCACGTTCTTGGAGAGCACCACGCCGTTCATCGGCGAGACCAGCCGCGCGTAGCCCAGCTTCGTTTCAGCCAGGCGCAGCGCGGCCTCGGCCTGTTTTCGCCGAGCCGTGGCCTGCGCGATCTTCTCCGCGCGGGGGCCTTCCAGCACGAGGGCCAGCTCGGCCTCGGCCTGGCGCTTCGCAGCCTCCGCCTGCTCGATGCGGTGCTGTCGGTAGCCCGCTCGGGCCAGTGCGAGCCTCTGGGTGGCCGCTTTGACTCTTTCCTCGGCGGCCTTGTGCGATGCCCGCACGCGATCGTAGTCTTGGCGGGAAATCGCGTTCCTCTCCACCAGTTCCGACGTCCGCGCGTAGTCGCTTTCCCATTGATCGAACTGCGCTTGGGCCTCGGCCAGTTCGGCCTTGGCCGCTTCGATTTCCTCGTCGCGGCTTCCGGCCTTGAGGTCGAGCCAGGTGGCCTCGGCGGCATCGACGGCCGCATGGGCCGCCTTCTTCTCCTCCGGTCGGGACCCGTTGTTCAACTCCTCCCAGGCGGCCTTGGCGGCTTCCAGGTCGGCGTGCCGCATGGCGACTTCCTGCTCCAGGTCGGATCGCTCGAGATCCGCCACCGGCTGGCCCCGTTCGACGAAGTGTCCCTCGTCGACCAGTCGCTGTTCGACCCGCCCGGGGATCTTGAAGCTCAGTTCGGCGTCGGTGATCTCGATGTTCCCCGAGACGCGAATCGCGCCCTGATGGTTCCCGGCCCGATTGGCGAAGAGCCAGTACCCCGACGCGCCGGCGGCAATCGCAACGAGGGCAACTGCAACGCCGACGGCCTTCTTGATGGTCATTGCCGCTCTCCTGGTGAACCGTCATTCACACCCGACGATTGTGAATTGGCATTCACGTGGTTTTCAGGGAAGTCTACGTCTTGGACGGTTGGATCGCCTGGGAAAAGACCTGCCACGCCCGCTCGGCATGTTTGGTTACGTCGAAGCCCCCATCGGTCAGGTGCCAGAGGATGCCTGCCGGCACCACGATCCCGAAAAACATCATCGCGAGCGTCTGGGGGTCGAGTTCCGGGCGGATGCTGCCCTGCTGCTGCCCTTGCAGGATGAACTCGGCCACGCGTCCCATGTATCCCTGCAAGATTGCGAGGACTCGCGACCGGAGTGTGGGGGAGAACTTGGCCCCGTCGTCGGCGAAGATCATTCGCGGAATCGCCCGGCCTTCCCGGATAAACCGGACGTGCCCCATCAGCACCTTGCGGAGCCGTTCCACGGGGTCGGGGGTCGCCTGTTCGGCCGTCTGGAGGATCTCGCCGATCCGCCGCTCCAACAGCCCGAGGACCGCTTCGAGCATCTCGTCCTTGCCAGCAAAGTGGCGATAGATCCCCGAAGGCACCAGCCCGACGCGCCGGGCGACCGCGGCGATGCTCAGCCGCCCCAACCCCTGGCTGGCCAACAGCCCCAACGCCGCTTCGGCGATCTGTTCCTTGCGGATTTCGGTATCCAGTTTCTGGTCGCTCATGGCTTGCCTCCCATTGTGATTCTATGTTCACAATTCGGGGCAGTCAAGGGCCCGGCGGCGCGTTCCCGCGTCGAGGCAGGAACGAGAGAGGTTGTGGCCGACCCCCCCCGGAGGGGGCGAGGGGGCCAATGGCGAGAAACACCGCTGGAGGATGGGGACGAGTTGGCTCGCGCCGAGCTTCAATGTCTCCAACCGCACGTCCGGCTCGGCAACCGGCGACTGGCGGCGCTTGCCGGCAGGAAATTCGCTGTTCCTAAGGCAAATGCGAAACTTCTATCGCCGTTCAGGGTTTACTGAAACGAGGGAGCTATGTCCCCTCAAGAGCGACATTCCCCGGACGGCCCCCCCTGTCCTGCCTGGAAGCCCGGTAGTCTGCCCCCTTTTTCGGGGACTACCCTTTAGCGGCCCCCCCAGGATTACGGCTTTTCGTGATCCGTTTGTGGAGGCGAACGAAGATGGCTGCCAATCACAGAGAACCGCCTCGGGCCCTAGACATTGGTAGGGGGCGCTTTGGTAAGATGGCTGGTACGCGAGCCTGGATCGGCTTCGGGCGCACTGCCAATGGGGAATCTCGGATCGAATGTGCGATGTCGTTTGGGCGCTGAGCGTAATAGGGTGATCCCCTTCCGGAGTTGAAAACGCATGAGGAAGACATCATTAGCTTTGACGGTTGTCGTCTTGGCCGTCGCGGGCGGAGCCGCGACACCCGAGAAGGCGGCGAACGTTTTTGAGAGTTCTGCCCCGGCGAAGCCTGCGAGCCGGCTTGATAAGATCGTCTTTTCCAAGTTGGCGTCGTTGGACGTCCAGCCCGTCCTCTGCTCCGACGCGGTGTTTGTCCGTCGCGCTTATCTGGGCGTGATCGGCACGCTGCCCACCGCGGAAGAGGCCAGGGGGTTCATCGAGGATCCGGACACGAAGAACAAACGCGGTGCCTTGATCGATCGTCTGCTGGAGCGGGATGAGTTTGTGGATTACTGGTCCATGAAATGGAGCGACATCCTCCGAATCAAGGCGGAATTCCCCGTCAATCTCTGGCCCAATGCGGCGCAGGCGTATCATCGGTGGGTCCGGGCGTCCATCGCAGAGAACAAGCCGTATGACCAATTCGTCCGGGAGATGCTCACTTCCAGCGGCAGCAATTTCCGCGTGGGCCCGGTCAATTTCTACCGCGCCATCCAGAGCAAGACTCCGGAAAACATCGCCACCGCCGTGGCCTTGACGTTCATGGGATCGCGAACCGATTCTTGGCCGAAAGACCGTTTACCGGGCACGGCGGTCTTCTTCTCGCAGGTCGGTTACAAGCCCACCAGCGAGTGGAAGGAGGAAAACGTTTTTTGGGACCCTCTCCACTGCTGCGCCGTGCCCGGCAACATCGCGCCGGGACACGCCAAGGTCACCACGTCGACAGAGGTCACCGGCGACGCGTCGGAAGAAGAGACCGCGCCGCCGACCAACAGCGAAACACTGACGGCGGTCTTTCCCGACGGAACCGAGATCCAGTTGCCGCCCGACCGGGATCCCCGGGAGGTCTTCGCCGATTGGCTGATACGGGCGGAGAACCCTTGGTTCACGCGGAGCATCGTGAACCGCGTTTGGGCGTGGCTGCTGGGGCGCGGCATCATCCACGAGCCGGACGACATTCGCGAGGACAATCCGCCGAGCAATCCCGAACTTCTCGCCTATCTGGAGAAGGAGTTCATCGCGAGCGACTATGATCTGAAGGGCCTTTACCGGATGATTCTGACCTCCACCACGTATCAGTTTTCCTCCATGTCCCGGTTCAAGGACCCCCAAGCGGAGGCCAATTTTGCCAGCTACCCGCTGCGCCGATTGGAGGCCGAGGTGTTGATCGACGCCATCAACAAGTTCACCGGCACGTCCGATCTTTACACCAGCGCCATCCCGGAGCCTTTTACCTATATTCCGCAAGACATGCCTGCGATTGCGGTGGCGGACGGGAGCATCAGCAGTCCCTTTTTGACCTTGTTCGGACGTTCGGCGCGGGCCACGGGCATGGAGAACGAGCGCAACAACAAGCCCGTCCCCCCCCAGTGGCTGCACATGCTGAATTCGAGCCATATTCAGCAGAAGCTTGAACGAGGCCCCAAGCTCAAGGCGATCTTCGCTACCGGCCGCAAACCGGGGGACATCGTGGAGGAGCTTTACCTGACCGTTCTTTCGCGCCGGCCGACCGACGAGGAACTGAAGACGGTGGCGGAGTACGTCGAGTCTACCCGCTCCAAGAACGAAGCGGCGATCGACGTCACCTGGGCCTTGATCAACAACACGGAGTTTCTTTATCGACACTGATTCTTGCGGAACTCCTAGAAGAGAACGTTAGACGCACACAACTCACAGCTTTTCATTCGCGAGCGCCGTAGGGAAGAGACTCGAATTGATGAAAGGAAATCGAGAACATGAGCACGAACCGCATTTCGGACAACGGTGCGCGAATCTCCCGACGTGAAGCGATGCGCCGGGGCCTCTACGGCGCGGGGGGGATGCTGCTGGCCGACCGCTTCGGCTCGCATGCCTTGGCGGCCGCGGCGGAGCCGGCCAAATCGCCGGCCAAAGTCAAGGCCAAGTCGGTCATTCAGATCTTTCTATGGGGCGGCATGTCGCACAACGACACGTGGGATCCGAAACCGGACTCGGGCCGGGAATACCTGGGTGAGTTCGACAAGGTGATCCCGACCAACGTGGACGGAATCCAGCTCGGCGCCCTGTTTCCCGAGCTGGCCAAGCAGGCCGACAAGTACTGCCTCATCCGCAGCATGACCCACGGCATCAACGGCCATGAAACGGCGGCCTACCTGATGCAGACCGGGCACACGTCCGGCGAGCGGCTGGCTTATCCGAGCGTCGGGGCCGTGTTCGCGCTGTTCAAGAGTCCGGAATACAAGGGGATGATTCCGCCCTACGTGGTGCTGACCAAGCCGGCGGGGCGGTTTTCCGAAGAGGGCTTTCTGGGACCGAAGTTCAAACCCTTTGGCACGGGCGGCGACCCGAACGCGGCCCGATTCGAGGTGGAAGGCGTCGTCGCCAGGGGTATCACCGACGAGCGGCAAAAGGCCCGGCGCGAATTGCTCGACAAGATGGACGTGATGGGCGCCGCGATGGCGGGCAGTCCCCAGTTGGCGGCCGCGAAGGACGCCAAGGAAGCGGCCTATGAATTGATCTTGGGCGCAGGCAAAGAGGTGTTCGATCTCTCCAAGGAAGAGCCGGAATTGAGGGATCGCTACGGCCGCCACACGTTCGGGCAGGAGTGCCTGGTGGCGCGACGGCTCGTCGAGACCGGGGTCCCCTATATCACCATCAACTACCCCGGAGGCTGGGACACGCACAAGAATCACTTCGAGACCATGCGCCGGCAGGTGCCGCAACTGGACCAAGGGCTGGCGATGCTCTTGCAGGATTTGAAGGATCACGGCTTGCTGGAGACCACACTCGTCTGGTGTTGCGGCGAGTTCGGCCGAGGCCCCAAGGTGGACTGGCAACCGCCTTGGAACGGCGGTCGCACCCATTATGGCAAGGTCTTCACCGTCCTGGTCGCCGGCGGCGGATTCAAGGGCGGCCAGGTGGTCGGCTCGTCGGATGAAAATGCCGAAGAGGTCAAGGACCGGCCCGTCTATCCGGTGGATCTCCTTGGCAGCATCTATCAGTTGGCCGGCATCGACGCGGGCGCCAAACTGCCCCATCCGTTGGGCTTGGAGGCCCACGTGTTGCCCGCCGCATCGGAAGGTGCGAAGTCGGCCGGGCTTCTGACGGAGATCATGTAGCAATCGCTGCCGAACGGGTGGATCGCCCCCGGAGGCCAAGATCCCGCTTAACCTACAACAACCTTCGCGTATGGTTCTGACCGTGCAGAAAATGGAGCGGCTCATGAGCAGAGTTTTATGGCTTCCGATCTTGGGACTGGCCGGGTTGCTGGCGATGGCGCCGGAGGCGCGGGGGCAGGCGACGCCCTATATCGGTTTCGTCTATCCGGCCGGCGGACAGCAGGGAACCACGTTCCAGGTCAGGTTGGGCGGACAGCGCCTCAACGATACGGACGGCGCGATTGTGACCGGTCCGGGCGTTTCCGCGAAGCTCGTCGAGTTCTACAGGAAACTCAGCAACCAGGAGGTCACGCTGCTAAGGGAGCAACTGAGGGAATTGAACCCAAGGTCGCGCGGTAGGCAAGGATCGCGGGCGAAGCAATGGGCGCAGGGAGCGGCGCGGCAGGATGAGGCAACGAAGAAGACTATCGCAAAAATCGAAAAGAGAATTGCCGAATGGGTCAACCGGCCGGCCTGCGCCGCGCTCTCCGAAATCGCTCTTGTCGAAGTGACGATCGCTCCTGACGCGGAGCCCGGCGCGCGGGAAATTAGGCTGGTAACGCCGCGCGGAACGACGAACCCGATGGTTTTCCACGTCGGCCAAGTGCCCGAAGTCACCAGAAAGGCGATGAGAACCAGCGTTTTCCAGGTGCTCGGCAAGGAGGAGTCCGCGCTGCGCAAGAGACCGGACGACGAAGTGGAGGATCGCATCACCGTCCCCTGCACGATGAACGGCCAGATCGCCTCCGGCGAAGTGAACCATTATCGTTTCGAGGCGCGCAAGGGGCAACGCCTGGTTATCTCTACCGCTGCGCGGGAATTGATCCCCTATATCGCCGACGCCGTTCCCGGCTGGTTTCAGCCGGTGCTGACGCTTTACGACACGGAGGGGAAGGAGTTGGCGTTTAACGACGACTTTCGTTTCAAGCCCGATCCGACTCTCTATTTTGAAGTGCCCGAAGACGGCGAGTACGTGCTGGCGATCATCGACGCCATCTACCGCGGTCGCGAGGACTTCATCTATCGCGTCACCATCGGCGAGGTGCCGTTTGTGACGAGCATCTTCCCGCTGGGAGGCCGGGTGGGTGATCCGGCGTCGATCGAGATGAACGGCTGGAACATCGAGAAGGCCAAGCTGTTGCCGGTTCCTGAAGACGCCGGCCCGGGGGTTCACCTGATCGCCGCCCAGAACGAGGGGGGATTCGTTTCCAACCACGTCCCCTTCGAGCTGGACACGCTGCCCGAGTGTCTCGACAAGGAATCGAACAACGATTCGGCGCACGCCCAGAAGGTGAAGCTTCCCATCATCGTCAACGGGCGTATGGATCGTCCCAATGATTGGGACGTCTTCCAGGTCGAAGGCCGTGCCGGCGATACGATCGTCGCGGAAGTCAACGCCCGCCGGCTCGATTCCCCGATGGATTCCCTGCTCAAACTCACGGATGCGAAAGGCAAGCTGCTGGCGTTCAACGACGATCATGATGACCCGGGTTCAGGCCTGAACACGCACCACGCCGATTCCTATCTCATGGCCAAGCTGCCCGCGGACGGAACCTACTACGTCCACCTGGGCGAAACGGCTCGCAACGGCGGCGAAGCGTATGCCTACCGTCTGCGCCTCAGCGCGCCGCAACCCGATTTCGCGCTGCGCGTGGTCCCGTCCAGCGTCAGCCTCCGCAGCAGGGGCTCCGCCGCGGTCAGCGTCTATGCCATCCGGAAAGAGGGGTTCACCGGTCCCCTCAAGCTGAGCTTGAAGGACCCGCCGGCGGGATTCTCGTCATCGACGGTCACCCTGCCGGAGGACAAGGAAATGGTGCGGCTCGCGCTAAAAGCCAGCCTGAGGGGTACGAAGGAACCTGTCAGCCTCGCCGTGGAAGGCCGCGCGTTGATTGGGGAACAAGAGGTCGCCCGTGAGGCCGTGCCCGCGGAAGACAGGATGCAGGCTTACTTGTGGCGGCACCTCGTTCCCGCAGAGGACCTGGAGGCCCTGGTGTACAACCAATCCTACCAACCTTCGCCCAAACGGGTTCCCCCGCCGCTCACTGCCGAGGAGAAAGCCAAGGCCGTGCCCGCGGACCCGGCAGTGCAAACCAAGTTCACCAAGCGGCAGGTGGCCGGACGTTTGAGACAGCTCAGGGCCCTCTACGAAGAGTGGCTTATCACGGACGATTTCTACAACCGCAAGGTTGCGGAATGCGAAGCCGTGCTTTGAGATCGCCCCCACGGCTCGGCGTCGCCGCGGGACGCGGCCCCTTGGGTATCGGCTTGCGTCTCGAGCGGTTCGGTCGTGGTAGCCAACCACGCGCCATCAAGGTCGCTTAGGGGCGAGCGGGTGTCGTTGATTGCGCCCTATCCTCCGCCTCGTGCCGCTTTTTTCGTTCCATTCGCTTTCGCAGCCGCTCCTTCTCGCGATTGGTCGGCGGCGTCTGTTCGGGCGGGGCCCAGCGTTTCCCCTTGCCGCTGAGCGGTTCGGCCATCTGGTCGAGCCAGGCGTCGTAGAGCCCGGTCAGCTCGGCGACCTTGTCGGGATGCTTGGCCGCCAGGTTCGTGGTTTCTGCCTCGTCTGCCTGGAGATCGTAAAGCTCGACCTGGTCCCTGATGGCGATCAGTTTCCAGTTGCTTGAGTGCACGGCCCACTCGCCGCCCGGGCCGCCTTCGCTCCAGAAGAGGTGCCGGTGATGCGTGGTCGTTTCGCCTCGCAGCAGGGGCAGAAGGCTCTTGCCGTCCAGCGGGCCGTCGGTCGGCCCGGGCGCGCCGATCGCGTCGAGGACGGTCGGCAGCACGTCCAGCGAGATGACGGGCGTGGTGATCGTGCGACCGCCCCGGATCTTGGCCGGCCAGCTCACGACCAGCGGCGTGCGGATGCCGCCCTCCCAGCAACTCCCCTTGAACCCGCGCAGCGGCGCGTTGTTGGCCTCCATCGCCTTGGCCCCGCCGTTGTCGGTGAAGAAGAACAGCAGCGTGTTGTCCCAAATGCCTTCGTCCTTCAGCTTCCTGGCGACCGCGCCCACGCCGAGGTCCAGATGGTGGAGCATGGCCATGAGGATGGCGCGGCCTTCGGTGAGGCCGGGGAACTGCTTGCGGTAGCGGGCGACGTCCTCGGGGGGCGCCTGCTTGGGGGAATGCACCGCGTTGTAGGCCAGGTACAGAAAGAACGGCCGGTCCTGGTGGCGATCGATGAAGGCGACCGTTTCTTCGGTCAGGCGAGTCGTCAGGTAACCTTCGTCCTCGATGCGATTCAGCCCGCGATAGATCGGGTGATCCGGGATCTTCAGGTCGAAGTAGTCGTGCGCCCCGCGGCCCATGAACTTGTAGCACTCATCGAACCCGCGGTTCAGCGCATGCCATTTCAGTTGCGGGTAGTCCTCGTCCAGGCCGAGGTGCCACTTGCCGACGGCCATGGACACGTAATGCTCGGGTAGCAAGGCGGGGAAGATCGGGATCGTCGGGTCGAATCCGCGTCCCCCGTCTCCGGCCGTGTAGACGCCGACTCGCTGCTGGTACCGGCCAAGCATCAGGCCGGCCCGCGTCGGCGAGCACACGTTGCCGCTGAGGTAGGCCTGCGTGAAGAACACGCCCTCGCGGGCCAGGGCGTCCATGTGCGGCGTCGACACCTCTTCGGGATGATGCGGGTTGAAGCTGATGTCGGCGTAGCCCTGGTCGTCGGTGACGATGACGACGATGTTGGGTTGGGGCGTGGCACCCGCACAGACGCCGCCCAACGCGAACGCGGTTGACGCGACGAAGAGAACCAACGGCGCCGCCGCGTGACAGAAACGGATCGGCATGCCAAAACTCCTCTGTGAACGGAGCCCCCCCGGTTGGCGGTTCCCCGGCTCCACCGCTGGGCCTTTCAGGCACGAGTCTAACGTCCGCGTACCCCTCCGATCAAACGACCCGCCCTGGCACGCACCCAAAGCCCACCGGCGATGGCGGACATGAGCCCTTCAACGCCCGGTGACGGTCTCCACGGACAGTCCGTCGGGAGTCTGCCCGGGGGCGCTCGGTTGACTCCCCCGTAGTGAAAGGCAGCCTCCGGGATGCGCCGTCTGGGCTGGCCGAGCCAAGATTCCTCGCTGCAAACCGAATATCTATTCGTCAAGTGAACCTCTGGAGCGTCCTTCTCACGCTGGCCGCCGTGCCCGCTGCTATTCTCCTGGCATTCGTACTGCAACGTTAGTGTACGGCCGGCACGGCATCGGGTCCACGGACAATCCACCCTCACCGGTGCGCGTAGTCATCGATCGAGAATAGAGAGAGCTCGGCGGCGGACGTCGCGCGCTAGGGTGCGGTCCTCGAAACCGAGCCGCGGTGCCGGGTTCACGAGAGGCAGGTGCCGTTCAAGTCGCCGCGATCAGCTCTTTGCGGTTCTCATAGACCTTCTGAACGCCATCGACGATATCATCCATGTCTTCTTTCGTTCCCAAAAGCACGTTCTGTGAGAACCCGACCGTTTCTTCGACCAGCCGCTCTGCTTCCGGGCAGGACAACCTGTCGCGGTAATCTCCGATTCTCTTCTCGGAGTAGATGGCCTTGAATGTCTTGGAGCTCAGCGCTCCTTCGATGGTCCCTTCCCGGTTCTGAGAAAGTCGGGCAATATTGCCCAGGCTCTTTCCCATCGGAATACCTTCAGCCCCGACGGCTCTTAAGAACTGATCCCGTGACAGCCCATCGAAGTGTTCGGCCTTGTACCTGAATCCGCACGTGTGATGGCTGAGCCGAGTGGTCTCGGGATACTCCTTCCTGGGGACGATCCCGGGTATCTCTTTCAATCTCGAGGCCAGGTACTTTCCATTCTCTTCCCGCCTTGCGATTTCCTGGTCGGCAGTACGCATCTGCGTGATCACGATGGACGCCTGAAACTCGGTGATGCGGGCCTTGGTGCCCACGCCGACGTAGCCGTGTTCGCCCCGTTCCATGAAAGGGCCGTGGGGCCTGCCAAAATTGTGATAGGAATGGGCGCGATCCATCATCTCCTCGTCGTTTCCGATCACGGCGCCGCCTTCGCCGCAGGTGATCACTTTGCTGTTCTGCAGGCTGAAGCAGCCGAAATCGCCGAAGGAGCCGACCTTCTTGCCCTGGAATTCCGACATGTGGGCCTGGCAGGCATCTTCCACGACTTTCAGATCGCGCGCTTTGGCGATCTGCATGATTTTGTCGATCTGGCAGGGGCTGCCCCCGATGTGCACCGGAAGGATGGCATACGTATGGTCGGTCATCTTTTCGCCGATCTTGTCCGGATCCATGCTCCAAGTATCCGGATCGACGTCGACGAAGACCGGTAAGGCATTGTTCTGAAGAACGCCGTCGATGGTCGCAACAAAGGTATAAGGGGTGACGATGACTTCATCGCCGCCTCCGACACCCACCGTGTGCAGGGCGACGATCAGGGCCTGCGTGCCGCAGAACGTCAGCAGGCACCGTTTGGTCCCCATCAGTTCGGCAAATTTCCGCTCCGCCTCGTCTACCACCTCGCTCCTCGACCAACGGCCTCTTCGAAGCACGGGAATCACGGCCTTCTCGTCGGCGTCATCCCAGACGGGCCAGCTCGGAAACGGCTTGGTCCGCACGGGCCGGCCTCCGAGAACGGCCAGCTTCGAGGCGTCTCGGGAAAAAAGCGAGATGGAAGAAGTGCCGCCGTTGGCCACGGCCCAGAGCGAGCCCGCCGAAGCCGCCGCCAGGAAAGTGCGTCTTCTGACTTCTTGGTCCGGCATAGTCATTTCCCTCCTGTCCTATTCGAGATATCCCCAGAATGCGCGCCATGCGTCCGTGTCCGTCTCGGAATCTCCCTCATTGTGGGCAAGCCGAAGAAGCGCGGTCAACCGTTCTTGGGGAAGTCGTTGCGAAAGCATCGCGGCCGTCTTCCCCCCGGGGCGGGAGGGTTTGACTCGGCGGTCGCCCATCTCACCAAGGCTGCCGGCGCGATCGTCGGCGGGTTCTTCCGCCGCGGCGGACTACCTCCCCCAGCCGGATGCTTGACTGCGGCCCGCCAAGCGACTCGGCGCTGCCAAGTTCATCGATGCTCGTGATGCTCGTCGGGCAAGGCCGGGCCTGAACCATGGATCGGCATTGCATCGCCGGGCATTGCATCGCCGGGTGGGGGGACTAGGATTGCTATTCGTGGCTCGCTTCCCGGCATGGGCCGGGGCTTGAACGTCTACGACCAAACAAGAAAGGGGGACAACCATGCCAACCGACCTCTCATCGAAACGGCTCGTCGTGCTGGTGCTCATCGCGATTGCAGGCGCCGTGCCGGTGTTGGCCGTGCCGGCGGGCGAAGCGCCGTGGGCGCGCGTTACCGAGGACGACAGGGCCATCAAGATCGAGACCGACAATCTCGAAGCCGTCATCCCCAAGAAGGACCCCGAGCACTGGATGACCGGTATCGAAAAGGGATCGTTTCTCGACAAAGCCACCGGCTTCCGCGAGGTCGGCGACGGGCTGATGGTCGTCGATTGGCTGATGGAGGCGGGCAGCGACGAGGCCTACGCTGATAAGGTCTTCGCCCCCGACGGGCACGGCGTCGGCCGTTATCTGTGGCACACCGGCGAGACGGACCCGGCACGGCGAGCCTACGCCGTCATCGCCCACGGCAGCACCCATCGCAAGCGCGTGGTCGAGGGGCCCCAGCTCTGCCACCGGATGAAGCCGGTCCAGCCCCAGGTCATCCGCGGCGACGATTTCGTCGCGGTCAAGACGACCTACCGCTACGAGTACGCCGCCCCGGGGCGCAAGCCGGGATCGCAATGGACGCAATTGATTATGTTTCCCAAGGGCGAGCGGTTCTTCGTCTTGATGGACAAGATCGACACCGTCAACGATTCCCAAGAAATGTTCCTCCGCAACGACACGCCCGGCTGTGTCCGCCACGAGCGCGGCGACACGTTCAGCGAGATGTACCTCAGCTACCTGGGCGGTCCCCAAGGGCTGCGCATCCCCTCCAGCGAGTTCTTCACCCCTTTCGCACCCGACGCGAAGTTCAACTACCGCCGCGACACCCAAAAGACGCCGGAGCATTTCATCCGCGCCTACCATCTACGCGACAAGGAGACGGGCAAGGACGGCCCCTGGCTCGCCGGGCTGACGCTCGAGCCGTCCGTCGTCTACGAGGCCTGGTGCAGCCAGCGGTCCGGCGGGATTATCGTCATGATCGAGGAGATCTACGGCAAACCCATCAAGGCCGGCCAATCGTTCAGCGCCGCCCACATCGTCGGCTACTTCGACACCCTCGACGCAATGCACGCCGTCTATGACCGCTACAAGGGCCACACGGCGCTGAGCGTTGACGCATCGGGATGGCGCCTGGTAGAATAAATCATAAACGACAAGAAAGGTCCTTGGCCAAACAAGGACTCCCGACCCGTCTATCCGGTTCTTATCCGGTTTGACGCCCGATGCGAAGGAAGGACGACCATGGCATCTGGGACGATTGCCGAGATCGACGAGCGATTGCGCCAATTGCCGCCCGAAAAACTGCCCGTCGTTTATGATTTCGTCTCGTACTTGCTGGAGCGCGATACGGCCGATCTCCTGGCAGCGGGCGACAGCGGTGCCCGCGCGACCATGCTGGCCTCGGAAGCCGTGCTTCGCCGCGATTGGGATCGCCCCGAGGAGGATGCCGCATGGGCGCATTTGTAAAGGGCGACGTGGTCGTCGCACCGTTTCCGTTTTCGGATCTGAGTTCGACGAAGAAGCGACCGGCATTGGTGGTGGCAACGCTCACCGGCGACGACGTCATCCTCTGCCAAATCACGAGCCAGGCGGTCGCCGACGGCTATGCGGTGCCGCTGGCGGATCACGACTTCACCAGCGGCGGCTTGCGGCAGGCCAGCAATATTCGTCCCAATCGGCTCTTCACGGCCGAGAGGAGCATTGTCCTGTATCGGGCGGGGACGATAAGCCCCGCTAAAATGCAGGAGGTCCTGGCGAAGCTCGTGCAGATTCTCAGCACGTGAGCAGGCTTCACGCGGGCAGGCCCACGATTGATCTCCTATTGCGGATCGCGCGGGTGCCCCTGCCGCCGCCCACATCCTCGGCTACTTCGACACCATCGGTGAAATGCACGCCGTCTACAACCGCTACAAGGGCCACACGGCCCTGAGCGTTGACGCATCGGGGTGGCGCCTGGTAGAATAGACGACAAGAGAGGTTCTTGCCCCATCGAAGAACCTCGACCCGTGTATCCGGGCCTGCGAGAGTTGCCATGCTTTTCCGGAGGTGGCTATGAGCCTAGACGAGCTGGAAACTGCCGTAACCAACTTGCCCCCCGAGGAACTGGCTGCGTTCGCGCGGTGGTTCGAGGAGTATCTGGCCGACGCGTGGGACCGCCGCATCGAAGCAGACATTCGCACCGGGCGACTCGACGAGGCCGGACGCCGGGCGGATGAGGACTTCGAGGCAGGGCGGTGTAAGCCGCTATGAACCATTTCGCCACCCCGGATTTCTGGTACTGCTACCGCCATCTGCCGGAGGAAGTGCGCGAGTTGGCGGACAAGAACTTCGCGTTGCTGCGACAAGACCCGCATCACCCGTCGTTGCGTCTGAAGAAGGTCGGATTGTTCTGGTCGGCCCGGGTCGGCTTGCACTATCGCGCACTGGCACGGGACCGCACGGAAGGGCTGGTCTGGTTCTGGATCGGCCACCACGGGGAATACGACCAGTTCCTCAAGGGGTGAATGGCATGCGACGGAACGAAGCGCTGCGGCAAACGGCGTGGGAGGAATGAAGGGGTTGGGAGTCTTTCTTTCGTCTTTGGTCAGAAGGCTTCGTTGAATGGAAATCCTCCTTTCAAACAAAGACTCCCGACCCCTTTGTTCCTCCGACACCATCGACGAAATGCACCCCGTGTACAACCGCTACAAGGGCCACACCCCCCTGAGCGTGGACGCATCGGGATGGCACCTGGTAAGATAGATCCCAAGAAAGGCCCTTGGCCAAACAAACACTCCCGACCCCTTTATGCGCGCACGGGCGAGGGGGTCAGACTTCAAACATCAACTTCTTCGGTTGCGACTTTGCATCCCGAATGAGGCCACTCGCCACCAATTGACGTCGCAAAGTTGATATTTGAAGTCTGACCCCGTTCCCCATTGTCAATCGAACAGCTCCCGCGCGGGCAATGTTCCCGCTGTGGGGCTTTGAATTGTGATCCGTTGGTGCTTCTTGCTTTACCTTTATCACGGGGGAGATGATCATGACGAAACGAGAGCTCGGACGTCGCGCATTCCTGCTTGGTGTAGGAGCAACGCTAGTTCCTTCCGCTGCACTTGCGAGGTGTCGGCGCCGCCACCGACGTGGGCGCCATTGCTGTACGTTTCGCAATGGGTTCATCGTTCCGGCATCTGGGGACCGGCCAAAGGGATATCATTATGATGAACGCGATTGTACGGGCGGAATGAAGATCGGCAACGACGACTTTGGCGGCGACTTAAAAGGGCTATTGGTGGTGGCGAAGCTTCTTCCGACGGGCCAATACCACAGAATTTGGCACCAGAGTGGATCATGGAAGTCTCTTTTGACGTTTTGGTCCCCAGGTAGCACAGGAGTCAATATGGCGTGCGCTACACCCCAGTTCCCCGACAGGCGTTTCAATCTGTTCCGGCCCACAATTCTTTTTGGATCTGGCTGTTTCTTTTACCCAAAACACACGATCAGGGGATGCCCAACCGAATACGGCTGGCTCATCCAAATTGACTCTCAAGACACTGGGAACTTTGACGAGACGTTCGTGTTCGTTGAAGGGCCTGCATAGAGACGGACTCCACAATTGCCACAAAACGGTTTGTGAATAGTGGCACAGGTGCCCCTGCTCAGAAGTCGGAATTTGTGCGTGTGACACTGCTTGGCCGCTGCCGGCGAGAGACCTGGAGCGAAGGGGAGACATCGTGCCCGCAGCGGCCAGGCCGTGAGGGATGGTCGGTTCAACTTGGCCGCCCCGAGCCCCTTGCTCTCGTCCCCCCAACACGGCTAGAATAGGGGATGGACTAGCTTTTGGAGCAATCGATCATGGCCAGTTTGACCGACATTGGAACGCTCATTGCGC
>DATKZH010000580.1:0-19663 GCA_035528065.1 Thermoguttaceae bacterium | reverse complement strand
ATGTTCCAGCTTCGGAACCTCCGGGTGATGAGCTGGGTCGGGCACAACATCTTCGGCAACATGGACGGCCAGGTGCTCAACGACCCGGTCAACAAGGCCGCCAAGGTGGCCAGCAAGGACCACCTCCTGGGCGAGATCCTGGGCTATAAGCCCCAGACGCACGTCTCCATCGAGTACATCGAGAGCCTGGGCGATTGGAAGACCGCCTGGGACCACGTCCACTTCGCCGGATTCCTCGGCACGCCGATGACCCTCCAGTTCATCTGGCAGGGCTGCGATTCGCTTTTGGCCGCGCCCCTGGTCCTCGACCTCATCCGCTTCACCGAGCTCGCCCACCGCCGCGGCGAAACCGGCCGCCTCACCTTCCTCGCCAGCTTCTTCAAGAGCCCCTACGGCGTCGAAGAGCACGGGTTCGTGCGGCAGTTTCAGATGCTCGAAGCGTGGGCGGCGGGAGAGGCCGCCGGCGAGTAGCGCCAGCTTCGCTCCTCAGTACAGCTCATACACGTGTTCCCCGCCGTGGGCCGGGTTGCCGATGAGCGTGCGGCTGCGGAGATCGACGACCAGGTCGAGGTGCTCGAGCGGGAGCTGGCCGATCAGGACGGGCACGCTGTCCGGCACTTCCATCACGTCCATGGTGCAAGAGCGGCCTTGGATCGTCAGGCGCACGGCGGAATAGACGGCGGCCTCGCCCTCGCCCGTGCTGGTGATCACCCTTTTCGACGCGGTTTTTTCCAGCCCGAGCTGCTCGATCAGTTGGGTAGGAACTGAGAGCAACGTGGCGCCCGTATCGACCAGGGCGTCCCTGACGGTGACCCTCCGCACTTCGTCAGCAGACGCAATCCCACGCTTGACGGCCCAGAGGTCTTCCATGTTCTCGATCGTGGCTTCGGTCAGAACTCGGCCCATCGCGTCAGTCTCCATTGGCCCGGCCCCCTATGGGTTCAATTTGGATCGGCGTCGTCCTTCATTGTACAGCATGGATAGGCAATGAGCCCACTTACCTACCGTCGTTCGTCGCCGGCTGCCGGGGCAGACCCGACTCGGGGCAGCCCCCCAAGGGACCTCAGACGGGGCGGCAAAAAAATCCCCGTTTCGGGCTTGGATCGTCGACATCGGCTTGACAGCACCGTATACTGGATGCCAAATTGCGGTGCCCCCCTGCGGCGGCATAGGACCGTGCGGCGACCGCCGGCGGTCTTCCTTCCACACAACCATGCAGTCTGCCGGTACATCCCCCTGCTACCAGGCGAGAGGAGTCATCCGATGGGTAGGAGTTGTCTTATGAGCGGCACGTTTTGCAAGGCGGTTTGTGCTTTGGCCGTGTGTCTGGCGATCACGCCTGCGGCGGCCGCGGAGCCCGGCAAGTACCTGGGCCCCTGGGACCTGGTCGCCTCGCCGGACGGCAAGAGCCTGTTCGTCCTCAACGTCGACGCCGCGCAGGTCGCCGTCGTCGACGTCGCCTCCGCCAAGGTCGCCCGCACGATCGGGCTCCCCGCCGGGCCGACCGGCTTGGCCGTAAGCCCCGACGGCGCCACCCTCTACGTCACCTGCGCGAAACCCCAGGGGACGGTCAGCGTGATCGACGCGGCCTCGGGCAAGGTGAACGGGACGATCCCGGTGGGACACGGCGCCACGGGCCCCACGGTCAGCCCCGACGGGAAGCGCCTCTACGTCTGCAACCGGTTCAACCACAACGTGGCGCTGGTGGATCTGGAGGCCAAGAAGGTGGCCCTGGTGCCGGCCGTTCGCGAGCCGATCCGTTCGGCCGTCACCGCCGACGGCGCTACGCTCTTCGTGACCAACCATCTGCCGCTCGACCCCTCGGACGGCTACGACGTCGCCTGCATGATCACGGTGATCAACACGGCGGACAAGTCCACGAGCACCATCCGGCTTCCCAACGGCAGCTCCAGCCTGCGCGGCGTGTGCATTGCGCCCGACGGCAAGCACGCCTACGCGGTCCACATCCTCGCCCGCTACCAGATGCCCACCACGCAACTGGAGCGGGGCTGGATGAACACCAACGCGTTGAGCATCATCGACGTGGCCGAGAAGAAGCTGGTCAACACGGTGCTGCTGGACGACATCGACCTGGGCGCGGCCATGCCGTGGGACGTGGCCGTCACGCCGGACGGCAAGTCGATCTGTGTGAGCCACGCCAGCACGCACGAGCTGAGCGTGATCGACGCGGCCGCCCTGTTGAAGAAGCTGGCCGAGGTTCCCAAGACGGAAGAGGAGGCCCGAGAAGCCGGCCGCTACGACGACCGCACGCTCTACTCCTCGGTCACGGTGAACGACGTACCCAACGACCTGGCGTTCCTGGTCGGCCTCCGCGAGCGGATCATGCTTCCGCCCCACGGCCCCTGGGGATGGCTCGACGCCGACAAAGAGGCGGCCGCCAGCCCGCGGGGCGTGGCGATCGTCGGCTCGAGGGCGTACGCGGCGTGTTATTTCAGCGACGTGCTGGCCGTGGTCGAGCTGGAGCCCGAGCCGAGCAAGAAGGTGGAGCTGATCCCCCTGGGTCCGAGGCCGCAGCTCTCGCTGGTGCGACGCGGCGAGCTGCACTTCTTCGACGCCTGGCTCTGCTTCCAGCACTGGCAGAGCTGCGCGAGCTGTCATCCCGACGCCCGCGTGGATGCCCTCAACTGGGACCTGATGAACGACGGGATGGGCAACCCGAAGAACGCCAAGACCATGCTGCTTGCGCACAAGACCCCGCCGGCGATGGCCTCCGGGGTTCGGCCCGACGCGGAGTCCGGAGTCCGGGCGGGATTCACGCACATCCTCTTCGCGGTCCGGCCCGAGGAGGAAAGCGTGGCCATCGACGAGTACCTCAAGGCGCTCCAGCCCGTCCTCAGCCCGCACCTGAAGCCCGACGGCCAGCTCAGCGACGCGGCCAAGCGGGGCAAGGAGCTGTTCTTCAGCGAGCGGATGGGCTGCGCCACGTGCCATCCCGAGCCGCTCTACACCGATCTCCTGATGCACGACGTCGCCTCGCGAGGCAAGTACGACCGCCGCGACGACTTCGACACGCCCACGCTGATCGAGTGCTGGCGGACCGCCCCCTACATGCACGACGGCCACTACACCTCGATGAAGGAGCTGTTCACCGTCGGCAAGCACGGCCAGAAGGGGGGCGACGTCGAAGGACTCACCGAGCAGGAGGTCAACGACCTGGTCGAGTTCGTGCTTTCGCTGTAGGGGCCGTCAGAAGATCGCGTTGAAACCGGCCGTACGAAAATGGTGGTCGTTGGTCAGCGCGTCGATGATGCCCAGGCGCCCCATGACCACGAACGACACGTGATCCACGATGCTTGCGTCGCCAACCTCATCCTGCGCATAGGCGGCCCAGGCTTGCTGCCAATCTTCGTCGGTCGGGGTGATCAAGAGCCCCGCAGACTCCATCCGCCGGCGCAGACGATCCACGGCAGAGCGGTACGGTCGCCTCGCTGCTGCATTACCGCATTCCAGGAGGATGAAGGTTGTTGTGACGAGTTGGGATCGCGCACGGGTGAGCTTCGAGAAAGCTTCCTCAGCCGCCGCGTGCCACTGGTCGCTACGGTCCCACAGCGCCAGCAGCGCGACCGTGTCCAGAAACACCGTGGTCATGGCTGGTGCTCATTGTGCCGTGCCGCCACGTCGCTTTCGCCCGTTTCATACCGCTCCGAGAGAACGTCGTACACTTCGTCCAGCCCTCGGCTATCCTCGCCCGGCCGGACGACCCGCGGCTCGAATTCCACTTCGCAGCGCTCGGGCAGATCGACGGGCGCCGTGGGATGGAACACTCCATTTTCGAAAACTGCGTGAACCTTCCCCATCTCACGGTCTCCCCGGTTGGGTCAATCGCCTACCATTGAGCGTACCCGCGCCCGTAAGGGTCGTCAAGTGCGACAATGCCCCCTTGCACCTCCGTGGCCCCCGTCGCCTCAAGTTGCAGCGTCTTCTGGACCACCTCGATCATCTCCGGCGTGTAACGGCAGCCGGGGTCCCCGCCGTCGGAAGCCTTGCCGATGCACGGGCTGATGGGCAGGAGGCGGTAGTCGAGATCGGCCAGGAGCTTCTTCGCCGCTTCGACGTTTGAGGGGACATCATGCTGGTTGACGAACGCATCAAGCGCGGAGCGGGCTTCGGCGAACTTCTTTTCCTCGACGAGCCCTCGGGCCCGGGCTTCGACCGCTTGATACGCGGCGTTCGCCTGCTCGCGGACGCCGGCCACCGCGTCGGCAATCAGGCGATTGAGCCGCAAATCGTCAGAACGCTCGCCCAAGGCGGCGTAGAGCTTCTCGGCCTCGCCGAACCGCTGCTCGGCCAGCAGCGCCTTGGCCTGGGCGTCGGTCTCGTCCCAAGCGGCTTGCCATCCGGCGGGTTCCAACTCCGCCTTCGTTTCGGGCTCGGACGAAAAAGAGCCCCGTCCCCTTTTTGCGGGAAGGCCGCTGGTGGCGACGGCCTGGGAAGGTGGGCCATTCGTTGCGTCGGCTCCATCTCGTCCCAAGGTCATCACGAGTGCCGAGATGACCACAAGGGCCGCCGCCGCACCAGCGATGCTTACGAGGATCAGGGTCTTCCGTCGGGCGGTCGTCGCCGCCTTGCCGGCCGCGCCGCCGTGCGTTTCTTCTTCCGGGCGATGGGCGATCGTCTCCTCGACGGCCACCGCGGCCTCAGGCACGGCCACGGCCGGGCGCCCGCCCATGCTTTGGAAAAAGCGTTTCAAGGCACTTTCGCCCGATGAATCCGCTCCAGAGCCCGGCCGTTGGGCCTCGTTGTGTCTCTTCTCCGGCGCAAGCGCTTGGCGAAACGCCGCCAGCTCGGCGGCGGAGAACAGCCCGCTTTGGACGAGACTCTGAGCAAATTTCTCAAGCGAGACGGCCATCATATGCCCTCAGCGAACGCAGTCTTCATTGTAACGCGTTCGATGAGGCCGAGACAAGCGCGTGTTTACTCCGGCCCGAAACGTTCGCCCGCCTGGACGCGGTAGCCGCGGAGGAACTCGCGGACTTCGAGGAGGCGTTTGCCGGCGGGCTGGAGGGTTTCGAGGACCACGGCGCCGGGGGCGGCGGCGATGACGATCCGGTCGCCGGGGGCTTCCACGACCGTGCCTGGGGCGGCGTTTGGGTCGGAGGTTTCGTCCACCTTGACCGGGCCGAGGATGAGTCGCATGGGCGGCCCTTTGGGGCGATGCCAGAAGGTATAGCTCTTGGGCCAGGGGTCCATCGCCCGAACGTGATTGCGGATCGCCTCGGCCGGCCGGCTCCAGTCGACCAGCCCGTCGGCCTTCTTGATCCGCGGGGCCTTGGACGCCAGCGCCGGGTCCTGGGGCAACGGTTGGGCCGTCCCCGACTCCAGGGCGTCGATCGCCCGGGGCACGTGCTCGGCGCCCAGCTCGGCGAGCCGCGCCTCCACGTCGGCGGCCGTTTCGTCGGGGCCGATGGCCGTGCGTCCCTGCTCGATGACGGGTCCGGCGTCGACCTGGGGCGTCATGTGGATCACGCTGACGCCGGTCTCGGTCTCGCCGTGGTAGATCGCCCAGTTGATCGGCGCCGCGCCGCGATACTTGGGCAGAAGCGATCCGTGCAGATTGACGCCTCCCCGGCGCGTGGTGGCCAGGGTCTCGGCCGAGAGTATCTGCCCGTAGTCGCAAACGACCAGCAGGTCCACGCCATACCGGGAAAGCTGCGCCCGGGACGCCTCGCGGTTGACGTCGTCCGGGTCGAAGATCGGGGCGTCGTGCTCCCCGGCGAGCCGGCGGACGGGGCTTGCCACGGGCGGCCGTTTCCCCCGCTGCTTGAGCGGACTGGTGACCACGGCCACGATTTCGTGACGTGTATCGTACAAGCGGCGAAACGTGGGCACCCCAAATGGGCCTGTTCCCATCAGCACTATACGCATGAGTCAATTTACCTCAGGATCCGTAATAGAATACCGTCTGCATCCGCGGAGTAGCAGGCACACGCCGTGTGCCGTAGCCGGCGGACGGCACACGGCGTGTGCCTGCTACTGAAGTCGGGAAGCTGTTTTTCGGCCGATCCTTACGTCCTCGCCGTTTCCAGCTCGGCCAGCCGGGCGGCGATCCGGGCGTCGTCGGGGATCCGCCCGCGCTGGCGGTACATGGTGAACTCGCGCTCGAGGACGGCCAGGTCCTCCTTCACGGCGAGTCGGTTCGCGGGACTGAGCCGGTCGATGAACAGGATGCCGTCCAGGTGGTCGGCCTCGTGCTGGACCACCCTGGCGCACAGGCCGTCAAACTCGTAGGAGAATTCCTCCCCGCTCAGGGAGTAGGCGTTGACCACGATCTTCTCCGACCGTATGACCGGGGCGTAGATCTCCGGGAAGCTCAGGCAGCCCTCGCGGTCTTCGGCCGAACCCTTGCGGTCGGTAATCACCGGGTTGAGGAAGGCATACTCCTCATCCCGGACGGCCGGGTCCCCCGTGACGTTCGTCACCAGCATCCGGTAAGGCAGGTCGACCTGGTTGGCCGCCAGGCCGATCCCCTTCTGCTCGTACATCAAGTCGAACATCTCGCGGACGATCTTCTTCAGCTCGCCATCGACTCGGCGCAGGGGTTTCGATTTGTGTCGCAGCGTCGGATGGGGGTACTTGATGATCTGCACAGGCTCGGACTCCGCAAAACGGGTGGAAACGTCCAATTATACTAGCCGTCTAAGCTGCGGCGAAGGGCGGTCGGGAGGCCGGGCCGGCTCGCCCGCTCGCCCCTGGTCCCTCGCCGGAGTGACCCAATGAGGGCCACCGGCGGTTAGGATGGACGGTGGGGGGGCGGCTCATGGATGGCGACTCGCGTTGACTCGTTTGGGAAGCGGATCTAGAATTCCCGCGCGTGTCGTAAATACTTTATTGGCTGGCGCTTTCGGAGGTTCTTCGGGATGCAGGACACGGGCGCGATTGACCGCGGAGAGCGGCTCGTGGCGGGGGCCGCAGGTCCGCGTCGTGAGCTGCCCTCGTGGCTGATGTCGCTCGTGCTGCACATCGTGATCTTGCTCGTTCTGGGCCTGACACTTCGTCTTCCTGCCCGGCAAGGGACCGCCACCGAGCGGATCGCCGACGTGGGCATCGCGCTGGAGCAGCAGGACGGCGGCCGCGAGTACTACCAGACGGGGCCCGATGGAGGGGGTGGCTCGGCGGCTTCCGAGGGCGGGGCGACCGGGCCCAACTCGAGCGACTTCCTCAGCGAAAGCCCGCCCATCGATCCAAGCGCCGCCCTCCCGTCGGGGCTCAATATCATCGGGCCAAGTGCTTTGGGTGGGGAAGGAATACCCAGCGCGGGCGGCATGTCGGACGGCGCGGGGCGACGCCCCGGCTCGCCAGGAGGCAAAGGACGGGCGACCGTGTTCGGGGTTACCGGGGAGGGCTGGAAGTTCGCCTACGTGTTCGATCGCTCCGACAGCATGAGCTGGCACAACCGGAAGCCGCTCCGGCGGGCCAAGGCCGAGCTGCTGGGCAGCCTGGGGAGCCTGGAGTCGAACCACCAGTTCCAGATCATCTTCTACAACCAGGAGCCGGCGATCTTCAATCCCTCGGGCGATCCGGACCGACTTGCCTTCGCCACGGAGCAGACCAAGCGGAACGCGGAGCGGTTCGTCGCCGGGATCACGGCCACCGGGGGCACCGACCACGTGGCCGCCTTGACGCGTGCGATCAGCCTCCACCCCGACGTGATCTTCTTCCTCACCGACGCCGACGAGCCCGTGCTGTCGACCGGCCAGTTGTACGACCTCCACCGCCGGGCCGCGGGGATCACGATCCACGCCATCGAGTTCGGCTACGGCCCCCAGCGCGACGCGAACAACTTCCTGGTCAAGCTGGCCCGTGAGAACGGCGGACTACACAAGTACGTCGACGTCTCCAAGCTCTGACCATGCGACAAAGGAAACGTGCAGTCGGAACCGCCACTTCTGAACGGACGCTGATGGCTAGTGGTCTGTCCAAGTTGAATCTGCGGGTGCCACGGTTGGCTTGTCCAACCGTGCTTCCGGCACTGCTGGGCAAGCCAGCAGTGGCACCCAACGCGCAAAATCGAGGTGGACAGACCACTGGGAACGCCTCGACAGGTCGCGAGCACGTTTTGCCGCCAAGGCGCGTCGTGCCGGCGGGCTGCGCTCTCGGGATCGTGGCGGCGCTCGCAGCGATCTTTCCCGTGCTCGTTTCGGCGCAGGACGTCGTCCACGTGGCCAACCCGAGCAGTGCTCAAGGGTACGCCGAGTGGCGCGGTCAGGTGATCGACTACACGGGCCGCGAGCTCCAGCTCCAGCTCCCCGGCGGCCCGAAGCGGACCTTTCCGGCCGACCAGGTCCTGAGGATCGAGACGGAGCACGGCCCGCAGCACGTGGAGGCCGACCGGCGGTTTGCCGTGGGGGAGTTCGACGGGGCGTTGGCCTTGTACGTCGAGGCCCGCAACCGCGAGCCGCGGCCTTGGGTCCGGCGGCAGATCACGGCCCAGATCGTCTGGTGCGATCGGGCGTTGGGGCAGCCGGAGCGGGCGGGCGGGGAGTTCCTCGAGGTGCTGCTCCCGGCCGACCCCGACACGCTCTACTTCGCGTGCATTCCGTTGGCTTGGGTCCCTGCGCAGCCGTCGCTCGCCGTCGAGCGGGCGGCCGCCGAGTGGATCCGGCGCGACCAGGTCCCGGCGGCCGTGCTGCTGGGCGCCAGCCACCTGATGTCTACCGGCGATCGCAACGCCGCACTCGAGCGGTTGAACCGCCTGGCCACGGACCGCGACCCGCGAATCGCGCTGTTGGCCTATGCGCAGACGTGGCGGGCCGCCGTGGTCACGGCCGACGAGCGGCAGCTCGACCGGTGGCGGGCAACCATCGAGCGGATGCCGGAAGCGCTTCGCGCCGGGCCGTACTACGTCCTCGGCCAGGCCGAGGCGCATCGCGAAAGGTGGGAGGCCGCCGCGCTGGCCTGGCTGCGGGTCCCGATTCTCTATCCGGAACATCGCCTCCTGGCCGCCCGGTCGCTCCTCGACGCCGGCCGCTCGCTGGAGCGGCTCGGCCAATCCGACCAGGCGGGGGGACTCTACCGGGAGTTGGTGGAGAGCTATCCGAAGACGCCGGCGGAAGCGGAAGCGCAAGCTCGGCTGCGGGAGACGAATGAGGGAGGATGAGTGCTGAAGTGATACGTGGTGTGTGACGGAGAGTGTTGCACAGCAAACGCCACGCCGAAGCCCAGGGGTTGCACCCCCTTGGTTTGGAAGGACCAACACGGGACGTTGGCACAAGATTGTGTAGGAGATCACGTTGCGCAGGACGAATGCGTTCATGATCGTCGTGGCCCTTGCGTCATGTCTGAGCTTGGGAAGCGCTTCGGCAGCGGAAGGGCCCGCGCCGTCGGCCCCGAGCGCACCGGCCCCGAGCGCACCGGCGCCGAGTGTTGGAGGCCATGGCGCGGCCGCGAGCGAGTCGCCGGCGGATGAGTCGGCGCCGGGCCAGTCGCTGGGAGACATCCTCAAGGCCGGCGGGGTGATCGGCATGCTGATCATGCTCCTCTCCGTGGCCGCGGTGGCCCTGGTGATCGAGCACGTGATGACCATCCGCGCTTCGGTGCTCATGCCGCCCGGGTTGGGCGAGGAGGTGTACGATCTATTGGCCGCGGGCAAGGTGGGCCCGGCCGACCAGCGGTGCCAAATGCAGCCGAGCTTCCTGGCCCACGTGCTTGGGGCGGGCTTGGCCGAGGTCGACGGGGGCTGGCCGGCGGTCGAGAAGGCGGTGGAAGACGCCACGGCCGAGCAGTCGGCCCGGCTCTTCCGCAAGATCGAATACCTTTCGGTGATCGGCAACATCGCCCCGATGATGGGGCTGTTGGGCACGGTGATCGGGATGATCTTCGCGTTTCGCGAAGTGGCCGACACGCAGGGCGCGGCCCGGGCGGCGGACCTGGCCGAAGGGATCTACCTGGCCCTGGTCACGACGGTGGAAGGGCTGATCGTGGCCATTCCGTCGCTGGCCGCGTTTGCCGTGTTTCGCAATCGCGTGGACCACCTGGTGGCCGAGGTGACCTACGTGGCCCAACATGTGTTCGCCCCCTTGAAGCGCAACCGGACGGCCGGTCCGCCCAAGGCGCCGGCGCCGCCGAAGGCCCCGCCGCAAGGGCCGTCGCCGCCGCGGGGGGGGGGTGGATCCTGATGCGTGTCCCGTCGAATCTCGCCCGAGGAGGCCTCGGCTTCAACATGACGCCGATGATCGACGTGGTGTTCCTGTTGATCATCTTTTTCCTCGTCTCCAGCCACCTCGCCCGCCAGGAAACGCAACTGGAGCTCGACCTGCCCGACGCGGCCAGCGGCGAGCCGACCCGAGAAGACGACGTGCGGCGCATCGTGGTCAACGTGTTGGCCGAGCCGGGGCCGGAGGCACGGATGCAAGTGGGCGGCGAGGTGATGGACGGCGTCCGCCTGGGCGAGCTGATCCGCCACGAAGGCCAAAGCGCGGCCGGCCGGCTGGAGGTCCGCATCCGTACCGACCGCCGCGTGCCCTACGGGGTGATCGAGCCCATATTGCTCGCCTGCGCGAAAGCCGGCGTGTGGAACGTCGTCTTCGCCGTCCGAGAAAGCAGGGAGTAGGAAGGATGAAGGATGAGGGATGAAGGATGAATCGGATCGGCGCAGATCGGTCGCTCCATCATTCATCCCTCATCCTTCATCATTCAGCATTGCCCATGCGTAGACCTCCTTATCATCGCGACGAGCGCGGCCGGCTGGACGTGAAGATGACGCCGATGATCGACGTGATCTTCCTCCTGCTGATCTTCTTCGTCTCCACGGCCAGCTTTCAGGCGCCGGAGGGGAGCCTGCCGACCAACCTGTCGTTGCCCGGGACCGTCTCCGACGTCGAGCCCATCGATCTGGAGCTGGAGGACTTGGAGGAGATCGTGGTCAAGATCCTATGGCGCGCCGGCCGCGCCGGCTGGCAGATCAACGAGCGGGACTTGGGGAGCCTGGATGAGGTCCGAGCCGTGCTCCAAGCGGCTGCCGACGTAAAGATCGATTTGCCCGTGATCCTCGACGTCGAGGACAAAAACAGCGTGCCCATCGAGGACGTGATCGACGTCTGCGACGTCTGCCGTCAGATCGGACTGGAACGGGTCAAGTTCGCGGCCTCGGTGGAGGATTGAGTATGGCCGTGGTGAGTCCTGACGGCATCGTTCGACGGGCTCGACCCTCACAAGCTCATGGCTCAGCCCATACGGGGAAACTGGTGTCGGGCTGTCTGGCCGTGGTGGTGCTCGTGCTGACAATCGGCGGCGCGACTGGCGCGGAGGATCGATCCAGCGACCAGCGGTTTCTGTCAGGCCTGCGCCAGCGGCATCTGTTCGCCCTGGCCGAGAGCCATTGCACCACTCGGCTGGAAGATCCGCAGCTTGCCGACGCCCGCCGGGTGGAGCTGGTGATCGAGTTGTCGCTCACCCTGGCCGACTGGGCCGTCAACTCCGCCCCCGACGACCGAGAACCGCTCTGGCAACGGGCCCTCGCCGTCACCGAAGACTTCGCCCAAAAGCATCCCGACAACCCGCAACTCCTGCTCGTCCGCCTGCAAGGGGCGTTGGGCCTTCTCGCCCGAGGCGAGCTGGCCCGAGAGGAGGCCCCGCTCGTGGCCCAAGGCGAGGCGCTCCTCGAACAGGCCCGAACCTCGCTGGGCGCGGCGATCCGATCGCTCCAGCAGCTCGGCGAAGAAGCGGAAGACCAGTTGCGGGCGGGCAATCGGCCGGGGCGAGGCGCCGTCGGTCGAGACGATGGCGACCGGCTCACCGCCTATCAGCTCGCCTCGCTCGCGGACAACATCCGCTATCAGCTTGCTCGGGCGTATCGTAACCGGGCGCAGTGCTACCCGCCCGACAGCCCGGATTGGGCCAACTCGTTGACGCTGGCCGTCGAGACGCTCGATCCGCTGGCCAAGCAAGACACGACCCATCCCTTGGCATGGAAGAGCCGGATCGACGAAATCGTCTGCTACCGGCTGTTGGCCGACCACGCCACGGCCCAGCGGAGACTCGAGGCATTGTCTTCCGCAAGCCCCCCGCCGGCCGTGGCCGTTCGGGCCCGAGCGGAACAGATTCGCCTGGCGTTGGCGGCCAACCGGTTGAACGAGGCGGTCCAAATGCTCGCCGGCGGACGCCAACTCGAGGGCGTCGGCTCGGGCGAGTTGGATTATGCCTTCCTGGAGACCTACCTGGCGGCGTGGCGTGCCGCCAACGAGTCGGGCGACGAAGGGCAAACCGCCGCCTGGCAAGCCAAGGCCAACGAGATGCTCGCCTTGATCCGGGGTGCGGACGGACCGTATTGGACGCGCCGCGCCCAAATGCTCCTTTCCCGCTACGTCCAGGCCCTGCCCGGCGGCGACCTGGCGATGTGGGTCCAGGCGGCGGAGAACGCCTATCACAGCGGGCAGTACAACGATGCGCTGGCCGCCTACGACCGCGCCCGGACACTGGCCGAACAACAGGGCGACGAAGACCGGGCGTTTCAGTTGGGCTTCACCGCCGCCACGATCGAGCACGACCGCGGGCGACACCAGGAGGCCATGTCGCGGTACCACGCCCTCTCGAAGGCCATGCCCGGCCACCCGAAGGCCCCCGAATCGCATCTGCTGGCCATCTTCCACGCCGGACAGCTCGCCCGCCAACAGCCCTCCGGCTCACTCGACCGCTACGCATCGCTTGCCCAAGAGCATCTGGCGACCTGGCCGAATGCCTCGACGGCCGACGAGGCGCGTCGATCTCTAGGCTTCGCGCTCGATTCCCAGGGCGAGTGGCAGAAGGCCATCGAGCAATATCAGGCCATCTCGCCCGACCACCCGAAGTTCGGCGAAGTGGTCGCGGCGGTCGCCCGCGCTTACGAGGCGTGGCTGGAAGAGCGCAGGACGCGGGGAGAGCCGACTGCCGAGATTGCTGCGTCCGCGGCGGGGTGGTTCGAGACGCTCATCGTCGGGCCCGGGGGGCGGCTGCCCGAACGGTGGAGCCCGCTCGACAGACAGGCGGCGATGGAAGCGGCGCGGTTTCGCTTGAACTACACGACGCAGGACGCCGATCGCGCCGAGCGGATCTTGGCCGCCGCGCTCGAAAAAACCGAGGATAGTACCCCGGAATGGCAATCGACCGCAAGAGCGCTTCTGGTGTTTTCCCTGGCGGCTCAAGGTCGGCGTCACGAGGCGACCACGATGCTCGGGCAGATCTCCGAGGGATCGCCCGAGCAGTTGTTGAAAATGTTACAAGGGCTTGCAAGGATCGGCGCGGCGAGCGGGGCGGAAGTGAAGGCGGAGCTGGCCGGCCTGGAGCTGAGCGTCGTCGAGCTGCTCCGCTCGCGAAGGGAGGAGCTGGACGCGTCCGCCCGGAGAACGCTCGACTCGATCGCGGCCCAGGCGCTGGCCGACGCGGGCAAGACCGACGCGGCCCTGGACGCGTTCGGCCGGCTCGCTCAGGCCCATCCCCAGGACGGCGAGATCCAGGAGGGCTACGCCCGGCTGCTGTTGACCCGGCAAGACGCCGCGGCGCTGGAAGCCGCCCTGGCCCAGTGGCGCGAAGTGGAAAAGAAGTCCCGCCCGGGCAGCGACCGCTGGTTCCGCGCGAGGCTGGCGGTGGCACTTTTGCACTATCAGTCGAACAACCAGGGGCAGGCCGAGAAGATCCTCCGACTGCTGGAGGTCCTGCATCCGGAGCCGAAACTCCGCGATCGCGAAGTCACGGTCCGGTTCGCCGAATCTCTCGGCCCGACGATGAGGGCCCGGCTGATCGAGCTCCTCGACTCCTGCCAGCGGTAGCGGAGCGATGGCGACGAAGCCGGCGCGACCCTCCCACCGAGAGACGGCGAGCGCAGGGGTCTGGCCAGTGCACGGGCAAGATGCCCGATCGTCCGGCGAAACAGCGGCGTGCGTGCGGGCCCTGCGGGACGGGCCCGCACGCAACGGCGCTCAGAAGGGGTGGGTCGTGCGGACCGGCCGGAGGAAATCGACGGCCATCAGAACGCAGCTTACGGTACCAAAGAACATCAGAGCGGTAGTCAGGAACAACGGCGTACCCTCCTTGGTGCCAGAGTCCTTGTGATTGCAGTTGCTGGGCGAGCGAGAGCAATTTACGTGCCAAAGGAGGGCGCCGTCAATAGGATTCCAGCCCCGTATCGACACCGACACCCGCCCGGCGAAGCCGGTCCTCCTGCCTCCGCACTTCCCGGTCCGACTGCCTGACGGTCACACGAACTTGCTCACCCCCGGCGTCGGCATCGGGTAGCGGCCCTCGGCGTCCGGCTTGGTGGGCGGATCGGCGTCCAGCGCGTATCGCTCGGGGGCCACCACGTACGTCGACTTCATCGCCTCGTCCCACGTGATCACCTGGCCGCTGTACGTGGCCCAGGTGGCCATGATGCCGAGCATGCTGCTTCGGGCCATGTAGAGACTGTTGTTGACCGGCTCGCCGCTGCGGATCGCCGAGAAGAGGGCCACGTGCTCCAGGTCGAACCGGTTGCACTCCGGGCCGTCGTAGCGCCAGTTGGTCTCGCCCTCGATGCGGCCGCGGAGCAGGTCGCAACGGCCCTTGGTGCCGAGGAAATGGTCGGCGACGCTCGGCCAGCAGCCGTTCTGCTGCCGGCAGTAGGCGTACATCCGCACGCCGCTGGCATACTCATAAGCGATGGCGTGATGGTCCCACGCGTCGCCGTACTGCGGCCCGACGCGGGTCTGCTGCCCGCCCATCCCCCAGGCCTTCACCGGCGGCTCGTCGCGCATCGCCCAGGCGGCCTTGTCCAGGTTGTGCACCAGGTTCAGCCCCGGCAGGTCGCACGAGAGCCAGTAGAAGTTGAACCAGTCGCGGACCTGGTACTCCATCTCGGTCCACTCGGGCCGCCGGGCCCGCGAGCGGAGGCTGCCCGTGTTGCACGTCTCCTCGATGGCGACGATCTCGCCGATGGCCCCGTCCAGCACGCGGCTCATCGTCTCGCGCACGCCCGTGTGATACCGCCAGGCAAGGCCGGAGACGATGCTCAGCCCCTTCTTTCGGGCGAGCTCGCCGGCCGCCAGCACGGTGTGCACGCCGGGCGCGTCGACCGCGTGGATTTTCTCGCAGAAGACGTGCTTGCCGGCCTCCACGGCGGCCTTCAGGCACGTCGGGTGGAAGTGGGTGGGCAGGGCCATCAGCACGACGTCGACGCCGCTTTCGATCAACCGCTGGTAGCCGTCGAAGCCGGTGAAGCAGCGATCGTCGTCGACCGCCACCTGCTCGCCCTTGAGATTCTTGAGGTTCTGCCGGCTCGCCTGGATGATCTCCCCGAAGACGTCGGCCATGGCCACCAGCCGGCAGTTCTTGTCGGCGTTCATGGCGTTGACGGCCGCCCCGGTGCCGCGGGGACCGCACCCGATCAGGCCGATCTTCAGGACGTCGCTCCCGGCGGCGTGGGCGCCCCGCCCGACGGCCAGGCCCACGGCAAGCGTCGCCCCCGCCGCGGCGGTCGACCGTTTCAAGAAGCTTCGCCGAGACGTCCTCGCTCCCGCTTCGGACGCGTGCCGCTCGGACGCAGCTCGTTGTCTCTTCTCGGGCATTCTCCGCATCTTCGTCCCTCCTTCGGTGAAGCTCATCCCACGCGGCCGCTCCCGGGCAGGCGGCAGTCGGCCATCCGACCCGGCCGTGCGGGCCATTATCGCCGACCGAAGCAGCGGTTGAAAGTAACCCTTCACGGCGTTCGATGAAAGTAGCAGGCACACGCCGTGTGCCGTCAGCCCGGCGATCCGTACGCCGCAAAGTCGGTTGGACGCGTCGTTGGACTGACCTAGACAGGGCATGGGCTGACGGCACACGGCGTGTGCCTGCTACGGAAGTCGGGAAGTTGTTCTTGGCCGCCCCGAAGCAGGATTGCCGCCCGGTCCGGCAGGGAATCCTGTTGAATTCCGTCCCGGGCCAAGCGTACGATGGACGGGTCGATCCTTGGGTCGCCGGCGCTCGTTCCGCCTGCGCGACAAGGAACGTAAGACGTTCGCTCAGTTCTGCGCGTTCTTAGGAGCCCAGCCATGAGTCGATTCGTTCTCCGTGTCGCGGTCGTGCTGACCTGCGTGGTCGTTTGGGGTGCTACGGCCCTGCCGGGCGCTGAGTCGGCGTGGAAGGCCGGTCTGGCCCGGGCGAAGATCACCCCGGAGGAGCCGATGTGGATGGCCGGCTATGCCGCGCGCAACCACCCGGCCGAAGGCACGCTCCACGACCTGTGGGTCAAGGTCCTGGCCCTGGAGGGCGCCGACGGGCATCGCGCGGTGATCGTCACGAGCGATCTCTGCGGCTTCTCCAAGATCAACTACGACGCGATCGCCGCGGACGCGGAGAAGCGCTGCGGTCTGGACCGCTCCCAATTGAAGCTGACCTGCTCGCACACGCACTCCGGCCCCGTCCTCAGCGACGTCGCCTACGACTGCTACCCGCTCACCGACGAGCAGTTGGCCCAGGTGAACGCGTACTCTCGGGCGCTGGAGAAGACGGTCGTCGACAAGATCGCCGAGGCCCTGGCCGATCTGAGCCCGGCGACTCTCCGGGCCGGCGAGGGGAAGGCCGAGTTCGCCGTCAACCGGCGGAATAACCGCGAGCCGGAGGTTGTCGCTGCGCGCGAGCGGGGCGAAGCCCTCAAGGGACCGAACGATCACGCCGTGCCCGTGCTCGCCGTCCGGTCGCCCGGGGGCGAGCTGCGGGCCGTCGTGTTTGGCTACGCCTGCCACGCCACGACGCTGAGCATCTACGAGTGGTCGGGCGACTATCCCGGCTTCGCGCAGATCGACCTGGAAGAGAAGCACCCCGGCGTGACGGCCATGTTCTACCAGGGTTGCGGCGCGGACCAGAACCCGCTGCCGCGGCGGACCGTGGAGCTCTGCCGGCAGTACGGGAAGAAGCTGGCCGACGCGGTCGAGGCGACGTTGACCGAGCCGCTCCGCCCGATCGCACCGCGCCTGCGCACGGCCTTCGAAGGAATCGACTTGCCCTACGGCGACCAGCCCACGGCGGACGAGCTGCGCCCGCTTTCCGAGAAGAGCACCTACCAGGGCCGCTGGGCCAAGCGGCTCCTGGGCCTCATAGAGAAGGGCGAGTCGCTGCCCAAGTCGTACCCGGACTATCCCCTGCAGGTCTGGCGGCTCGGCGACGATCAGCTCTGGATCAGCCTCGGCGGCGAGGCGGTCGTCGACTACGCCCTCTTGTTCAAGGGGGCGCACGGCCCCGAGACCTGGGTCAACGGCTACTCGAACGACGTGATGTCGTACGTCCCTTCCCAGCGCGTCTGCCAGGAGGGCGGCTACGAGGCCGGGGGATTCGCCGCCTGCGGACTGCCGGCCACCGCGTGGGCCCCGGACCTCCAGGACCGGATCACGGCCGCCGTCGACCGGCTGGTCAAGAAGGTGTCCGCCGAGCGGTGAGTCCGTCTTCGGCCAACCATCACGGACTTCGCTCACCCTGACGCACGAAGACTACGGCTCACCCGGCTCTCCGGGGAACTGACGTGCTATTCTCGCGCGGAGACGTTAGAATCGGGGGACAACCGCGAAACTAGGTCCTATGCAGATCGGAGGTAGTGATGTCCGGCCGAGCAAGAATTCTGGTCTCGTCTACTGCGTGGTGCGCGATTGGTCTGGCGATCCTGCTGTGGATGCAGGTGCCCGGCGAGGCCGATCCGCAGGACGCACCGAAGTCGACCGCAAACCCGGCTTCCGCCAAAGATGCGACGCCGCCCCTGGTGCTGCCTTTCGACAAGGCCGAGGAAGTCAAGTACTCCTGGGGCTGGATCCGCTGGCTGATGAGCTCCAAGATCGACCCGAAGGCGGAGATGACCTTCGGGATCGTCGACGTCAAGGCGCACCAGAAGAACCCGATACACGTCCATCCCAACTGCGCCGAGTACCTCCACATGCTCTCCGGCTCGTGCGAGCACCTGGTGGGAGACAAATGGCTGACGCTCAAGGCGGGCGACACCGTTCGCATTCCCGCGGGCGTCCGGCACGGGGCCCGCACGCTCGACCAGCCGATGCGGGCCGTCATCGTCTACAGCTCCGGCGATCGGCAGTTTGAGGAGGTCGAGGGGCCGGAAACTTCAACATCGGGGGGTTGAACCGATGCGATCGAACCGTCGAACGTTTTTGGGCGCCGCCGGGGCCGCGTTGGCCGCAAGCTGCGTGGGGCGCACCGGCCGCGCCGCGGGAAGGAGGTCCGCCGCCATGCAGACCACGGTCCTGGACGCCAAGGTGCGGTTCGTCGAGCAGGCGTTCTTGCGCCCCCTGATCATCAGCTCGGGCGCCATCACGGAGATTAGCGAGGCCGTGGCGGAAGTCGCGGTCCGCGTGGAGGGTAAGGAGGCGACCGGGCGGGGCTCGATCTATCTGAGCGACCTCTGGGCGTGGCCCGAGCCGTCGCTTGCGCACGCCGCGCGCGACGCCGTCCTCCGCAAGCTATGCGAAGAGATCGCGGCCAACCTGTGGACGCACTGCGGCCGCGAGGCGATCCATCCGTTGGAGCTGGGGCTCCGTCTGCACGAGAGCGTGTGCCACGAGAGCACGCCGCCGCCGCTGGCCCGGGCGATGTGCGCCAGCCCGTTCGACGCCGCCATCCACGACGCCGTGGGCATCGCCCTGGGCCGCTCGGCGTTCGACTTCTACCGCGATTCGACGCCCATCCCCACGGCCGATCCGTTCTTCGCCAAGCGGGACACGTGCGGGGCGATCGCCCTGCTGATGCGACCACCCAAGCGGGCCCTCCTCGCCTGGTACGTGGCGGGCAAGAAGGACTCGATGGAGCGGGACGTCGGCCCCTGGATCCGCGATCGCGGGTACCGCTGCTTCAAGATCAAGATCCTCGGCCGCGACAATGCCGCCGACGTCGCCCGCACGGTGGAGGTCTTCCGCGAAGCGCGGCGCCTGGGAGCCCGGGAGCCGGTTCTGACGGTCGACACGAACGAGGCCAATCCCGACGCGGCCAGCGTGCTCGACTTCTACCAGCGGCTCCGCGCGGCCGACGCCGAGGCGTTCGCCGCGCTCGTCTATTTCGAGCAGCCGACGGGCCGGGACATCACCGTGCACCGGTTCGACTGGCGCCCGGTCGCCGCGCTCAAGCCGGTGATGCTCGACGAGGGTCTCACCAGCCTGGAGCTGATGCACCAGGCGCTCGAGCAGGGCTGGAGCGGCTTCGCCTTGAAGACCTGCAAAGGGCACAGTTTCGCCCTGACCGCTGCGGCCTGGGCCCGGCAGAACGACCTATTGCTCTCGCTCCAGGATCTGACCAACCCAGGGCTGTCGATGATCCACGCCGCGCTGTTTGCCGCCCACGTGCCCACGCTCAACGACGTCGAGCTCAACTCCCCCCAATTCACCCCCGCCGCGAACCGGCCTTGGCTCGCGCGGCTGCCGGGCCTGTTCGACCCGCACGGCGGCGTGCACCGTCTGCCGGAGCAGATCCCCGTAGGGCTCGGCTCGGTGCTCTAGGGATCGGCCGAAGTATAGCTTCCGCATCTGCGGAGTAGCAGGCACACGCCGTGTGGGCTGCTAAAACGTACGCAAAACAGAGCCATGAATCCGCGGGAAGCGTGGGCCGTTTTCGTTCCCCCGAACCGCGAAGCGGTTTCACAACACAGCCCAGGGTTGCGAAGCTACCCTGGGTTGGCGGGCACCGAGTCCCCCCCAACCCCAACGGGGTTGCACCCCGCGCAACC
>DATKZH010000579.1:0-33408 GCA_035528065.1 Thermoguttaceae bacterium | reverse complement strand
TCCGCTCTTCGACCGAGCCCGTGCTGCCAACCCTTCGCCCCGAACCGGACGGCCCGTACATGTCTCCCGCCGCCCCACCATAATCGCTCGCGCCTCCCATCCCGGGCATGCCCATGCCCGGTCCCGGCATCGCGGCCATATCGGCCCCCGCATCGGCGGCCATACCCTCGGAGCCTGTTCCCCCGTACATGTCCTCGCCTGACCCGCCGCTTCCCATCGCGGGCGCGCGCGTGCCTGACACACGCGACTGTGCGAAGGCCCCTGCCGCTCTTTGGCCGATCTCCAGGGCCTGGATGTTCTTGACGGCCGCATTGTATTGGCTGGTGGCGGTTTCATTGGTCTTGGCAATAATCCGCAACAGCGCCTCGTAGACCCAAAGGTCCTCCTGGGCCAAGCGAACTTGCGTCGTCGTGGGGCGCGTTTTCCAGTAGTAGCCGTCCCGAATCCGTTTCAGGTCGCCCATCGTCCAATCCACCTTGCCCACCAACTCGTCCCTGGATGACCCGGTCGGCGAGTAGCCGGACCCCTCCATCGTGTCGGGCATTCCTCCCCCGCCGTATCCGGTCGTGGTGGCGTAATTCTGCCCGGATGCCGTCTCGAACGGATCGATCTTGACCGGCTTGCCGTTCTCGTCCGTAATAATCATCCCTTGCGCATCTCTCTTGGCAGGCAAGCGGATATCGACGGCCTCGTACAACCGCGGCAGGTGTTTCCGGATGAAGTACATATACAGATCGCGATACTCCGGCCGGATCTCGTCGTCCGGGCCCAAAAGCTCGATGTCCCTGCGGAAATTCGGGGCGATCGGGGGCCATACGCTGTTCTTTTTCTGCACTCGATACAAGAAGTCCCACGCGCCGTACACCTCGTTCTTGAGCTTCTCATGTTTGGCCTGAACGGCACTGATGCACTCCTTGTTGGCATGCAGGCTCTCGGACGTGATACCCTGCAAGCTCTTCTCCGCGCTTTCGAGTTCCCCCTTTCTCGTCTCGATCGACTTGGCCAGCCCTGAAGTGGCCGACCACCACGCTCCCAACACGAGGACGACGATCACTCCACACAGCACCCAGAAATGGTGCTTCTTGACCGCGGCAAGGACGAATTTGACTTGATCCATTGCTCGATTCCTCCCGGGCTCGCCGACCGGCCGGCTAAGCCTCGCTCTCCTGTCCCGCTGGTTGTTGTTCCTGCGCCGGCTGTTGTGCCTGCGCGGCTTGTTCCTCTTGTTCTGCCCCTTCCGTCGGCAATTCGGGCTGCCAACAGAACTCCACCTTGAAATCGAATTTCAGCACCTCGATAAAGGGAGGCTCGGCCTTCTCGTCCGTGCCAGCAGCCGTGCCGCCAGGTGCGCCCGGCATGGGCATGCCTCCGGGTCCGCCCGGCATGGCCATGCCCCCAGGTCCCGCACCCATCGACTCAGCCTCATAGTCCATGGGGTAACCTCCGGACCCACCCGACATTCCCGAACCGGGCCCCCCTTGAGCGTTCGGGTTAGGCAACCTACCTGGGTAGATCTGCCCGGGGTCTACCAGAACTGGGTAGCCAATTCTGAGGTCCTTCAAGGAAACCGGTTCCACTTTCCCCTGCTCGCCCCCTATGGGGAAGAACAGCTTTGCCCCCAAACCGTCCAGGTTCTTGATGAGGTTTTCCTGGAGGTACTGGGCTCCCTGATAGTAAGGACCACCTTCCGGTAAGATGTCCCTTGGGTTTAGGTTGTGGTAATGGTAGCCCGTTAATACGACGACCCAGCCGGGCCCCGTCGGACCACCTTCCTCCGCCGGGCCGGCCGGCTGGCTGGCGGCGCCGGCCGCAACAGCCTCCATGCCGGCTGAGTCGGCAGCGGCCATGTTCGCAGCGGCTGCGTTCGGCGGGGTGGCAGCCGGTGCCGGTTCTCCGGCCGGGTGATACCATTTTTTCCGAGCGCCGAACCAGTCCTCCAGTCTCTCCACGTGATAGCACTGGAAGCTGGTAACGTGCACCTCGTTCCGCAGCGAGATCTCTTTCGGTCGCCGGCCCTCCGGATCGCTGGGTAGACAACTGTTGACGGCCTTAAGCAACTCCGGCCAACGGAGGCGTCCCTCGATATTCTCCACCAAATGCTGGCCTATCTTGTCCGTTTCCCGGAACTTCCCCTCCTCGGTGTCTGCGCCGCTCTTCAACGACTGGGACTCGCTGGCTGCCGACGCGGCTTCCTTCTCGGCCGTGCCGAACACCAACCCGTCCATCGTACCCATCGCCCGCGAGAGACTGGCGAAGCTGATCGTGCACCCCAACAGCAGCACGGCGGCGGCGGCCACCGCCCAAGGCTTCTTTTGGCGGATCAGCCGGTCCTTGAGGATTTCTCGCGGCAGCAGGTTCGTCTTCAGCGCACTCTTGCCCAAGGCCTGAAGCGCCAGACCGTAACAGGGCGCAAAGGCGAGCAGATTTTCCTTGAACGCCGGGGCACCGACCACTTCCGGACCGACCATACCGCGAAACGCATCCAGCCGAACCACCTCGTACCCCAGGTTCTGGCCGAGATAGCGCTGGAGGCCGGGCAGTTTCATCGCGTTGCCCAGCGTGAGGATGCTCTCGATCTTGGCCGAGCGGTCGATGCTGGTGAAGTAGTTGACCGACCGTTGGATCTCGGTCAGAAGGTCGCTGAACACGGGCCGCATGGCCTGGAAGACGGCCTTCGGATCCTGGGCGGCCGAAGCGTTGCGCTTCAGGTGCTCCGCCTTGGCGAAGGTGAGTCTTAGCTCTTTGGTGAGCGCTTTGGTGAAATGGTTGCCGCCGATCGGGATGCTCCGCTGCCAGACGCGGAATCCGTTGGTCACCACCAAGTCGGTGGCGTCGGTTCCCATCGACAGCACGATCCAGGAGGGCGGGGGATCCTCCGGATCGTATTCGTCGGGAGTGGGCAGATCACGGAGTTGGTCGAAGACCAGAAAATTGTAGAGAGCCAGCGGCGCCAATTGGACGAAATCCACGTCGATTCCGACGGAGCGAAGCGGCTCCAGTGCCCGAAACACCTGGTCGCGCTTCATCGCGAAGATGCCGACTTCCGCCTCCAGGACGAAGCCCTCCACCTCCATCCCGCCCGCGATCTGCTGGTAATCCCAGATCACGTCGTTCAGGTCGAAGGGGATCTGCTGCCTAGCCTCGTACTTGACGATATCCGGGATGCGTTTGGATTCGACCGGGGGCAACTTGATGAAGCGAGCCAGGCCGCTCTGGCCCGAAACCGACACGGCCACCTTCTGGCCGCGGATGTTGTTTCGGGTTTGAAACTGCGCCAGGGCGTCGCTGATCAACTGCTCCGGCTCGGCCCCGGGTTGCGTGAGGATCTTGGGATACTCGATGTAGTCGAAAGCGTCGGCTACGACTCGGTCGGCCTGGTCGTCCAAGCGACAGCGCACCGCCTTCAATGAGGAATTCCCAATGTCGACTCCCCAGACCGCTTCGATTCTGGCCATGGCACAGATCCTCTCTCTGTTCCGGGCGGGGGCGTTGAAGGGAACGGCCCCTGTTCTGTTCCACAGACCCCGAGCCGGACAGTGGCCGAGTATGAGATGTGTCCAGATACACTACCGCACGATACGCCTCTTCTAAACATCAGTCTATCGCCTGCGCAGGGGCCATGTCAACAATGTGTCCCCCGAAAGAGCCGTGCGTTGGGCCGGCGGTCTTTGGCGGTCTCCGTGCCCGCAGCGTTGTGCAATGCCCCCTATCTGTGTGGAGTGTGGCGGGATAACGAATCGGTCGAGGTCGCGGCGCTGCAAGGCGTCGGGGCGAACTCGCGTTTCTCTCGATCGAGAGGGTTCCCTCTTCTCCCGCAAGGCTTCGGCTCGACTTACCGGCGGAGAGCGGCTATCGTTTACAATTGCGGCTCGGGCCGCGACTTCTCCGGGTTTGGTCGTGCCGGGACACCACATCATCGCTGTAAGTCATTTGCTGACATGAAGTTCGAGAAATTGGTCGTCGTGCTCCCTTGTCGAAGTCTTGAGGGCTATTCGCTCGACCGTGAAGTGGAGCATGCCGAGGAGCTGCTATCAGCCTGGTCGGCCCTGTACCACCCTGCGCTCCTGGCCGACGCCGGGACGTTTCCCCGATGGGTTTCCGCGGATGAACCGCCGAAGGACCCCACCGCCAGCCTGATCGTGCTGCCCCCGTCGAGCCAGCAGGTGGTGGCCTCCGACTGGCTCGCGCAGGCCACCAATTCGGGGGCTTGTGTGATCGGCGGTCTCCAGCGGCGGGACGAGATGGTCGAGGCCGCCCTGGAACGGCTCGATGGGGGCTCCGGGAGCGTCGACCCGCAACTTGCCGGAGACTTCCTGGCCCTCGGCTTCTGCCATCTCCAGATGGAGGTGCTGATCCGGGACGCGGGCTACGACATGGGCACCGACGTCCAGTACTACGACGAGCAGTACTACGACTACATGGGGCAGTTCGACCGGGAGCTTCTCGAAAGAGAGACGATCGCAGCAGCCGTGGCCGCCGTGAAAGGCGAGGAGCAAGCGGCCCGCGATCACCTCGGCAAAGCATTCACTCAACTGACCGATGCCCGCCGCGGTCTTCCCTACACCTACTCCGCCGACGAAAACCCGCATCTGGTCGACCTCACGCTGATTGCCCCCACGACCCTAGGCCAACCTTTGCGGGATGAGTTGGCCAGGAACATCCCCACGAATCTGCTCATTTCGGGCCAAGTGCTCGAACAATTGGCGCGCCAAGAGCCGGCTACGCTTGCCGCCCTCAAAGAAGCCTTGAGCAAGAACACCGTCGTGATCGTCGGGGGGGAATTCGACGAGCGTGCCCTGCCGCTGTTGACACCGGAGGGGATCCTCGGCCAATTCCGCCGGGGGCTGGACGCCTACGAGCGGCACCTCGACGAGCGGCCAGCGATCTTCGGCCGGCGACGGTTCGGGTTGTCGCCCGCGCTGCCGCAAATCCTCCGCAAGCTCGGTTTCGCGGGCGCGATCCACTTCACCCTGGACGAGGGCCGGTTCCCCACCAGCCGGAAGAGCAAGATCTGGTGGGTGGGGATCGACGGGACGGAGGTGGAAGCCGTGGCCCAGTTGCCCGTCGACGCCGCACGAGCGACCAACTTCCTCAACTTCGCGTCCAAGGTGAGCAACACGAGCTACCAGGAGCACAACGCGACGGCCGTGCTCGCTCACTGGCCGGGCCAGACCTGCCCGTGGTATCGCGACCTACAGCGGATGGCCGCCTACTCCCCCGTGCTCGGCGAGTTCCGCACGATCACCGAGTACCTCGAACGAAGCCAGTCGATCAGCGAGTGGATCCGATCCGGGCCGGATGACTACCGGTCGCCGTATCTGAGGCAGGACGTCAATCGAGGGCAGCCGGATCCCATCTCCCGCTGGGTCCGCTACCATGGCTGCCGGGCGGCGGTCGACGCCCTCGGGTCGCTCTGTGCCATGGCCGACCTCGCCGGTGGTGGGGAAACGCACGGTCCCTGGAGCGAAGATCTCTTGCGAGAGGTCGAGGACGCCGAGGAGAGCGGGGCGGCCGAATCGGCCCGGCACGCGGAATTGGAGAACCGCCTGCGTCGTCGTGCCGAAGAGGCGACCGCGCGATTCGCCGGGGTCGTCCCTCGCAAGGAGGCGGTCACGGAAGACGGCTACCTGATTGTCAATCCCTGGAGCTTCTCGCGACGTGTGCTGGTCGACGCATCCGAGCTCCGTCGGACGCCGGTGGTTGAGGGGCCCGTTCGAGCGGCGGGCGAGTCGGCCGGGCAGAAGCAGGTCGTGGTCGAAGTCCCGGCGATGGGGTTCGCCTGGGTCGGGCCCGGAGCCGCGGAGTCGGCCGTGCCGGAAGGGCCGAAACGCAGGAACAGGTGGCGCAAGAAGGCCCCCGAAGAAACGCCCATGGCCGAGGAAAACGTGCTCCGCAACGAGCACTTCGAGGTCACGATCGACCCGACCACGGGCGCCATCCAGGCCATCGACGACTATTATGTGTCGCGGGGCGCCCGCCTGGCCCAGCAGCTTGCCTTCCGCTGGCCACGCCCGAAACGGCCGCGCCAGGATGGCTTCGAGGGGGAGGACCCCGAGAAGGACTACTCGATCATGGCCGCCGACAAGATCTCGGTCACGTCGTCCGGGCCGGTGGTCGGGCAGATTGTGTGCCGGGGACGGCTGGTGAGTCGTGACGGCGAGCGGCTGGCCCGGTTCGTGGAGACGATCGAAGCGCGGCGGGGAAGCCCGATCCTCGAGATCAAGATCGACCTGGACGTCGAGCGAGAGCCCGACGCCGATCCCTGGAATTCCTACTACGCGGTCCGTTTCGCCTGGGGCGACGCCGCGGCCGACGTGTATCGGGGCGTGTGCCTGGCCAATCGGCCCACGGAGCGGCCGCAACTGGAATCGCCGCATTTCGTGGATATTCGATCGGGCGAGAGGCGGGTCACGATACTCACCGGCGGCCTTCCCTACCATCGCCGGTTCGGTCTGCGCAAGCTCGACACGTTGTTGGTGGTCCGCGGCGAGACCGCGCGGTCGTTCCGGCTCGGAATCGGAGTGAACCTCACCCATCCGGTGCCCGCCGCCCTCGATTTCCTCGCCCCGGACCACGTGCACCAAGAGAAGGCCCCGCCTCCGGCGGGCGGCTCAGGCTGGCTGTTCCACGTGGACGCCAAGAACGTCATCGCCACCCATTGGAGCCCGCTCCGCTCGGGCGATCGAATCACGGGCTTCCGTGTGCGGCTGCTGGAAACCGAAGGTCGCACCTGCCGGGCGAACCTGCGGTCCTTCCGCCCGGTCAAATCCGCTCGCAAGACGGACTTCCAGGGCGAGCAACCGACTGAGTTGTCCGCCCAGGGCGACAAGATCACCATGGACCTCAAGGCCCACGAATGGGCGCAGGTGGAAGCCCAATTCCCGGCCTAGCCCCCCTGCCGCCTTCGTCCTGACTCCTGACCTGACTATTGGCTTCCATGATCGTCACCATCGACGGACCTGCCGGAGCGGGAAAAAGCACCGTTACGCGGGCGCTGGCCCGACGCCTGGGATTTCGGTACCTGGACACGGGGGCGATGTACCGGACCGTGGCGTTGGCCGGCCTGCGACGCGGCGTGGACTGGGACCGTCCCGCGGAGTTGGCCCAACTGGCCGCGGAGCTGACAATCGAGGTGGCCGGCGATCGAATCCTCTTGGACGGGGAGGACGTGACCGAGGAGGTGCGGAGCTCGGAGGTAACGGCCGTGACGCGCCATGCAGCAGACAACCTTGAGGTTCGCCGGCAGCTCGTGCAGCTTCAACGGGCTGCTGCGGCCGGAAACGACGTGGTCACCGAAGGTCGCGACCAGGGCTCCGTCGCGTTTCCCGAAGCCGAGTGCAAGATTTTCCTGACCGCCAGCCCCGAGGAGCGGGCGCGGCGCCGACTTCGCGATCTGGAGGGCCAGGGCGAGGCGGCGGCGCTCGACCGAGTGCTCGGCGACCTGAACCGGCGTGACCGGGAGGATGGCGAGAGGCCGGTCGGGGCCCTGGTTCGGCCCTCGGGGGCGGTCGAGGTTTGTACTGACGGTCTGAGCGTGGAGCAGGTGGTCGACCGGCTGGAGTCGATTGTGCGCGAGCGCCTTGCCCCAAACCCAACCACGAAACCTCTCCCACGCGAAGGCGGCCATGAGTGAGCGTTCTTCTGCCGGTCGAGCTTGGTACGAGTGTCTGAGGAGGGTCGTATGGTTCTTCTGGGCGGGTGGGTATTGGGTTCGGTATACGGGCCGAGAAAACATCCCGCCGGAGGGGGCGGTCCTGGTAACCCCGAACCATCAGAGCTACCTTGACCCGCCCCTGGTGGGCGCCGGATGTCCGCGACCTCTGAACTATCTGGCTCGGAAGAGCCTTTTCCGCTTCCCCCCGTTCCGATGGCTGATCGACTCGCTCGACGCCATCCCCCTCGACACGGAGGGGATCGGCTTCGGGGGCATCAAGGAGACGCTTCGGCGGCTGAGACGCGGTGAGATGGTCCTCGTTTTCCCGGAAGGGTCGCGAACGTGGGACGGCGAGGTCGGGTCGTTTCAGCCCGGATTCGCCACTCTGGCGACCCGGGGCCGGGCGGCGATCCTCCCCGTGGCAATCGAGGGGGCGTTCGAGGCGTGGCCCCGTTGGGAGACTGTGCCGCGGCTGGGAGTCATTCACGTCCACTACGGGGTTCCCATTTTGGCGGAGGAGGTCAAGCGGCTCGGCGATGAGGAGCTGATCGCCGAAGTGCGGAGAAGGGTTTGCGCGTGTCAGGCGGTGCTGAGGCGGCGTCGGCCCTTTGTCCGGCGCGGGCCCCTCGCCCGAAGCCGGCCCGTCGCCCACGCCTTCGACGAGGGCCCCGGCACGCACCGGCTGTGAGCTTGTGCTCCTGCGGCAGGCTCTCGGCAGGGGTAGGCCCGCCAAGCCCGTTGGGCCCAGAAATCTCCCCCTCTTTCGGAAATAAACGCTTGGCGCGATTGTTGGGCCGCCCGGCGTTTGCTATAGTGACGGGGTTACCCGTAGGCTTAGGGAGGCTTTCTACGTAGGGAGGCCGGGCAAACGGGATCGGATAGCCAACGGCGTTTGGAGGCGGCGCGGCGCGCGAGACGGCGCCCGAACCGGGCAGTCGACGCGATGCATGCGGCCGCCTTCATCGAGCGGACATCACAGCAATTCGACTATGGTCAACCGAAACCTGATTCGAGGACTGGATCCTACCGAGGAAGAGTGGCAGCAGGAGCTGGACTCAGCACTGGAAGGCACGCCCCCGGACGACTGGTATGACGGGGGCGACATCGTCAGCGTCAACCAGATTGTCGACGGGCGCGTGCTCCGCGTCGAAGGGGACTTCGTCCTCATCGACGTGGGCTACAAGAGCGAGGGAATGATCCCTCAGAGCGAATGGGAGGAAAAAGACGACCCCCCCGAGCCCGGCCAGACCGTCAGGGTGCTCATCGAAGACATCGAGGACGTCTCCGCCCTGATCGACGATTCCCGGGGTATGATTGTTCTCAGCAAGCGCAAGGCTGAGAAGATCGAGAAGTGGATCGAGGTGATGGAGAACGTCCGCGAGGCGGACGTGGTCACCGGCGTGGTCAACCGGAAGATCAAGGGAGGGCTCCTCGTCGACATCGGCGTAAACGTCTTTCTGCCGGCCAGCCAGGTCGACATCCGTCGGCCGTCGGACATCGGCGACTACATCGGCCGAACTATCCAGTGCATCGTGCTGAAGATCGACGAATCGCGCCGCAACATCGTGGTCAGCCGCCGAGCGCTGATCGAGACGGAGCGGGCGGAGAAGAAGGCCCAACTGCTCGGCGAGTTGGAGGAGGGTCAGTTTCGCCGAGGCGTGGTCAAGAACATTGCGGAGTTTGGGGCATTTGTCGATCTGGGGGGGATCGACGGCCTGCTGCACATCACCGACATGAGTTGGGGACGAATCAACCATCCCTCGGAGATTGTCTCCATCGATGAGGAAATCGAGGTCGCGATTCTCCACATCGACCACGAGAAGGAGAAGATCGCCCTGGGCCTGAAACAGAGGACGCCCAGCCCCTGGGAGAACGTCGAAGAGAAGTACCCGGTGGGGACGCACGTCACCGGCACCGTGGTCAACGTGATGAGCTACGGGGCCTTTGTCAAGCTGGAAGAGGGGATCGAAGGCCTCGTCCACATCAGCGAGATGTCCTGGACCAAGCGAATCAGCCACCCCAGCGAGCTGGTCCAGATCGACGACGAGATCACGGTCGAGGTGCTGGGCATCAACAAGGAGAAACAGGAAATCTCCTTGGGAATGAAACAGACTCAGGAGAATCCCTGGGATCGGGTGGCCGAGCGCTACCCGCCCGGCTCGGTCGTCCAGGGAACCGTTCGCAATCTGACCAACTACGGGGCCTTCATCGAGATCGAGGAAGGGATCGACGGGCTGCTGCACGTCAGCGACATGTCCTGGACCCGGAAGATCAGCCATCCCAGCGAGGTGGTCGAGAAGGGGCAACCGGTCGAGTGCATGGTCCTTTCCGTCGACCAGAACCGGCGCCGGATCGCGCTGGGGCTGAAGCAACGCTCGGAAGACCCTTGGGTCCGGGACATCCCCAACAAGTACGAGGCCGGCCAGATCGTCACCGGCAAGGTGACCAAGATCACCAACTTCGGCGTGTTCGTCGGGCTGGAAGACGGGCTGGAGGGGCTCTTGCACATCTCCGAGCTGGCCGACCACAAGGTCGAAAACCCCGAAGAGATCGTCCATGTCGGCGAAGAGATCCAGGTGAAAATCCTTCGCGTCGATGCGGATGACCGAAAGATCGGCTTGTCGCGCAAACGCGTGGAATGGGCCGAGGAGGCGGAGGCCGCCGGGAAAGCCCCCGCGGATCAGGCTCCCCCCTCTACCGGCACCCCCGCCACGGAACTCAAAGGAGGAGTGGGCGACAGCACCGGACCGCTGATCCAGCCCGTCCCGCAGGAACCCAAGAAGCCCAAGCCCAAGCCCAAGCCCGAGCCGGACGAGGGCCAGTCCGAAGAGGAGTCGGCAGAATCCCAAGAACCCCCTGCCGGCGAAGCCGAACAATCCGCGGGCTCAGAAGGCGGCGAAGCCGAACAATCCGCGGGATCGGAAGGCGACGAACTCGAACAATCCGCGGGCTCAGAAGGCGGCGAACTTGAACAATCCGCGGGATCGGAAGGCGACGAACCCGAACAATCCGCGGGATCGGAAGGCGAAGAAGTCCATTAGCCCGATCTTCGGCACGTCAGAACACGTCGCCCCCTGCACGACCCCGTCGGTCAATACCGGCGGGGTCGTTCTTTTCGCTACTCCCGGAAACTCACCTACAGATGGTCTACCTCGTTGACGGCGTGCTTAGTTGCAGAAACTCCTTCCCCGGCGTCGATAGCTGAGTCTGGTCAGTCTGACTATTACTCCACGGCCCCGACGCACTCCGATGACAAAGCATCCCCGCAAGCAGTCTACCTCCGCGGTGCAGTCCCCGCTGGAAACCTACCTCCGCGAGATCAACGAGACCCCGCTCCTCTCCCCCGGGGACGAGCAGGATCTGGCCGTCGCCATCGGCGAGGGCGACGTCCAGGCCCGCGATCGCATGGTCCGGGCCAATCTCCGCCTGGTCGTCAACATCGCCCGCGGATATACCGGCAAGGGACTCAGCCTGCAAGACCTCATCGAAGAGGGGAACCTGGGACTGTTGCGTGCCGTGGAGGGCTTCGATCCGGCCATGGGCACCCGCTTTTCCACCTACGCCAGCTACTGGATCAAGCAGTCGATCAAGCGGGCGCTGATCAACACGGCCAAGACGATTCGCATCCCGGCCTACATGGTGGAGCTATTGTCCAAATGGCGTCGGGCCAGCATCCGCCTGGCCGAAGAGCTCGGCCGTACCCCTTCCCCCGAAGAGGTCGCCCGAGTCCTCGGACTCCCCCGCAAGAAGCTCCCCATCATCAAGAAGGCCATCAAGATCTACAACCTCACGCCGCAGACCGATCAGGCCGAGGCGGGCTGGTCGCTGGGCGAGATGGTGATGGACGATCGGGCCCGGAGCCCCGAAGACGAGATGGTCGAGCACGACAACCTCACGCACGTGCTCGGGCAGCTCGAGACCATGGATCAGCGCGAGGCCACCGTGCTGAAGATGCGCTTCGGCCTGGAAGACCACGAGCCCCGCACCCTCAAAGAGATCGGCGAATCCCTCGGACTCACCCGCGAACGCGTCCGCCAAATCGAGACCGAGGCCCTCGCCAAGCTGGCCGAGAGCCTCGAGGGGCCGAATTCCTAGCCGACTTGCGTGCGGATGGTCCGGTGGCAGAAGCATCTTGCCGGGCTCTTCGCGGCGCTGGCGACACCGGCAGTGCCAGCCACTGGTTGGTGTAAAAGGTCGCTGGGACCGGGAGAGAAGGCCGTTCCTCCAGAGCCCCTGTCACTTGCCGGCCCGCTTTTGTGGGCTAACGGACGCGTCTGGTTCGACGCCTCGCGCAGCCCATCAGGCCCATCGCAAGCAACCCGCTTACGGTGACGAGAGTGGAGGGTTCAGGGACCACCGTCCCCTCGTAAAGCGTCAGGGCGTTGGACGGTCCGTTGATGGAGAAGACAGCCTCGTTTTGCGTGCCATCAAGATTCGCTCGCCGGATGTCATCCACGGAATCGATCCAGGACGTCCAATAGATTTGGTTGCAGCCCCCATCGCGCGCCCCCGCATGTTACCCAGTCTGCCTGGGCTAACGCGATTGCGAGCTCCTCAAGCTCAAAATCCTCGGCATCCATGAAACCAAATACGCTCTAGTGGTCTGTCCAGATTGACTTTGCCGGTCGGGTGCCACTGGCGTCTCGCCAGTGCAGCTACGAGAGCACGGGCAAGATGCCCGTGGCACCCGTAAACTCGAATTGGACAGACCACTAGTCGGATGAGCCACATTTCTTCAGGATTCTGCTGCCACGGTTCGGGATCAGGCCCTCGGCAACAGCAAGTCGGTGGCGCTGGAGCACTACTTGCAGGTCACGAATGACCATTTCCAGCAGGCGACCCAGCAGGGCACTGAGGCGGCGCAAAATACGGCGCAGTACACGGCGGAATTGGGTCGTGGCGAGAAGGAAACGCAACAGAGCGAGCCCGTACTTGCCGGGCAATGCGTGGGCCTACCAGACTATACTACCCCCCAAATGGGCGATGGCGGACTCGAACCGCCGACATCCACGTTGTAAGCGTGGCGCTCTAACCAACTGAGCCAATCGCCCTGAGTCACTGATCGTACCGGCCCCCGGAACTGCTTGTCAATCCGAGCGGGCCGGGTCCCACGCTGGGGGAGCGGGCGCTCCACGCGGACCAATCGCCTCGCCGCCCGTGTCCCTGAGCCTTGATGAGGGGAGACTCCGGAACACCCGCAAGAAGTGATAGACTGGCTCGGGCCCTGAGGATCGCCCCGGAAACGCCTGGCAGTTCAAAGGAGACCATCGTGTCACGCAGCCAAGTCGACGCAGTCACCGGGGCTTTCGGCTACTCCGGGAAGTACATCGCCCGGCGATTGCTGGACCGGGGCCATCAGGTGCGGACGCTCACCAACTCGCCGCACCGACGGAATTCGTTCGAGGGCGCCGTCGAGGCACACCCCTTCCATTTCGACGACCCGGCCCGGTTGAGGGCGTCGCTGGAGGGTGTGTCGGTGCTCTACAACACCTACTGGGTCCGATTCAATCACAAGAAGTTCACGTACGCGGCGGCCGTGCGAAACACGATCGGGCTGTTCGACGCGGCCCGGGCGGCCGGGGTGCGGCGGATCGTCCACGTCAGCATTACGAACCCGTCGGAGGACTCACCGCTGGAGTATTTTCGCGGCAAGGCAAGGCTCGAGCGGGCGCTCGGCGAGTGCGGCGTTTCCTTTGGCGTGCTTCGTCCGGCCGTGCTGTTCGGCGAGGAGGACGTCCTGATCAACAACATCGCCTGGGCGCTCCGCCGGTTTCCCATTTTCGGCCTGTTCGGGCGCGGCGAATATCGACTTCAGCCCATCTACGTCGACGATTTGGCCGAGTTGGCGGTCGAGTTGGGTGCGGAGCGAGAGAACACGGTCATCGACGCGATCGGGCCGGAGACGTTCACGTACCGGGGCCTCGTCGAGCAGATTGGCCGGATCATTGGGAAGCCGCGCTCCATCGTTCCCCTCCCGCCGGTGCTGGCCTATCTGGCGGCCCTGGCCGTTGGGGCCACGGTCCGCGACGTCGTGATCACCCGCCAGGAGATCCGGGGGCTGATGGCGGGGCTTCTCTGCGTCGATTCCCCGGCGTCCGGCAGGACGCGGCTCACCGACTGGGCCGCCGAACACGCGGAATCCTTGGGGCGACGCTACGCCAGCGAGCTGGCTCGCCGTAGGGACCGGTTGCGCGAGTACGAAGAGGCCCGGCCCGCAGGAAAACGCTGAGGCGGCCGGCACAATGAGATTGGCGCTCCGGAAAACCGGATTGGGCGGCTTTTGAAGCCGAGGTCCTGACGCCCCAGCACGATCGATCTCGAAGCTGGTACTTGGACTGGTGCTAGACCGCCCCAGCAAGGCAATCGTACACCATGGCTTCGGAATGTCCAGGGGCTCGGGCAGGACTCCGTCTGAGGGGAGGGCAGGTGCGGAGCAGGCCGCCTGCGACCCGCCGGCGGACGCGCCACCCATCGCTTCCGCCTGCTCGGCATCGCGCATCGGAGCCGGTATAATGCCCATGCGGAAGAGGGGCTCGCGTCAACCCATGTGGACCGAGTGTCTGGCTCGAAAGAGTATCTGGAAAGAGGAACCATGAACGGATACGAGCGTGCGATGGCCATGATGGAAGGGCGGCCGGTCGACTGCCTGCCGCTGTTGCCCATCACGATGATGTTCGCGGCCGACCAGATCGGCGTCCCCTATGGGGAGTATGCCGCCGATTATCGGAAGCTGGTCGAGGGGCAGCTTCGTACGGCCGAGGAGTTCGATTTCGACTACGTCTCCTGCATCTCGGACCCGGCCCGCGAGGCCGCCGATTGCGGGGCCGCCGTCCAGTTCTTCGACGACCAGCCCCCGGCGATCCATGAGACAGGCGCGCTACTGGCCGACAAGAAAAGGCTCGCCACGTTGAAAGTCCCGGACCCGCTCTCGCGCGGGCGCATGCACGATCGCGTCAAGGCGGCCGCGCTGTTCCGGGAGAAGGTGGGCGGACAGCTCCTCATCGAAGGCTGGATCGAAGGCCCGTGCGCCGAAGCGGCCGATCTGCGGGGCATCAACACGCTGATGCTCGACTTCTACGACGACCCCGCCTTCGTCCGCGACCTGTTCGACTTCATCCTGGAGATGGAGCTGGAGTTCGCCAAGGCCCAGATCGAGGCGGGCATCGACGTGATCGGGGTCGGCGACGCCGCCGCGTCGCTCGTCGGCCCGCAAATCTACGAGGAGTTCATCTGGCCCTACGAGAAGAAGATGTTCGATCGGCTCCACGAGATGGGAACCCGAATCCGGCTGCACATCTGCGGCAACATCGGCCGGATCCTCGAGCCGATCGGGCGTCTGGGGTGCGACTTCGTCGACGTCGACTACATGGTCTCCCTGGCCGAAGCGCGCAACGAGATGGGCCCGGACCAGGTCCTGGCAGGCAACATCGATCCGGTCGGCGTGGTCCGGAACGGAACCCCGGAATCGATCACCGCGGCGATTGCCGAGTGTCACCGTCAGTCGGGCGACCGCTACATCGTGGCCGCCGGGTGCGAGATCGTGCGCGACACGGCCCCCGAAAACGTGCTCGCCTTGCGCGATTATGCCCGGTCGCAACGGCTGGGGGATGAGGGTTGAGGGATGAGGGTTGAGGGGTGAGGGGTAGGGGGGTAGGGGGGTAGAGGGGTAGGGTGTGTGGGTCGCCCGAAGAATGAATTCCGCATTTGCGGCGCCGTGTGCCGTAACCGGCGGACGGCACACGGCGTGTGCCTGCTACGGAAGTCGGGAGTCAGAACGCCCACGTTGGACGAGGGATTCATCTCTCATCCCTCATCCTTCTCGACACACTGCCTCAATCGGACGGTCATCATGTTACGGAACTGGGAGTTTCAACTGCCCACCCGAGTTCGGTTCGGACGCGGGGGCTTGCGAAAGCTGGGCGACGTGGCCGGGGAGCTCGGCACGTCGGCGTTTCTGGTCGGATACCGCGATCAGAGCGGGCTGGAGGAAACCTATGCCCGGGCGGCCAAGTCGCTGTGCGATGCGGGCATGGCCGTCGCCGAGTTCTTCGAGGTGCCGCCCGATCCCGAGGCGGAGTTGGGCCTGGAAGGGGCCCGGAGGCTGAACGAGGCCGGTGCTGACGTGGTCGTCGGCCTCGGCGGCGGGAGCGTGATCGACGCGGCCAAGGGGATCGCCGCGCTGGCCAAGATGGGCGGAAACCTCTGGGACTACACCGGCGCAAACCCCGACTCCCGCCCTATCACCAAGGCCGTGCCGCTGGTCGCGGTGCCCACGACCGCGGGGACGGGCACGGAAGTCAGCGCCGTCGCCGTCTTCACGCACCACGGCATCTCCTCGATCGCGGACATGCCACTGAAGGCGTCGGTCTCCGGCCCCGCGGTCCGTCCCCAGGTGGCCCTGGTCGATCCGGATCTGACGGTGGGCAGCCCTCTCAAACTGACCGCGGCTTGCGGCGCCGACGCGTTGGGCCACGCGATCGAGGCATGCTTGAGCCGCCGTGCGAACCCGGTCTCGTCGCTATTGGCCGGCCGGGCCGTCGGGCTGATCTTGCGGAACCTCCGCCGGGCCGTCGAGAACCCCGACGATCCCGAGCCGCGGGAGCCGCTCGCCCTGGCCGCGACGTTGGCCGGCGCCGCGTTCAGCGTGGCGGGCGTGGTCGTGCCCCATGCCATCTCCCAAGCGCTGGGCGGACTGCTGCACGTCCCCCACGGCCTGGGCGTGGCCATCGCAACGCCGCTGAGCCTCCGCTTCAACGCCGCGTGCTGCGTCGACGAGTACGCCGAGCTGGCCGAGTTCTGCGGAATCATGGCCGCCTCGCCCGAGCGGCAGGCCGCCGCGTTCGTCGACTGCATCGTCGAGCTGCTCCGATCCGTCGGCATTCCCGAGCGCGTCGACGTGCCGCCCGACGCTCCCGACGATCTGATCGACCGACTTGTGCGCAACGCCCGCGAAAGCACGCCCGTGCCCATCACGCTCAATCCCCGGAAGATCGACGACGCGGCGCTTGCGCAGATGTTTCGCGAGGTGTTGAATCGGAAGTAGCAGCGCTGAAGAAAGACACAGGCTCACTCGGGGGCACCAAGCTTCCCTTCACCGATCGCGCCGTAGGGCGCCGCGGACGACTGACGGAGGTCACACCGATGAAACCGATTCCGTGGAACCGTGCTCTGCTGCTTCTGTTCGCCGTGGCGACGTGCTGCCGGGCGTCGCTTGGGGCGGAGGACGTCGAGACGCTGGCGGGCAAGTGGCGGTTCGAGATCGACAAGGGCGACGTGGGCGTCGAGGAGCGTTGGTTCGCGCGGGAGCTTGCCCAGTCGATCCGGCTCCCCGGGTCGCTCCAGGAGCAGGGTTACGGCGACGAGGTCTCGGTCGAGACGGAGTGGACCGGCAACATCATCGACGAGAGTTGGTTCACGGCGCCGGAGTATGAGCAGTACCGCCGGCCGGGCAACGTCAAGATCCCGTTCTGGCTCCAGCCCGAGCGGCACTACGTGGGAGCGGCCTGGTACCAGCGCGACGTGACGATCCCCGACACGTGGCGCGACCAGCGGATCACGCTCCACCTGGAACGATGCCATTGGGAGAGCACGCTCTGGGTCGACGGCGCGGAGATCGGCTCGGAAGACAGCCTCTCCACGCCGCACGTGTACGACCTGACCGGAAAGATCGGGCCGGGCAAGCACACGCTGACCATCCGCGTAGATAACCGCGTCAAGATCGGCGTCGGGGTGAACGCCCATAGCGTGTCGGACCACACGCAGTCGAACTGGAACGGGATCGTCGGCGATATCTCGCTCCGGGCGACGCCGCCGGTTTGGATCGACGACGTGCAGGTCTTTCCGCGCGCCAGGGCGGTCGTCACGATCGGCAACGCAACGGGGCGGGAGGTTCACGGCAACGTCTACGTCGCGGCCGCGTGTGGCGACCATCATCTGTTCGTGGCCGCTGGCTGGCACGCCACGAACGAGGAGCGGAGCACGATCGAACTGACGATGGCGACCTACCGTGGATGCCGGCTCTGGGACGAGTTCTCGCCGAACCTCTACCGGCTCACCGCCAAGTTCGATTCGAGCGTGGCCCGGGTCGAGCGGACTACCACCTTCGGCATGCGCGAGCTGGGCACCGACGGCACGCAGTTCACCGTGAACGGACGGCGGATCTTTCTCCGCGGCACGCTCGAATGCTGCATCTTCCCGCTCACCGGCTATCCGCCCACCGACGTCGCCTCGTGGGAGCGGATCTTCGGCGTCATCAAGGCCCACGGGCTGAACCACATGCGGTTCCATTCGTGGTGTCCGCCCGAGGCGGCGTTCGCCGCGGCCGATCGGGCGGGCGTGTACCTTCACGTCGAGTGCGCCGCCTGGTCCAACCAGGGAGCCACGATCGGCGACGGCAAGCCAATCGACCGGTTCATCGACGACGAAAGCGACCGCATCCTGCGAGCCTACGGCAACCACCCGTCGTTCTGCATGCTGGCCTACGGCAACGAGCCGGCGGGCAAGCGCCAGAAGCAATACCTCGGCAAGCTGGTCGAGCACTGGAAGGCCGCGGACCCGCGGCGGCTATACACGAGCGCCGCCGGCTGGCCCATCATCCCCGAGAACCAGTTCCACAGCACGCCGGCCCCGCGCGTCCATGCGTGGGGCTCGGGGCTGGGATGCCGGATCAACGCAAAGCCCCCGGAGACGGTGACCGACTACCGCGACTTCATCGGGCAGCACGACGTGCCGGTCGTCAGCCACGAGATCGGCCAATGGTGCGTCTATCCCAACCTCGACGAGATCGAGAAATACACCGGCGTGCTCAAGGCCCGCAACTTCGAGGTCTTCCGCGATAAGCTCGCGGCCAGCCACATGCTCGACCGGGCCCACGACTTCCTCATCGCCTCGGGCCGGCTCCAGACGCTCTGCTACAAGGAAGAAATCGAGTCGGCCCTGCGGACGCCGGGCATGGGCGGGCTCCAACTGCTGGACCTGCACGATTTCCCGGGCCAGGGCACGGCGCTGGTCGGCGTGCTCGATCCGTTTTGGGAGGAGAAGGGCTACGTCAGCCCGGAGGAATATCGCAGCTTCGCGGGCGAGACGGTGCCTCTGGCCCGGATGGCGAAGCGGGTCTGGACGACGGGCGAGACGTTCGAGGCCGAGGTGGAGGTCGCCCACTTCGGGCCGGCGGATCTGGAGAGCCCGCGGCCCCGGTGGGAAATGCGCGATCGCTCGGGCACGGTCTCGTTCGCCGGACGTTTCGCGGTCGACAAGATCGCGACGGGCGGCCTCGCGCGGCTCGGCAAGATCCGCGTGCCGCTCGAGGGAATCGCACGTGCCCGGAAGCTCGTCCTTCGCGTCGAGCTGGAAGGCACACCGCACGCCAACCAGTGGGACGTTTGGGTCTATCCGGAGCAGGTGGACGCTGCCGTGCCGCCGGACGTGCTCGTCGCCGACCGCCTCAGCGGGGAAGCGGTGGGCAGGCTCAAGGAGGGGGGCAAGGTGCTCCTGCTTCCCGCGCCGGGGTCGGTCCGGGGCGGCCGTTTGGGGAAGATCCCGCCCGGCTTCTCGTCCATCTTCTGGAACACGGCCTGGACCCGCCGGCAGCCCCCGCACACGCTCGGCGTCCTCTGCGACCCGGCGCACCCGGCGTTGGCGGAATTTCCCACCGAGTCGCACAGCAACTGGCAGTGGTGGGACCTGGTCACCAAGTCGCAGATCATGATCCTCGACGAACTGCCGCCCAAGCTGCGCCCGATCGTCCAGGTGATCGACGACTGGTTCACCGCCCGGCGGCTCGGCCTGGTGTTCGAGGCCCGCGTGGGCGCCGGGAAGCTGTTGGTGTGTTCGATGGATCTGGAGCGCGACCTGGACGAGCGCCCGGTCGCCCGGCAGATGCGTCGCAGCTTGCTTCGGTACCTGGGAGACGCCGCTTTCGATCCGGAGCACGAAGTCTCGATGGACGAGGTCGGCTCGCTGCTCCAGCCCCCGCCCGTGATGCAGGCGCTTCGGGCCCAAGTGACGCGCGTCGACGGCCAACAGCGGGGCCACGAAGGCCGGCTGGCCATCGACGGCGACCCGACCACGATCTGGCACACCGCCTGGCAACCGCAGGTGGCCGGCTATCCGCACCGGATCGAAATCGACCTACAGCAGGAAACGCGAATCGCCGGCTTCACGTATTTGCCCCGGCAGGATCTGGCCAACGGGCGCATCGCCGAGTACGAGATTTCCGTGAGCCGGGACGGCCGGGCATGGGAGGAGCCGGTCGAGAAAGGCCGATTCCCCAACGGCCCGTCGCTCCAGACCGTCCGCTTCGACGAGCCGCTGGTCGCGCGCTATCTCCGCCTGGTGGCCCTCTCGGAGGTCAACGGCGGCCCCTGGGCTTCGGCGGCGGAGCTGGACGTCATTCCGGCTCCGAGGGATTGAGGCTTCGGCAGTCAATAGGGTGGGGGCCGTGACGAGCGGCCCGTTTGAGGTGCCCTACGCGTGTCCGCCACGCGCAGGGCACCTCACCACAATCCGACGCAGAAGCCTGACCAATGCCCGCGATCACTGCAAATCCGCTCCTGCGCCCATCGCCACCTTCACACTGCACAATCTCTTGATTTGCACCCGTGCGCCGAGTACACTGCCAACTTGCGGCAGTCTCCGGCAGAAGGGCGTAGCAGGAGGATCGCGGCGATGGCGGAAGAGCGACGCGAGGATCGTGCGGTGACCGGGCGTCGGGAGTTCTTGCGGACCGTGTCGGCCACGGCCGCCGCCTCGGGGCTGGCGCTTGCCGAGACGGCCCGCGCCGCGGAGGAGCAGACGGCCGAGGCCGATCCGATGCCGACCATCCAGCTCGGCGAGCACCGGATCAGCCGGCTGGTCGCCGGGTGGAACCCGATCGGCGGCCACTCGCACACCACCTGGAACATGGCGCAGTTCATGCGCGAGTACTTCACCGTGGAGCGGACCGTGGAGTTCCTCCAGAACTGCCAGCGCCTGGGAATCACCGCCTGGCAGTTCGACCACACGGAGAAGGGCGTGGCGGCGATTGGGAAGCTCCGCGAGCTGGGCACCCAGATGAAGTTCGTCTGCCTGCACGCCGAGCGGCCGGGATTCGACGCGCCCATCAAGCAAGTCGTCGACGAAACCGGCCCGATCGCCATGGTCCATCACGGCGGGGTCACCGACGCCAAGTTCCGTGCGGGCCGTGGCCAAGAGGTCCACGACTTCGTCAAGAAAGTACACGACCACGGGCTGCTGGCGGGCGTCTCCGCCCACAACCCGGACAACATCAAAAAGATCGCCGACGAGGGCTGGGAGAACGACCTGTTCATGACCTGCTTCTACTACGTGACCCGGCCCCGCGAGCAACAAGAGGAGAAGCTGGGGAAAGTGACGGTCGGCGAGCCGTTCTTCGAGTCGGACCCGGTCGACATGACGGCGGTCGCCCGGCAGGTCGATCGGCCTTGCCTCGGATTCAAGATCCTGGCCGCCGGTCGGTCGTGCTGGCAACCGAGGAAAGTGGAGGAGTGCTTCCAGTTCGCGTTCGAGAACCTCAAGCCGATCGACGGGGTGATCGTGGGGATGTTTCCGGTGTACCGCGACGAGGTCGCCGACAACGCGAAGCACACGCGGAAGTACGGCGTCGTGCCGGCCTGAGGTGAGGGGGTGACAAGGTGACGGGGTGACGGGGTGACGGGGTGACAGGGTGACAGGGTGACAGGGTGACCACGGGACAGGGTGATGATGTGACACAGTTACGAGGCGAGAAGCTTACGCGATCTGCGACGCCCCGGTCATCCCTCACCCCCTCACGCCCTCACCTTTTCACCCCCTCACCTTGTCACCCCGTCACCTTGTCACCCCGTCACCTTGTCACCCCCCCACCCCCGGGAGGCAGTGGATGGATAGGCAGAATCGCTTGAGGCTGGTGCTTTCCACCGGGCTGGTGCTCGCCGGCTTGGTGCTCGGATATGCGGTGGCCCACTGCGCGGACGAGCCGGCCAAGCCGGCGGACGACGGCGTGCTTTTCCCGCCCGACCACGCCGTGCTGCTCTCCGGCACGTTCGACGTCATCTGCAAGACGGACGAGGCCGTGCTGGAGGTCGACGGAAAGCCGCGGGAGTGGGAGCCTTTCGAGCCGCCGCTCCGGGTTGCCCACCTAGGGCTTTCGCCCGGCATGCACGAGCTGCGGATCGGCGACCGGCGGCGGGAGATCGTCGTCGCCTTGAACGAGGAGGAGCACGACGGCCCCGAGGACTGGCCCATCCTCCGCCGCCACCAGATGAACCGCGACCCGGGCCGCTGCGGCGATTGCCACCAGACCACCAAGCAGGACGACCGGGTCGTGGTGGGCGAGCTGAAATCGTACGAGGCCTGTATCGAGTGTCACGACGCGGTCGATTTCGAGGCCACCCACTCGCACCCGCTGGAGCCGATCGAGCACTGCCGGATGTGCCACGCCCTGCACGGCTCCGCGCGCAAGGGCCTGCTGAAGGCCCCCGTCAAGCAACTCTGCGCCGAGTGCCACGACGCGTGACGCTTGCCGACCGGGCCCCCGGCGGTGACCGCCTCGACAACACAGCGCAGCGTAGCCGCAGTTATGAGGGTTCAGGGTTTAGGGTTCAGGACCTTGAAACGACGGTGTGAAGCGAGATCCTGAACCCTGAACACTGACCACTGAACCCTGACCACTGACCACTGAACCCTGACCACTGAACCCTAAGCCCTTTGCCACCTCGCCGCGTGAGACTTCGAGGACGTTTCCTCAATCCTGAGAACTAATGGCATAGACCGCCGGCTGATCATCTCTCCAACGTGAGGAGGCAAGAAGAATCATGAAACCCACGCGACTTCCCTCCCTGCCCGTTGAACTCGCCGTTGCCCTGTCGTGCGGATTGGGGCTGTGGATCACGCCGCCTTCGCTCCGCGCCGCCGAGGCGCCCGAAGGATGGGCGACCGCCGCGCCGCGAGACGAGATCCGCCCGGACTTCGCCTACCAGCCGCAAGGCGGCCGCGACGGAGGGGGGTGCTTCGTCATCGAGCACGCCGATCGCGAAGGGCTGGACGGCTACTGGACGAAGACGTTTTCGGTGGAAGGGGGCCGGCACTATCGCTTCGAGGCCCATCGGCGCGTGCGCGAGGTCGCCTGCCCGCGGCGGAGCGCCGTCGCCCGGCTCATCTGGCAGGACGCCGAGGGGCGCCTGGTGGCCAACGACCGCGGCGTGGTCGCCGACTACCTGCGCGGCAACTGGCAGGCCAAGCTCCAGCCCGAACACCCCATGGACAAGGCGACCGACGCCGACGGCTGGACCGAGGTCTCCGACACCTACCGCGCCCCGGCCGAGGCCGCGCAGGCGGTCGTCGAGCTGCACTTGCTCTGGGCGCCGGCCGGGCGCATCGAGTGGAGCGGCGTCTCGCTGGAGCCCACGCAAGCGCCCAAGCCCCGCACCGCGAGGCTGGCGGCCGTCCATTTCCGACCCCAAGGCGGCAAGACGCCCGAAGGCAACTGCCGGCTCTACGCCCCGCTGATCGCCCGGGCGGCCGACGAGAAGGCCGATCTCGTGGTCCTGGGGGAAGCGATCAACTACTACGGACTGGGGAAGACGCCGGCCGAGGTCGCCGAGCCGGTGCCCGGTCCCTCGACGGAATACTTCGGCGAGCTGGCCAAGAAGCACGATCTGTACATCGTCGCCTGCCTGTACGAACGATCGGGACCGCTGGTGTACAACGCGGCGGTGCTCATCGGGCCGGACGGCCGGATCGCCGGCAAGTACCACAAAGTGACGCTCCCTCGCGACGAGATTTCCGGCGGCGTCGCCCCGGGGAGCGACTACCCCGTGTTCGACACCCGGTTCGGCAAGGTGGGCATGATGGTCTGCTACGACGGCTTCTTCCCCGAGGTCGCCCGGGAGCTGACCAACCGGGGTGCCGAGGTGATCGCCTGGCCCGTCTGGGGCTGCAACCCCCTTTTGGCCCGGGCGCGGGCCGTGGAGAACCACGTCTACGTGGTCTCCAGCACGTACGAAGACGTCTCGCGGAACTGGATGCTCTCGGCCGTGTTCGATCACACGGGCGACACGATCGCCCTGGCCAAGGAGTGGGGCACGGTCGTGGTCGCAGAAGTCGACCTCGATCAGAGAACCCACTGGCGAAGCCTCGGCGATTTCAAGGCGGAGCTCCCGCGGCATCGGCCCCCGGCCCCCAACCGCGGCGAGGGACCGTAGCAACGGTCATCGCCACGGTCCCCAAATAGTGCAACGCTGCGGCCACGGAACCAAGCGCCCCGGCCGACCGTGCCGGTTCTGGCAGGGGACTTCTTGCCGTGGTATAAGTCGGGCTGGCTGAGGATGTGTTCGCAACACGTGGCACCACGAGGCAACGGAGATACTTCCCATGAGCTCAACGACAACTCACCGCGCTACCTTGGCCGTTCTGGTTGCCTTGTGCCTGCCGATGACGGCGTACGGGGCCCCCACGCCGAAGCCCGATCTTGAGCCGCCGAAAGGGGCTCCTGAGTACGAGGCGCCGCCGCGGCCGACCGACGGGGCCGACATGGCGTTGACGGTCGAGAAGCTCCAGAAGGGCTTCGATCCGCCCCGGCCGCTGTTGATCTGGGCCATCGGGTCGAGCTTCACCAACTTCCTGGGTGGCGGCGATCAACTGATCGAGGCGATTCGCCAGCGCTGGCCCGACGCGCCCGAGATCGTCTACAAGAAGATGGTCGGCAACTCCACCTCGTACCATTTCACCCGCGGCTGGGCCCGGCACCTGGTCATTCCCGACCAACCCGACGTGGTGCTGATCTACAACTTCGGTCGCACGGAGGAGCTGGAGAAGGTCATCGTCGATCTGCGCAGCTCGACGACGGCCGATATCGTCGTGCCCACGCTGCACTGGTGCGTGCCGCACAAGGGCGTGTGGCCCGATCCGGAGGCCCGCAACAGCCACCAGGACCCGGTTGCCTTGCGGGAGATGTGCCGGAAGCACGGCGTCGAGTTCGTCGAGAGCCGCCGCGAGCTGACCGAGTACATGATCGCCAACCACCTCGAGGTGGAGGACCTGCTGGTCGACAGCGTCCATCAGAGCCGCTACGCCGCCAAGATGATCAACAGGAACATCGCCCGGCACTTCCACCGCGCCGAGCAGCCGGGCTACGACCCGCGGTCTCGCCAACGGCGCGTGGAGGCCGAGGGGTCTTCGCAGACGGAGGCAAGTCCGGGTGATTGGACGCCGAGCGAAGACGGCACGGCAATCACCGCGGCCAAGCAGGGCAGCACGATCAGCGTCCGCTTCACCGGCAACCGGATCGATCTGATCGGATGGCGGGCCCCGCAGGGCGGGAGCGTCGAGGTGTCGATCGACGGCCGGCCCGCCGACCAGACCCCCGTGTTCTACGCCGGCTACGTCCAGCCGGATCGCGCGAACGCGCCCGCCCCGCCCAACCCGCCGAGGGACCGGTCTCCTCACAGCGTCACCCTCGGCGCGGGCATCGTGCCGCAGGCGTGGACGATCACCATGACCGGCGACGAGGGCGGCTACCAACTGGTCGGCAGCGTCACCGGGCCGGACGGCGAGGCTAGCGCGCTGGAGCCGTTCACCAGCAAGTCGGGCCAGATCGTCATCGACCCGGAGCTTTGGCGCGGTGCCAAGACCAACCGTCGCGGCGACCGGTTCACGTTCGAGGTGTTCCGTTCCGTGGTCGGAGAGGTTGACTTTGCCGGCGACGAGCGGGCGAAGTTTCGCGTCCGCCTGGTCGAGAACCTTCCCAACGGGCCGCACAGCCTCAAGGTGGTGGCGTGCGGCGACGGGCCCGTGATCGTCGATGCCTTCGAGGTGTTCGAGCCCCCGATGAAATAGCCTCCCTCAGATCGCCTGCCCTTCGAGAGGCGTCGTCGAGACGGCGATTGGCGTCCGTAGCCGGCGATGCTTTCCGGTTCTGGGCGCGATGCCCGGCGTCCGTCAAAGGAGCTCCTCGAGGATCTCCGCCGCGTCCCGGACGATTTGGGTGCAGACGGTCGAGTGAAGGCGCTGTTCTATGGCGTGCTTTCGCCCCTCTGGGGTGCTCAGGTTGCAGCCGAGCAGTTCGCGGCATTCCAGCGATCCGTGCCGGGCTCGGAACCGGTCGGCGAGCTTCCGCACGAGCTCGTACGTCTTGTCCTTCGATTTTGAATCGGGGCCCCCGTATTTCAGTCCCAGGGCCATGAACGCCCCGGTGAGGGCTCCGCAGGTGCCCGCCATGCGTCCCATGCCGCCGCCGAACCCGGCGGAGACCTTGAGCGCGGTCTGGCGGTCCATCCCCAGCTTCTCGGCGTAGGTAGTGAAGACTGCCTGGGCGCAGGAATTGCCGTCGTCAAAGCGGGCAACCGCATCTTCCATGCTGCTCATCATCGACCTCCGATCTTACGAAATCCAAGTCTGGAGTTCCCGGGCTGCGCGTGGCTTGGGACAAGCGCAGGAGTCTTGGACGCAGGATACTGCGGCGCGGCATCTTCTGCCAGACCCGGATGGACGCCGGACGGTCGCAGGCGTGCGACTGGCGAGAAGTCGGGTATAATCGCGTTGGCGGCAGGCCAAGTCCGTTGTCGACGGCTCTTTTCCTGGGAGGAACAAGCGATGAAGCGACTGATCCCGATCGCGCTGGCGGCTTTCAGTATCGCAGTCTGCTCCGCGGGTCCGGTCAAGACGGACAATGCGCAGAAGGAGGGGGCCAAGCAGTTCACGGTGTACCCGATCGGGTACGTCCGAGAGGTGGAAGGGCGAACGCTGATCGTGGTGGACAAGAAGTACCAGCCGGCCCTCCTGGGCGTGGACAAGCTTTCCGAGATTTGGGTCCTCTGGTGGTTCGACCGCAACGACACGCCCCAGAAGCGATCCATCCTTCAAGTCCACCCTCGCGGCAACCCGGACAACCCGATCCAAGGCGTATTCGCCACGCACTCGCCGGTGCGGCCCAACCTGATCGCCATGACCCGGTGCAAGGTCGTTTCCGTCCGGGAGAACGCGATCGAGATCGAGAGCATCGACGCGTTTCCCGACACGCCCGTGTTGGATATCAAGAGGTGATGCGTCGGGGCGAGGGGGTGACGGGGTGACAAGGTGACGGGGTGACAAGGTGACGGGGTGACAAGGTGACGGGGTGACGGGGTGACGGGGTGACGGGGTGACGGGGTGATTGGATAATAACGTCGCTGGATGGGGCAGTCACCTTGTCACGCTGCCATCGCGCGTCCGTTTTCGACTCCTCGAAGGGCGGCCGACTCGCGTCCTTGGCCGACTCGACATCGTCCGTTGTTGCGGGCGGGACGGCCAACCCATTCCCGAACGGGCAAAGAGCCGCGTGCGAAGACGTGTGGGCATTTAGGAAGGAAACGGGGAATGGATGGCTAGCGCAAGCTTTGCCGCTTGTCGCGATCTTATTGATCTTTCCGGCTGCAACGGGCGATACAACCGATACAGTTCGGAGAGTCAGTCCCGGTTCCACACACCGGCTCTCTGCCGTCGGCAACACAGTACCATCGGGGGGCGACATGAAAACGAACTTCTCTCTCACGGCAATCACGATCGCGCTGCTCGCTTTCCAGGGCCAGAGCCACGCCCAGCAAATGCCACACCCCCCCTATGCGGGCTATGGCGGGCCGATGGCGTTTTCCCAGCCAGTGGCGTTTCCGCCGCAAACGGGCTACCCGGGCGCCCAGCCGATCGCCTACGGGTATTCGATGCAGGAAGCGGCCGCCCAAGGGGGTGGTGCCGCGGAGTGTCAGGATTGTGGGACCGCGTCCGGCTGCTCCTGCGACGAGTGCTCGGCGAGCGCGTGCGATCAGTGCTGCTGCGATCCCTGCTGCTGCGGCCCGAAGTGGTTCGCCTTCGGGGACTACCTCTACATGCGAGCTCGCGACGCCGAGGTCGCCTATGCCGTTCCGATCGACGGGCCGGTCGCTCAGCCGGACGACCCCAAGTTCCAGATCGGGCCGACCGCCGTCGCCGACTTCGACTACGAATCGGCCTTTCGCGCGGGATTCGGCGTCGGGCTGGGGAACATGATGTCCGTGGGGGTCGCGTACACGTCCTTCGACACCGACACTTCCAGCAGCACGAGCACCGTGCCCGGCAACCTCATCCATACGCTGGTCTCCCATCGCCAGACCGACACGGCCTCGCAGCAGTTCCTCAGCGCCGCGGCCGACTACAGCATGGATTTCGATCTGGTGGACGTCGATTTCCGGAGGGTGGTCTCCTGCGGCTGCGGCCACCAAATCACCTGCTTGCTCGGGGCTCGCTACGCCGGCTTGCAGCAGGATTTCGTGGCCGACTTCGTGGCTCCCAACAACGAGGAGATCGTCACGACCGACGTCCACTTCGACGGCGGCGGGATCCGTCTCGGTTTGGACGCCGAGTGGTACGGGTGCAACCGCCGGTGCTTCGTCTACGGCCGTAGTGCCGCCAGCTTCGTGGCCGGCGAATTCAAGGCCAGCTACCGGCAAGACGACCTGTTCGGCCAGGACGTCATCTACACCGACTGGCAGGCCGGTCGGATCGTGACCATGCTCGACCTGGAGGTCGGCATCGGCTTGTCCAGCCGCAACGGCCGGGTCCGGGCTTCGGTCGGCTACATGATCAGCGGCTGGTTCAACACGGTGAACACCGACGAGTTCATCAAGGCCGTGGCCGTGACGGGCGACTTCACCGGCCTGAACAACTCGATGAGCTTCGACGGCGCGGTCGCACGAGCGGAGATCCGCTTCTAAGCGGGACGAGGGAAAGCCTGCACCGTCGCGTGCCACTGGCGTCTCGCCAGTGCACGGGCAAGATGCCCGTGGCACCCTACGGCACCGTGCAGTCTACAATCCGTTCCGCTTAGCACCGGCCGATCAACTACTGTCGCATGTTCAAGGTAGTCATCACGGCGGAGCGTGACGACTACCATTCTTGCGACGCTTAATTTCTCGAACGATCCTTAGCGCCGCATCACGTCGAGCCCGACGACGGCACGGCCAAGCTGAGGCGAGGCCCTGACGCACCGGCCGGGAGCCCGTCCTGCGACGGGGAGAGCTGACACGGCTGCTTCCGGCGGCTACCCAATCGGCCAATCGCCTTGATCGGACTAGCTAGGCCGTTCTCCGATCTGCTCTAATCGGTGGCCGTCAACCAGTCGAATTTCCAGAGCGGGTTGCCGCATCCGCGGCACTGCTCGCCGTTTTCCAGGACGTCGCCGCGGCACTGATTGCAGTACCGGATCGCCGGCAAGTCGGCCGTCTGGCGTTTTCTCGCGTCCCGGGCCCGGGCGTGGTCGCCGAACGCCAGCGCCGTGGCGATCTCGACGCACAACGGCATCAGGCGGAACACGACGAGCGGGGCCCGCCTCGATTCGGGCAGGACCTCTCCCAACACGTCGGAAAAGGCAAGTCGCCGGTCGTGGGGCGTCTTGGCCGCGTAGTCGGCGAGCCGCGCCGCGTTCCCCACGTCGGCCTGCGCGTCGCCGAGCCTGAGCCGGCTCAGCCACGGAAGATACCACTCGCCCCGGGCGGCCACGTAGCCGCCGTCCCGTACGGTCGCCGCCGACTCGGCGATTTGATAGAGATCGATTTCAATCTTCGTCCGCTGCTCCGTTCGCACTTCCGAGATCGGCATCCACATCGAGTCGACGCCGACCATCCGCTCCACGTCGCGGTGGGCGCGCAGGTAGAGCGACTCTCGCAAGCGGTCCAGTCCGCTGGCGAGGCTGCCGGCCACCACCGCTCCGTCGCTGCGGTGCTCGTGCCGGTTGAACTCCTTCACGGCCCTCGCGTGTCTCTCGACCGATTCCGCTCCCGTCATGGTCTTCCCTCCGCTCTCGGGGCCGCTTCGCGGAGTATCGTAACACTCCCTTGCCCGGGCGACAAGCTACCGGATCGCTTCCAACCCGGGGAGATTCCGGGGCCCATCACGCGATCCCGTCCCTGAGCAGGGTTCTGACTGTCGGGCCATGGGGGCGGCCGCCCGGCCACCGCGTCCCCGCCGGGGAGCGATGAGGCACGATCCGGATCGTCCCGCCTGACGCCGACGGCCTCCGGCGCAGGCAGGAATCCCGGGAGGAATCCGCCGTGAAAAGCTACCACGAGGCTTCGGCCTCCCTTATCATGGTCCGTGCGGAGTGCAACGGGAGCAGTCAAACGGAACGGCCTTGGCCGATGCCGATCGGGCAGGACCGTTCAAACCGATCTGGAGGGGATTGCCCATGTGTCCGAAGCGAGTCGTTTTCGTGTGGTTGTGTCTGGTCGGCCCCGTATGCGCGGAGCCTTTGACCCTGCCGTTGGACGAGCGCCCGCAGTGGCTCCGGCAGGAGGGGATCGTGATGGCCGGAAGCTGGGAGCCGCTCTTGTTCCGCGTCCGCCGCGACGGCGGCAGCGGCTACACGCCGACCGCCGAGCAGCGGGCCGCCTACGAGCGCGAGCACAGCCCCGAGATGGTCGCCCGGCTCAAAGGCCTGGGCGTCAACTTCGTGATGATGCACTGCTACAAAGGCGGGGGACTCGAGGCGGAGCGGGAGAGCATGGCCGACGCCGTCCGCTTCTCTAAGCTCTGCCACGAGGCCGGGCTACGCGTCGGCGTCTACGTCTACAGCGGCGCCTTCATCTGGGAGCTGTTCTTCCAGGAGGTCCCGCAGGCCGAAGACTGGGTGGTGCGCGACGAGCAAGGCAATCCGCGAATGTACGGTGGACGCGCCAAATATCGCTACTACTGGAACCGCAACCACCCCGACGCCCAGGCGTACTACCGGCAGATCGTCCGATTCGCCGTGGAGGAGATCAAGACCGACCTGGTCCACTTCGACAACTACACGGTCGGCCCCGGCTACGACCGCAACTCGGTCGACCGGTTCGGCCGGTATCTCCATAGCACGTTCACGCCGGAAGAGCTCCGGCAGATGGGGATCGCCGCGCAGGATACGATCCGGCCGCCCGCCGCCGAGTCGCCCGATCTTCTGCGCCACGCGTGGAGCGATTTCTCCTGCGGGTCGTTGGCCGAATCCTACCACGGGATGAGCCGGTATGCCCGATCGCTGCGTCCGGACGTGCTCATCGAGTGCAACCCGGGCGGGGCGGGACCGTGGCTCCGTGCGCCGCGCGATCACGGCCGTCTGCTCCGGGGCGGCGAGGCGTTCTGGGACGAAGGCCGGCCGCCGGGTTACGACAGCGGCAAGCTCCAATCCCGCATTCGCACCTACAAGGTGGCCCGATGCATGGACAACACGGCCTTCTGCTACACCACGACTCCCCTGGAAATGGCCGAGTCGATGGCCTTCAACCGCGACTGTCTCGGCGCGGTCTGCTGGTTCGAGTACGACAAGATCGCCAAGAAGCCGGGGATCGAGGAGCCGATGTCGCCCGATCTCGAGCCCTTCATCCGCTTCTTCCACGCTCGCCGCGATCTGCTCAGCGACCCACGGGGCGTCGCCGACGTGGCCGTCCTGCGAAGCTTCCCCTCGCAGGTATTCGCCGGTGGGCAGCTCGCCCAGCTCACCTCCAAGGTGGAGGAGACGCTGATCCGGGACCGCGTCCCGTTCCAGATCATCCACGACCACCAGTTGGACCGATTGACGCCCTACCGGGCCTTGGTCCTCGCCGGCTGCGTCGCCCTCTCCGACGAGCAAATCGAGAAGATCAAGGCCTACGTGGCATCCGGCGGGCGGGTTTGCGTGATCGGACCGGTCGCCACGCACGACCGGTGGATGAGGCCGCGCAAGAGCCCGGCGCTGGAGGAGCTGCCGGCTTCACGCGCCGTACGCGTCCCCGAAAGCGGCGACCTCCTCGCGGCGATCCGCCGGGCGTGCAACGACGAGCTGTCCCTGTCGATCGAAGGGCCCCCGGGGCTCTGTAGTGAGTTGACCGAGAAGAGTGGCCGACGAATCGTGCATCTGGTCAACTACCGCTCCGACGAGCCTGCCCGGAAGGTCGTCGCTCGGGTCCGCCTGCCCGCCGGGCGTCGGGCCAAGGCCGTGACCCTGGCAAGCCCCGAGCGGGAACGGGACACCGAGCTTCCTTTCGAGCAAGCGTCCGACGTCGTCACGTTCACCGTGCCCGAGGTGGCCGTCTACGAGATCGCGGCCGTGACGATGGAATGACCGGGCGGGCCGAGCCGGCTACTCGGCCTTCAGGACGCGTCGGTAGACTTCGGCCACCCCGGCCGCCATGCTGCGGTCGGAGAACGCTTCGGCGTGCCGCTTTCGCGCGCTGGTGCGTAAGGCGTGCCAGTCGACTTCCCCGTCGACGACTCGCCCGATCGCCCGGGCCAGGGAGCCCGGGTCGGCCGGCTCGGCCAACAGGCCGTCGCGGCGATCGCGGATCGCCTCGGGAACGCCTTCCACGCGCGTGGCTACCACCGGCACGCCGGCCGCCATCGCTTCCAGGACGACCATGGGCAGCCCTTCGCCAAAGAGGCTGGGGAGCACAAACAGGTCCATCTCGGCCAGCTCGCGGTCCACCTCCTCGGTGAAGCCGGTCCACTCGACCGCGTCCGCCAGGCCGAGCTTCTCAACCAGGCATTTCACCGCGCGCTCATACTCGGGCGTCTCGAAGCCGCCGACCGCGCGAAGCCGCACGGACGATCCCTGGGCCCGAAGCGTGGCCAGCGCCTCCAGCAGCACTTCCATCCCCTTGCGAGGGCGGAACAGGGCGACGGTTCCCAGGGTCCACTCCCGCTTCGTCGCGGGCCGCGCGGATCGGGCCGCTCGACCGGGAACCCCGTTGCGAACCACCGAAACCTTCCGCTTCGAGAAGCCGAGGCCCCGGGTGTGGTCGGCCAGGCTCCCGGAGACGGCGATCAAGGCCGACGCCGCCCGCATGCCCAACCACTCGACCAGGGCGTTGAGCCGGTTCCGCCAGCGGTGCGTCGAATCCCGCGATGTGGGGCTGTGCACGTGATACACCAGCGGCACGCCCGTCACCAGCGACGCCAGCGCCGCGATCAACAGCGTGCGGGGCGTGTGGGCGTGCAGGATCCGGTAGTCGCCTTGGCGTACGATTCGCACCAGCCGGCCCACGGTCCGCAGGTCCCACCGGCTCCGCATGGCGATCTCATGGAGCGGGGCTTCCCGGCACTTCCGCACCTCCGGGAACCGCCCCGGCTTCAGGCAGACGAACCCGACCTCGAATCCAAGCTCCGGCAGCTTCCCCGCCAGCAGATCCTGCACCCGCTCCGCCCCGGAGTAGTGCTCGCCGTTGATCACGTGGAGGACTCGGACGGGCGCGGGCCCCGGCTTTCTTCTGGGGGTGCTGGCAAGCGCTGAGGGAGGCTGCTCGAGGAGGGCAGAAGCGGTCATCTTCGGGAGTCTCGATGTTCTATGGACGAGCGGGCTGCTGCAAGGCTTCGGCGTCATGCGTAATCATGGCAAGGCGCGTGCCGCCAGACGGGCACGCAGACGGAGCCTTGCATCCGAGAGTCCTAACCCCATAGCTGACTGATAGTTGCGCTGGATCGGCCTCCGTGGATCGAGGCTTGTCGGCGGACTGACAGCAGCCAGTGATGACGCAAGGCACTCCCGCGTGCGGAAACGCAACGCCTGTTGCGATTTGGAAACAACGGCTCCGGGGTAGCACGCGACGCATCAATCCGTTCGACGGCGGTCGTGTGGACGCCGAAACCAGTCGGCTTCAGCCGACCGGTGGTCTGCCACCAGCTTTAGCTGGTGGGAAGGGAGACAATCCCCACCAGAAGGAGCCGGCTTCAGCCGGGCTTCTCGGCCGGTCTTCAGACACCGGGAGTCGGTTGAAACCTCTTTATCGAGAAGCCCGGCTGAAGCC
>DATKZH010000578.1:0-3445 GCA_035528065.1 Thermoguttaceae bacterium | reverse complement strand
GTCTGCTTCTACTACGGCGACCAGACCCCCAATTTCGTGGAGGCAAAACGCGTCGATCCATCCCTGGGTCCCGGCTACGACTACGACGTGTGCAATGCCGAAGTGTTGCTGACCCGCATGGAGACACGGGACGGCCACATTGTCCTGCCCGACGGGATGAACTACCGGCTCCTGGTGCTGCCGGATCGCCGGACTATGCCGGCGGAAGTATTGCGCAAGATCAAGGCGCTCGTGGAAGCAGGGGCCACCATTGTCGGACCCAAACCACTCCGTGATCCCGGTCTGAGGAACTATCCCCGGGGCGATACCGAGGTCAAAGAACTCGCCGACGAGATCTGGGGTGACTGCGATGGTCAGAACGTCCGGGAACACCGTTATGGCAAGGGTCGGATTTTCTGGGGCAAGCCTTTGCGTGAAATCCTTGTCGCCGACGGTGTGCAACCCGACTTCGAATACAAAGGCGGCAACACGCAAACGTCGCTTGATTTCATCCACCGCCGCGCCGGCGGGGCGGAGATCTATTTCGTCTGCAACCGCAATGCCCACGCGGAGCAGGTGCACGCCCTGTTCCGCGTGAGCGGCAAACAACCGGAGCTGTGGGATGCCGTGACCGGAGAACTGCGGCCAGCCAAGGCGTTTCGCCAGGAGGCCGGACGGACGATTATGCCGCTGGAGCTTGCGTCGTATGGCTCGTACTTCGTGGTGTTCCGCCAGGCAATTGCCGCGAATGTGGCAGGTCCGGATGCCCGCAACTACGTGGTATGGGCCGAACCGCGCGCAATTGGCGGCGGCTGGGAGGTTGCGTTCGATCCGAAATGGGGTGGCCCAGAGTCGGTTCAGTTTGACCAACTCGTCAGTTGGACCAAACGGGCCGAACCGGGCATCAAGTATTATTCCGGCAAGGCGACGTATCGGAAGACGTTCGATGTGCCCGAAGATCTCCGCAAGGGTGGACGACTCAGGATGAACCTCGGGGTGGTCAAGAACGTGGCCGAGGTGCGGTTGAACGGTCGGAACCTCGGGGTGGCCTGGACTGAGCCGTTCAGTGTGGACATCACGGACGCGGTGAAACCAGCGGGCAACAAACTCGAGGTGGATGTGATCAACCTCTGGCCCAACCGCTTGATTGGCGATGCGGCCCTGCCGGTCGAAAAACGGTTCACCCACTCCAACGTAAGCCTGGACCGAAACGCGAAGCTCTTGGATTCCGGCCTGCTCGGGCCGCTTACCCTGCAAATCACTCGGTAGTCTAATTCACAGAAAGAAGTAACCATGAAAACACGCAAGTCAACCTGCATCGTTCAGTTCGCGCTCATCTTGAGCTTCGCTTGCGCCGGCGTGACAGCCGTTCACGCAGGTGAAATCCAACAACCCCCAGCCGCGCAGCCGGTGCCCGCGAAGATTGAGATCGCTGACGGCCCGTTCAGGCCGACATGGGAATCGCTGAAGCAATACAAGTGCCCGGACTGGTTCCGCGATGCCAAGCTCGGCATGTGGGCCCATTGGGGGCCGCAGTCGGTGCCCATGGCCGGCGACTGGTATGCCCGCGCCATGTACGAGCAGAGCCAGCCGGCCTATGCGTACCATGTGGCCCACTACGGCCATCCGTCAAAGTTCGGCTACAAGGATCTGGTACAGTTGTGGAAGGTGGAGAACTGGGATCCGGACCGGCTCGTCGCGCTCTACAAGAAGGCCGGCGCACGATACTTCGTCGCCCAGGCCAACCACCACGACAACTGGGACAACTGGAACTCGAAGTACCACCGCTGGAATTCCGTCAATGTCGGCCCGAAGAAGGACATCGTGGGCCTCTGGGCTTCGGCGGCCCGCAAGCACGGCTTGCCCTTCGGGGTGTCCGAACACGTGGCCCGCAGCTACAGTTGGTGGCACACCAACAAGGGCAGCGACAAGGATGGTCCGCTCGCCGGCGTGCCGTACGACGGCAGCGATCCCGCGTTCCAGGACCTCTATTTCCCGCCGCACAACAACCTCACCTACGCACTCCCGTCCAACCCGCCCGAGTGGTGGCCTCGCCAGTGGTTCTGGCGAATCCGGGACCTTGTAGATACCTATCATCCCGACTTGCTGTACACCGATAATGGCGTTCCCTTCGGCGAGGTGGGCCGGAGCTTGTTTGCCCACTACTACAATGCCAACATGGCATGGCATAGCGGCAAGCTCGAGGCAGTGTACAACCTCAAAGACTATAGCCGCCCTGATCATGGCGAGTATGTGGACGGCATCGGCGTGCAGGATGTCGAGCGGGGGATGCTCCGCGGCATCAAGTTGGAGCCGTGGCAGACCGACACCTGCATCGGCAACTGGTTTTACAAAACAGGCTTTCCCTACAAACCGGCCTCGCAGGTCATCTGCATGCTCTGTGATATCGTGAGCAAGAATGGCAACCTGCTGCTCAGCATTCCGCTCAAGCCCGACGGCACTCTCGATGCCAAAGAAGAGAAGGTGCTCGCCGATTTGGGCGCCTGGATGGAGGTGAACGGGGAAGCGATTTATGGCACACGACCCTGGAAGGTGTTTGGCGAAGGCCCTACCGTGGATAGCGGACACTCCGGTGAGGACGGGCAGCGGTACAGCGACCGGGATATCCGGTTCACCACCAAGGAGGATGCCCTTTACGCCCTGGTGCTCGGCTGGCCGAACGGCCCAAAGACGACGGTGCGCTCCCTGGCCTCAGGGGCGGGAACGATCACAAAGGTCAGTCTTCTCGGACATTCCGGCGAACTCAAGTGGAAGCAGACCGCGGATGGTTTGGAAGTCGTGCTGCCTGCGAAAAGACCGAGCGAGCACGCCTTTGCCTTGAAAATCAGCGGACGGCAGTTGCGGCCCATGCCCCTATCTCCAGCCCTGGCGCATTACGATGCGCAAGGCCGGATCGTGCTGGAAGCCCGGGACGCCAAGATCCATGGCGACACCCCCCGCTACGAGTTGGATGGAGCCAAGGACCAGATCGGCTTCTGGAGCAACCCGAAGGACTATGTTTCCTGGACCTTCGAGGTGCTGCGGCCTGGATCATACGATGTCGCGGTCACCTATTCCTGTGCTACCGGCTCGGAGGGAGATGAATTTGTGATCGAATCCGGCGATCAAGAGCTCACCGGCAGATCTGTGGCGACCGGGTCGTGGTTCACCTACGTCACCAAGAATCTTGGTCAACTCAAGTTTGAGAAAGCCGGCTCCTGCACGATCGCGGTTAAGCCCAAGTCCGGGCCGACGTGGAAGACGATCGGCCTTCAGTCGGTGGTGATGACACCCCAAGCCGGTCTTCAACCGAAGTAGAAAGGATGTAACTCTTCAGCCGTCTGAAGTGTTCGAGTCGGGCAAAGGCGGCAATGAGCCCGTGCGAACGTAGTCCTTCAGGGCGGCGACGATGGTTTCAAGGGGGTCCAGCCCCCGTAGCTTGAGCGTGCGGTAGACCGACATCAAG
>DATKZH010000577.1:0-55225 GCA_035528065.1 Thermoguttaceae bacterium | reverse complement strand
AAGCCGCGCGGCGGCGGAGGCTATCTCAAAAACGTGTCCCAATAACGAGTAAATGGGATTCTGATTCCTCGGACGGGTTCTTGGGACTGGCCGCTCCCAAGCAGGCCGTCTGGTGGGTTGGCTGGCAGCCTCGTCCTGAATCGGGAACGATTGTTGACACCCGGCGCAGACTCACTAGATCGAGGGGGACGATATGCTCCGGCCATTCGGGGAAACGAACATTTCCTCGCCGGCCATCGCGCCCCACCATCGCAAATCTCGAGGTAAGAGTAGGTCGTCCTCGTGAGCTCACAGTCACTGCACTGGCGAGTGGCATCGGAGCACCCCTCCTTGTGGGTATAATACAACAACTGACTGCAGAAAGGCTTTCGGAACGATGTAAGGATCGGCGGCGAGCACCGTCAGTCAGATGGCTTCAGAAGCCAGTGTTGCGACTGCGAGCGCGTTCAGGCCGTCATTGGTCCGCGAATGCCTCGGCCGGCGGCGACAGGTTCATCGGCTCGTCTGGAGCAAGGCAAGATGAGCCGGAGAAAACAGGCTACCATGGCAGCGAGGGCTTTCCCAGTGGTCGCAGAAGTGCCACCAATGCGCACTGAAGTCACGGTCGTAATTCCTGCTCTCGATGAAGAGGGTTCGCTCCCGCTGGTGCTGCGCGATCTACCCACGGTGGGCCGTGTGATCGTTGTTGACAACGGTTCCACTGACGCCACCGCCGCAATCGCCTCTGCCCACGGGGCGATGGTTGTCCATGAGCCGCAGCGTGGATACGGAGCAGCCTGCTTACGAGGACTGGCGGCAATCCGCGAGCTGATGGATGCCGGTGAGGCTGCACCACGAGTGGTCGTTTTTCTCGACGCCGATTATAGCGACCATCCGGAACTGCTCCCGAGGCTGGTTGAGCCGATCCTCAGCGGCCAGGCTGATTTCGTGCTCGGCTCTCGTCTTGCAGGCCAAAGGGACCTCGGCGCGATGCCTCCGCAAAGCGTCTTTGGAAATCGCCTCGCCTGTTTCTTGATGCGTATCCTCTTCGGCGTTCGTTACAGCGATCTGGGGCCGTTCCGGGCAATCGACTACCAATCCCTATGCAAGTTGGGGATGTCTGATCGCGACTTCGGCTGGACGATCGAAATGCAGATCAAGGCCTCACGGATCGGACTCCGGACGATCGAAATTGCCATGCCGTACCGACAACGCATCGGGAAGAGCAAGATCAGCGGCACCTTCTCGGGCACAATGAAGGCTGGAACTAAGATCCTCTACACCCTTGCCAAGCACGGCCTGCGCCGGGGCAGGGGTGTGGAGCCGCCGACCCGTTCGGAGGTGACATCTTGAATGCGGGCGCTTCGGGACGAATCGCCGCTCGGGCACGGAGGCCATTGGGAATACTCGTTCTGCTCGCCGCAGTCTCCACCTGCGTCTACGCAGCCATTGCCAGACTCAGTTGGCAGTTCACACCCGACCGAGAGTCTGTCGAACGACCGCTCTTGGCGGTGTTCATCCTGCTGGGTGTAGTCTTCACGTTTTACTTGGTCGCCGTGTTCGCGGCAATTCGTGCCCGTGATGATCGTCGACTGCCGGCGATCATCATCCTTACCGGCGTCGCTTTTCGTTTGGTCACACTCTATTCGTGGCCGATTCAGGAAATCGACGTCTATCGTTACTTGTGGGACGGGGCTGTGACGACCTCCGGTGTCAGCCCCTACCGTTACAGCCCGCAACAGGTGCTCGCAAAATCGGCCGACGAAGCGCTGCCGCACGATCTTCAACGGCTCGTTGCATTGCGTGAGCGCTCACCCGCCCTGGCAACGGTTCTTTCGCGGGTTCACTACAGCGAGCTGCCGACGATCTATCCCCCGGTAAGCCAGGCCGTCTTTGCTGCCGTGACGCTGCTGACTCCGCAGGACACGAGCGTGTTGGGGCGGATCGTCAACATGAAGGCGGCGTTCGTGCTGTTCGATCTGGCGACCATGGTGGTGGTGATCCGCCTGCTAAGACTCGCCGGGAAGCACATCGGTTGGTCCGTGGCTTACGCTTGGTGCCCACTGGTGATCAAGGAGATCGCCAACACGGGGCACCTGGATGCCGTGGCCGTCCTGCTGACAACCCTCGCGTTGTTCGTTGCGGTGTGCCCGCTGGTTGATCGCAGGCCAACGGAAAAAACAGCGCGGAGGATGGTTCTCGGGTCTGTGTCGGCAGTACTGCTCGCCCTGGCGGTAGGTGCCAAGCTATATCCAATTGTGCTTGCGCCCTTGTTTGTCGCTGCCTGGGCGCGCTTTCTCGGCTGGCGCAGGGCGCTGCCGTTGACGGTCGGACTTCTCGCGATGCTGGCCTTTCTGCTTTGGCCGATGGTTCCATCGCGCGCTAATCAGCAGGCCGAGGAACAGCAACCGCCGCCGGCGGCCGACGGCGATCTGCCGCCGCCACCCGAGGACACGGTAACAACCGACCCGCAGGATCCAAGCCGAGGACTCAAAGCATTCCTTCGGCGCTGGGAGATGAACGACTTTTTGTTCATGCTGCTGGTGGAGAATCTCAGGCCTGCCACCAATCCTGATGAGCGACCATGGTTCACGGTGTTGCCGGAAGCCTGGCGTGCTCGATTGCTCGAAGCTCCCGCCGGATGGCTCCAAGAGGATCTTTCAGGCACGGCATTCCTTCTGACGCGATTGGTGACCTGTACCGCGCTGCTTCTGGTGGTCTTGTGGCTGGTTTGGCGTACGAATTCCTCTCACGATCCCACTTGCTGGCTTCGCGCCGCCTTTCTGAGCTTGGCCTGGTTGTGGCTTCTCTCTCCCACGCAGAATCCGTGGTATTGGACATGGGCCTTGCCGCTGGTTATGTTCGCTCGCGGTAGGGCGTGGCTAGCCATGAGCGGGCTGGCGCTGATCTATTACCTGCGATTCTGGTTCTCCTGCCATTGGCCGGAGACGCCCGTGCCGGGCACCGGCTATCGAGGCACCGCTCTGTTCGACTTTGTGGTAACCTGGATAGAATTCGGACCTTGGTTCGCCTGGCTCACCGTGACTGCCTGGCGCCATCGGCTACAATCGTCGTGAGCAGTAACGGAGGTCAATGCCTACCTTGGACCCTCGCAAGAGGAGATCTGACTTCGATGAAGAAGCTCATGGCTGTCTCGTTGATGGTCGTGATGTCTGGGATTCTCTGCGCCGGCTGCGGCAAGGAGGCACCGCCCCCGAGCAAGGAAAAACCCGCGGCGACAAAGCCGGCTGGTGAGGCGGGCTCGGCCACCAAGGCCCAGGAAGAGCTGGGCTCGGGAACCAAGGCCAAGGAAGAGGCGAAGACCGGGGCTCCTGCCGCCACTGGCTCCGGCAAGCGGTAACATACGGCGCAGCGTTGTGTTTTCGGCATGTCTGTGAACTGCCCGCGGTGTGGGTATGCGCTCGTGTAGCAGTCGGCGGTGATTATGGCTAGCGCAGGGAGCCCGTCTCATGGTACGGTTGACCCAGCGACCTGGGTAGATCGCCACGGCGATACCCTGTACCGGTATGCCCTCTCACGGCTGCGGGATCCAGACGCCGCCGAAGAAGTCGTGCAAGAGACCTTCGTTGCTGCGCTACATTCCCTCGATCAGTACTCCGGAAGGGGGGCGGAAGGTGCGTGGCTGCTGGGGATCCTCAAACGCAAGGTCGTGGATTGTGTCCGACGGCGCAATCGGCCCGGCTCAGCCACAGGGGCCGAAATGGGCGCGGACCCGTCGGAGGCATTCTTCGATGGCAGGGGGAACTGGCGATTCGACCCCCGTATAGCCAAGATGCGCCCGGACGCATGTCTCGAACGCGACGAGTTCTGGCAGACGTTCCGCGGTTGCCTCAAAGGCTTGCCGCCGCGCCAGGCTGACGTCTTCTCGCTCCGCGAAATGGAGGAATTGTCGACCGACAACATTTGTAAGGAATTGCAGATTACCGCGTCAAACCTATGGGTCCTACTCCACAGGGCCCGCTTGCAGTTGATGCGGTGCATGAAGGTACACCTCGAACGATGGGGAGATCTCTGAACATGCTTCGCTGCAGAGAGGTCTCCAAGCTGGTGTCCGAGTCGATGGAGCGCAAACTCCCATTCGGCACGCGAATGCAGGTCTGGATGCATTTGATGCTCTGCCGATTCTGTGCGGGTTTTGCGAGGCAAGTCCGCTTCCTTCGCCGAGCCGCGCGGCAAAGCCCGGAGCGACTTGCCGGTTCCCCGTCGACCCCCGAAACGACCCTCTCTCAAGAGGCCCGCGAGCGGATCAAAGCCGCTCTGCGAGGGAACAACGGCTCGTGAGCGTTCCGCTATTGGCCTAACAACGCTCGGGATCTGTGAGATCCAAGTCTGGCCCGTGCCTTTTCGACGCTTCTGTTGGTTTTCCCTGTAAGTTTTCCGATGGCTGCCCGTCATCTCCCCGGAATCGCCGTGCCGTGGCGGCGATGAGAAGGCATCGGTGTGCCCCGTTCTTCAAGGAGTTTGAGACATGCGAAACGTTTTGAAGCCCACCTGTGTTATGGTCTCCGCGATGGGCCTGCTGCTGGCGACGGCCTTGCCGGTGATTGCCCAGAGTGGTAGCCGCTCCGCTCCCCCGAGCGGGTCGGGCCGCCGGACCACGGAACCTGCGTCCGGTTCCGCACAGCGAACGCAGCCAGCCCCCCTGGCCCTGGACGGTTTTTGCCCGGTCAGTCTCAAGACCATGAAGAAGTGGGTCAAGGGAGATCCTTTGATTCAGGCCACCTTCGACGGTCACACGTACCAATTTGCCAATGAGCAGGGGAAGCAGATGTTCGCGGCCGACCCAGCGAAGTATGTCCCGGTGCTGGGTGGCGACTGCGTGGTTTCTCTCATGAAGATGAACAAACGCGTGCCAGGCAACATCCGGCACGCCACAATACACGAGGGGCGACTTTTCTTGTTCGCCGATGAGGACGGAAAAAAGATGTTCCTGGCCGATCCCCAAGCCTACGCCAACGCCGACTTGGCCTTTGGTGGCAAGTGCGCCGTCTGCCGGGTAGACATGAAGCAAGCGGTTGCCGGCAAACCGGAGTTCACCGTCATCCACAACGGCCTGCGCTACCTCTTCCCGGCAGCCGAGCAGCGTGACCAGTTCCTGGCAAACCCGAAGAAGTACGAAGCGAGCGCCACCTCGGCCCAACCCGCGCCGAGCGGATCGGGCACTAGGGAACCGGCCGGCTCCGGCTCCGGCAGCAAGCAACCGGCCGGCTCCGGCTCCGGCAGCAAGCAGCCCGCCGGATCGGGCTCCGGCCGTCGAGATTGAGTTGCGTTGGCAACGAGGACTCCCGTCGTGCGGAAGATCCTGCTCACAATGTCGGCGGCCTTGATCGTGGCGGGCCTAGTCGCTTACCTGGTCTATCCCGGAAGCACCCGCGAAGTCGTCTTCGACCGTGATTTGCACGCGGCCGATGCGGCACCGCCGCTTGTCCCCTTCGACAAGGTCGACCATTCCGTGTGGGATCGCCTCTTGAGGAAGTACGTTGACGGCAACGGGATGGTCGACTACGCCGCTTGGAAAGCCTCGGAGAGCGATACGAGCTCGCTCAGGCAGTACGTTGCCGCGCTCGGTCGCGCCGATCCCGAAGCCCCGACGACCGAAGGAGGCAGACTGGCCTTCTGGATCAATGCGTACAACGCATTGACGGTCTACGGGATTCTGGAAGTCTACCCAACCAGTAGTATCCGCAATCACACGGCAAAGGTCCTCGGATACAACATCTGGCGCGACCTGCTGCTCCCGGTCGCCGGCAAGAAGTACTCGCTCGAAGACATTGAGCACAAGGTTCTCCGCAAACTGGGCGAGCCCCGTATTCATTTCGCCATCGTGTGCGCATCGATCGGCTGCCCACGACTGCGGAATGAAGCCTACACGCGTGCCGGGCTTGAATCCCAGTTGGTTGAAAACACCCGCGATTTCTTCTCCCGGCCCGAGCACTTCCGCGTAGACGCTGCAAAACGCATTGTTTACGTTTCGCCGATCCTTCAGTGGTTCGGCGAGGACTTCGGCCCGACCCCGCAGCAGCGTCTGAAGAAGCTGGTGAAGTACCTGCCGGCGGACGACGGCATTTTGCAGCTCATCGGGCAAGGGGATTTCTCGGTTGGCTACCTCGATTACGACTGGAGCCTCAACGACCAACGGCAGAAGACGGCGAACTGAAGGCCGGGACATGACGGCATCCCAATCGCCCCCAATGAAGGTTAAACGCGCCCTGAAAGAGCCGGACCAACCCATGAGAAGATCCGTTTGGCTGCGGATTGGCGGGGCGGCCGCCGTGGTGGCTGCTGTGACCGCGAGTGCGACCCTTGTGCCCGTCAAAGAGTACCTCCTCGGATTCCTGGAATGGGTGCAGGGCGTTGGTCTGTGGGGCCCGGCGTGCGTGGTCGGGCTGTACGTCGTCGCCTGCCTGCTCTTCATTCCCGGCTCGCTGCTCACCCTGGGAGCCGGCTTCCTGTTTGGGGTGGTTTGGGGAACGGTCACGGTGTCCCTCGGCAGCACGCTGGGGGCGACGGCTGCGTTCCTGGTGGGCCGAAGGCTGGCCCGCGACTGGGTCGAGCAGAAAGTTGCCGGCCATCCTATTGAGCCTTGCATAGCCAATGAACGGAGGGCTTCCACCGGAAGCCCGGGACACAAGGGTCCGGTCCACGTCGAGGGATCATTGGCAATGCAAACATCAATAAGTTCCGTGCAATCGATGCGGCAGTCGGCCGCCAGGGATTCAAGATCGTGCTGCTGACCCGGCTTTCCCCGCTCTTCCCGTTCAATCTGCTCAATTTTGCTTTCGGCCTGACCAGCGTCTCGCTGCTTCCGTATGTCGTTGCCTCCTGGATTGGCATGCTGCCGGGAACCCTCATGTACGTGTACCTGGGTTCGGCGGCCAAGAGCCTGGCCGAGTTGGCCACCGGGAGAGTCGAAGGCGGGTGGGGACAGCGAACTCTCTTCGGTGTGGGACTCTTGGTGACGGTCATCGTCACCGTGTTTGTAGCGCGGGTCGCGGGGAAGGCCTTGAGCGAGGAACTCGCCATTTCAGGTGAACAGGAGACGGCCCGTGATGCCAGCGTCACCCTGTAAAGCCCCGCTCATTCTTCCCGACGACGCGTTCAACCGGACGCTGCGGGAAAACGTCCATCCCGACGACTGGGTGAATCCAGAGCCGCAAGATCGCTATAACCTGGTGGTCATCGGTGCGGGGACGGCGGGCTTGGTGACCGCAGCCGGTGCCGCCGGGCTCGGCGCGAGGGTGGCATTGGTCGAAAAGCACTTGATGGGCGGAGACTGCCTCAACTACGGCTGCGTTCCGTCGAAAGCCCTGATTCGTGCCGCCCGGGTCGCTGCCGACGTGCGTGACGCCGCCGCTTTCGGCGTGCAGGTGCCTTCGGGCGCAAGAGTCGACTTCCCGGCGGTGATGGAGCGGATGCGACGCCTGCGATCCGAGATCAGCCCTCATGATTCGGCGGCCCGATTCCGCGACTTGGGAGTCGATGTCTTCCTCGGCGAAGGGCGATTTATCGGCGGCGACGCCGTCGAAGTGGACGGCGCGACACTTCGGTTCAGGAAGGCGGTGATCGCAACGGGGGCTCGCGCCGCCACACCGTCCATTCCGGGACTTGTCGAAGCAGGGTTCCTGACCAACGAGTCGGTCTTTTCCTTGACAGAACTGCCGCGTCGGTTGGCAGTCGTCGGGGCCGGCCCCATCGGTTGTGAACTCGCGCAGACCTTTGCCCGATTCGGTTCCGAGGTCTTCTTGTTGGAGGCCGGCCATGGGGTGTTGCCGCGAGAGGATCGCGACGCGGCCCAGCGCGTGGAGAAGTCCTTGCGCCGCGATGGCGTGCACCTCCTTGTCGGATGCAAGATCGTCCGGGCAGAAAAGCGCGGCGATGGCAAGGTCATCCACTTGGAGCAGCGTGGGAATCCGAAAGAACTGGCGGCCGACGAGATTCTGGTCGGCGTAGGCCGGGCGCCGAACGTGGAGGGGCTCAACCTGGAGGCCGCCGGCGTGGAATTCGACCCTCGCCAGGGCGTTCACGTGAATGATCGACTTCGAACCACGAATCCCCGGATCTTTGCCGCTGGCGATATCTGCTCCCGTTTCAAGTTCACGCATGCCGCCGATGCCCTGGCCCGGATTGTTATTCGCAACGCGATGTTTCTCGGCCGGGCGAAGGCCAGTGCCCTGACCATCCCCTGGTGTACCTATACCAGCCCGGAAATCGCCCACGTTGGACTGTATGAACACGAAGCCCAAGAGAAGGGAATCTCGGTGCAGACCTTTGTCCAGGAGCTCCATGATGTGGATCGGGCGGTTCTTGACGGACAAGACGAAGGATTCGTCAAGATCCATGTCCGGGCGGGCACGGACCGGATTCTTGGCGCGACGATTGTGGCGGAGCACGCGGGCGACACAATATCTGAGATTACCACGGCCATGACGGGCAAGATGGGTTTGGGCGGTTTGTCCAGCGTGATCCATCCCTATCCGACTCAGGCCGAAGCCATCAAACGCCTCGGTGATGCCTACAGTCGCACACGCCTGACCCCCCTGGTGAAGTCGCTCTTCCATCGGTGGCTGGCATGGTCGCTGTGAGTCAGCGTACCGCGGACGCAAGCTGATTCCCTCGGTAACACAACGACAAACAGCAAGGAGCGCGAACTCCATGAGCACCATCACGATCCCAGGCGGCAACGGCCGCGAGGCTTCTGTCCGCACCCGGTATTCCGCTGCGGCGAGCGAGAAGGAGGCATCCCTCTGCTGCCCCGTGCGATACGCCGAAGATTATCTTCGAGTGATCCCTGAGGAGATCCTGGAACGGGACTACGGCTGCGGAGACCCGACGCCCTACGTGCGCGAGGGCGAGACCGTGCTGGATTTGGGATCGGGGGGCGGCAAGGTCTGCTATATCCTGTCCCAGGTTGTCGGTCCGCGAGGGCGCATCATCGGCGTGGACTGCAATCGTGACATGATCGGGCTGGCCCGGCGTCATCGGGAGACCGTCGCCGGGCGACTCGGGCTTGCCAACGTCGAGTTCCGCTACGGGATAATCCAGGACCTCGCCCTGGACCTGGAATTGCTTGCCCGGGAAACCCGTGGGTTGCGGATCGACAGTCCCCAGGATTGGCTCGACCTGCGGCAGGTCGAGCAGCGTCTGCGTCTTGAACGGCCGATGGTGCCCGACGAGAGCATCGACTGCGTCGTGTCGAACTGCGTGCTCAACCTGGTCCGGCCGGAAGACCGCCGGCAATTGTTTGTGGAGATCTTTCGCGTCCTGCGTCTGGGTGGCCGCGTGGCCATCAGCGACATCGTCTCCGATGAGGACGTGCCCGAACGGCTCCAGCAGGATCCGGAGTTATGGTCAGGCTGCATTTCCGGGGCATTCCGGGAAGATCGGTTCCTAGCGGCATTTGAAGAGGCAGGTTTCTACGGAATCCGGATTGCCGCCCGTCAGGCTGAGCCGTGGCGCACGGTCGAGGGAATCGAGTTCCGCTCGCTCACGGTGGTCGCCCACAAAGGTAAACAGGGTCCCTGCCTGGAACGCAATCAGGCAGTCATCTATCGCGGTCCGTTCAAGAAGGTCGAGGATGACGACAGCCACGTCTACTGCCGTGGCCAGCGCATGGCCGTGTGCGACAAAACGTTCCGCCTGCTTCAAAAGGAGCCCTACGCGGGCCAGTTCGAGCTCGTCGAGCCGCGCGAGGCGGTGACCGCAGAGAAGGCTGCCCGATTCGATTGCAGCCGCCCGAAGCACCGCCACCCGCGCGAGACCAAGGGGCAGGACTACGACATCACCACGGAGGGCCCCGGGACCTGCACAGACTCCGGCGGCAATTGCTGCTAGGCATTGAAGGAAACGACCATGTCGTCAAACGTAACGCTCCACAGGGAAGGCAACCCGCTTGCCGACCCTGCGAAACAACTAATCGTTCTTCGGCCGCGACCGCAGCACAAGCTTTTCGAGGCCGCGTCGGCCGAAGCTGGGCTCTATCCGCTTCGCGCCCTGGGAATCGACGTGCTCCAAGTCAATCTCGGCAAGCTCTGCAACATGACTTGCTCGCACTGCCACGTTGACGCCGGGCCGGAGCGCCGTGAGATCATGACCCGCGAGACGGCCGAGGCCTGTGTTCGGGCCCTCGCCGCCACCGACGTTCCAACTCTGGATCTCACCGGCGGCGCACCGGAGATGAATCCCAATTTCCGCTGGATGGTCGAAGAGGCAAGAGGCCTGGGACGCCACATCATTGATCGGTGCAATTTGACGATTCTGCACACCCCAGGCCATACCGACCTGCCCGAATTCCTCGCCGCACAACGTGTGGAGATCGTCGCTTCTCTCCCGTGCTATCTGGAAACCAACGTGGACGCCCAACGAGGCAGCCACGCGTTTGAGAGGTCGATCGACGTGCTGCGACAACTGAACGACCTCGGCTATGGCCAGCCTGACTCCGGTCTGCAACTCACGCTGGTCTACAACCCCGTGGGCGCAGGTCTGCCTCCGCCTCAAGACCAGTTGGAGCAGGACTACCGCCGGGAATTGGCTGGCCGATATGGCGTCGTCTTCAGCCGGCTGTTCACCATTACCAACATGCCCGTCGGTCGCTTCTTGAATTACCTGCTGAAGACCGGCACGCTCGACGATTACCTGGAAAAGCTGATCGGGGCCTACAATCCCGCCGCAGCCGCGGGAGTCATGTGTCGGACAACTCTCTCCGTCGATTGGGAAGGCCAACTGTACGACTGCGACTTCAACCAGATGCTCGGCCTGAGAGTGCATCACAGCCTGCCGCAGAACATCCGTGACCTCGACCCGGAACGCTTGACGCACCGCATCATTACAACCGGGCAGCACTGCTATGGATGTACCGCAGGTGATGGGTCGAGTTGTCTGGGAGTCATTGCAGGGTGAATCTCACAAGCCTGGAATCCCAAAACAAGCGTACTTGAGTCCCTGGCCGGCTCCGATGGACAGACACCTCATCATCTTCACGCGGTATCCCGAGCCGCACAAAACCAAGACCCGCCTCATCCCGGCCCTGGGAGCCGAAGGTGCAGCGGAATTGCAGCGAGAGATGACGTTGCGCACGCTTCACTGGGCCAAGCAGCTCGCGAAGACCATCCCGGTATCGGTCGAGGTCCGTTTCGACGGAGGCGACGAGCTGCGGATGCAGGAATGCTTCGGAGACGATTTTCCGTGCTGCCCTCAAGGGCCAGGGGATCTGGGGTCACGCATGGCTCACGCCGTCCAGGAGGCGTTTCAAGGAGGCGCTCAGCGTGTGGTTGTTGTCGGGACCGATTGCCCCGAAATCACGCTCGACGTTGTCACCGACGCATTTGATCGCCTCGCCAGTTGCGACGTGGTCCTTGGTCCCGCCGGCGATGGCGGCTACTACCTGATCGGCCTGCAACGTGAAGTCCCCGAGTTGCTCACTTCCATGCCATGGGGGACCGAGCATGTCTTCCACGAAACCGTACGACGTGCCAAGGAACTCTCCCTCTCGGTATCGTGCATTCAGACGCTTGCTGATGTGGATCGTCCGGAGGATCTGCCAATTTGGCACCGCCTCAAGGGTACTTTCCATACGGCGGCGGACCAGGCACGTATCTCTATCGTCATCCCCGCATTGAACGAAGCACACCACCTGGAAAACACCTTGCTTGCGCTACGAGATGCCGAGAACGTTGAGACCATCGTGGTCGATGCCGGCAGCGGTGACCAGACCGCCGAGATGGCGGAGCGCTACGGATGCCGGCTGCTCCGTTCAAGCCCGGGCCGGGCAAGACAAATGAATGCTGGCGCCGACGCTGCCAGCGGTTCGATCCTTCTGTTCCTGCATGCCGACACCCGCCTCCCTACAGGCTTCGACACGACCGTCCGAACAACCCTTCAGGACTCCGGCGTGGCGGCCGGCGCCTTTCGGCTGCGCATCGACGCCCCCGGCCGAGCGTTCCGCATCATTGAAAGAGCAGTCAATATCAGATCCCGTTTTCTCCGTATGCCGTATGGTGACCAAGCCCTCTGTCTGCGAAAGGAGACCTTTCAAAGGCTGGGGGGCTTTTTAGAGCTGCTCATTATGGAGGATTTTGAGTTCATCAGGCGACTTCGGCGTGTCGGCAGAATTCAGATAACGTCCCTGCCGGCAACCACTTCCGGCCGCCGCTGGCGAGAGTTGGGTCCCTGGCGAACGACTTGGATCAATCAGAAGGTTATCTTCGGGTACTGTGTCGGCGTATCTCCCCAGCGGCTGGCGCAATGGTATCACTGCGATCGAAGGCGGCCGCCACGAACTGCTTGACGCGGTTCTTTCTTGGCCTTATAGACAGTTGTCACGATCGCCTTCCTGGTTGCCTTGCGCTCCACGAGATATGGCTTTCCTTCAACGACCCGACCGTGTCGCGCGTTCACCGTCGGATCGAGGTCTGGGCGTATTACGGGACGAAGCACAGGGATCCGGAGCCGGTACCGCCCGAAATCGACGTGTTGATGACAGGTGTCTACGACGTCACCGAGGCGAGCCAACTCCGAAGCCGGCGTGCAGTCAAAATGCTGAGCCGACACTTGGGCTCCTTGAAAGCCTGGTTTTCACCGCTTCAGAATCAGAATTTCGGCCGAACCCGACCATCAAGACATTGACGGTTGAACCGAGGGCGAGAAAATTCGGCCCCGTGTCTTGGCTGTCCCAAAAAATGACGGAATTCTGACACACGGGCTGCAAAGCGTCCGCTTCGGATAGGTCCGGGATCTTCATCACAGCCCACTTGGTCCTGTCCCCCTGACAGGCGGTTGCGGTCGGCGGCACGGGCACTTCTGTCTCTGCGGCTCGCCGCATCCGAACCGCCGACGCAGCGCGAAGCGCCTCAGCAGCCAGAGTTGCCGGGTCGCTGACGATCATGATTCCGTGGTTGGACGGCTGTCCACAATCCCGGAACCCCGGCCCCTTCGCCTACGTCGGTCGGGTCGCCTTGGAAAATCACGCCAACCCAGCCAAGACCTCGGCCGCTTGGGCGACCGTCGTTTCGATGTCTTCCTCCGTGTGGGCCGTGGAGAGGAAGAGGGCCTCGAACTGGCTGCACGGCATGTAGACGCCGCGATCCAGGAGCCCCCAGAAGTATTCGGCGAACCGGCCCGTGTCGCAGCGGCTGGCCGCGTCCCAGTCGGTGACCGGCTCGCCGTTGAAGAAGAGGGTCAGCATCGCCCCGCACCGGCCGATGGAGACGGGGATTTCGGCGCGGCGTGCGGCCTCTTCGAGCCCGGCGGCCAGCTTGGCCGACAATCGCTCGAGTTGCTCGTACGGACGGGTCTCGCGGAGCACGTCCAGCGTGGCGATTCCCGCCGCCGTAGCCAGCGGGTTGCCGCTCAAGGTGCCGGCCTGAAAGACCTTGCCGGCCGGCAGGACGTGGTCCATGATCTCGGCCCGGCCGCCGTAGGCTCCCATGGGGAGCCCGCCGCCGATGATCTTGCCCAGCGTGGTCAGATCGGGCTTCATCCCAAAGACCTCTTGCGCCCCGCCGTAGGCCACGCGAAAGCCGCTCATCACCTCGTCGAAGATCAAGAGCGCACCATGCCGGGACGTCAGGTCCACCAGGGCCCGGCGAAACGCGGGCGACGCCACCACGCAGCCCATGTTCCCGGCCACGGGCTCGACGATGACCGCGGCAATCTGATCGCCGTGCTCGCCAAAGGCGGCCTCCAGCCCGGCCGGGTCGTTGTAGCGGAGAACCAGCGTGTCCTTGGCGGTCCCCTCGGTGACGCCGGGCGAGTTGGGCACCCCCAACGTCGCGGCGGAGCTGCCGGCCGCCACCAGCAGGCTGTCGACGTGCCCGTGGTAGTTGCCCGCAAACTTGACGATCATCTCCCGGCCGGTGAATCCCCGGGCGAGCCGGATGGCGCTCATCGTGGCCTCGGTGCCGGAGTTGACCAGCCGCACCTTCTCGATCGAGGGGACGGCGTCGATGATCCGCTCGGCCAGCTCGTTTTCGGCCTCGGTGGGCGCGCCGAAGCTGGTCCCCCGGCGGATCGCGGCCTCCAGGGCGTCGACCACGGCCGGATGGGCATGGCCGAGGATCATCGGGCCCCACGAGCCGACGTAGTCGAGGTACCGATTGCCGTCGACGTCGACCAGATAGGCTCCCTCGCCCCGCTCGAAGAAGACCGGTTCTCCCCCGACGGCCCCGAACGCCCGGGCGGGGCTGTTCACGCCGCCGGGCATCCGTTCCTTGGCCTTGGCAAAAGCAGCTCGACTTCTCTCGTGCAACATCAACAGGTCCTGCCGTTTTGTGTCGTGGAATCGTTCAACGCCGCAACTGGAAGGAAGCGTTTCCCGGCATCTCTCGTTCCCAGGCTCTGCCTGGGAACGAACTACCGCGACGCGAGGCTCCGCCTCGCCCCCCACGGCGTACGAGACGCAAGCCTGGCGGACCATGCGGACGCCAGACAGAGCCTTCCCTCCTCGTCCGTTCCCGGGCGGAGCCTGGGAACGAGGGGAGACCGCGATCTCCGCATGATTGTATCCGAAGGCTTGCGCCGCGTGCCAGGGCCGTCTTGCCTTTGACTCGCAGCGAAGGGTCGCAGGCTTCGAGCCCGGGACCGGGAAGAGGAGACACGTCCCGGCGACGACCGAGGTTTGACGCTGTCTTCCACTTCTGCTATCTTCGCGCTCGTAGGTGCTGTTGCCGGACGTGGACCCAAAGCCGACGCGGAAAGCTCCGATGGAGATCAACGAGAGATTCCTGATCAAAAACGTACACATCGTCAAGCCCCTGCGCGTGCTGGACGGCGATCTCGGGCTGGAAAACGGCGTGATCACCTATATCGGCGAACCGGTGCGCCCGCCCGCCGGCTGCCGCGTGATCGACGGGAGCGGCCTGTTTGCGGTGCCCGGCTTCATCGACGTCCACACCCACGGCGCGAGCCTATTCGACCTCACCCAGGGGCTCTACGACCCGCAGACGGGGACCTTCGACGATTCGGAGGAGGCGTACGCGGCGGGAATCGAGCGGACCCTCGAGACGATGGCCGCCGAGGGGGCGACGCGCGTGCTGTTGGCAACGGTGGCCTCGCCCATCGACAAGCTGCTGCACGCGCTGCGTTGCGCGGGGCGATACATCGGCAGCGACGACAACGGCCGCCGAGGCGCTTTACTTCACGGCGTCCTTCTGGAAGGCACCTTCATCAAGTACCCCGAGTTCGCCGGCGCTCAGAACCCGGAGTACTTCTTGCCCCCAAGCGTAGACGCCTTCGAGCGTCTGAACGACGCGGCGCACGGCAACATCGCCTACGTGAACGTCGTCCCGGAGTACGGCGAGGCGGTCCGCCCGCTGATGGAGCACCTGACGCGCCAGCGTGTCCTTATCGGCGCCGGCCACACCGACGCGTCCGCCGAGCAGTACGCCGAAGCCGTGCGCTGGGGCCTGAAGGTCGCCATCCACTTCACGAACGGCCCGACCGGCTCGACCTTCAAGCCGTTCGGCGGAGGCGGCGTGCTCCAGGCGGTCCTCGGATCTCGCAGGGTTTACGCCGAGATCATCGCCGACGGATACCACGTCAACCCCGCCTACGTTCTCGACGTCCTCTGGCGAAAGGGCCTGGACCGCATCATCGCCATCACGGATTCGATGTTCGTCACCGGCGCCGACGAGATCGAGGAGTTCGAGCTGGCCGGCGTCAAGGGACGGCGGAGCGAGGACGGACGATATCTCGCGGTCGCCGGCAAGCGACGCACGCTCTTCGGCAGCGTGCTCTCGATGCGCGTCGCGATGGCCAATTTCCTCTCGTGGTTGACCAGGCCGATGCGAGGCATATGGAAGGACGTTCACGACCCTCTGGACCTCGACGAGGCCATCCTCGCCGCCTCGCATTTCTGTTCGGTCAATCCCGCCCGAGCCATGGAGATCTTCGATCCCCCCAACCAGAAGCTCGGACAGGACGTCAGCATGTGCGCCGGCGGCATCCAGGTCGGCAAGCGTGCCGACGTCGCCCTCATCCGCTTGGATGGAGAGCCCGGCGCATACGACGTCGAGGTCGTCAACACCTTCGTCGGCGGACGCCTGGTAAAGTAGGCACGAGCCGTCTCCCGTGTGCCACTGCTTGCTTGCAAGCAGTGTTGCATCGAGCTACCGCCCAGGAGTCCCCCCGGCACTGCTTGCGAGCAAGCAGTGGCACACAGCCAGATGTCTCGGATTCGACTGGGGCGACGCCGTCAACGGTCCGCGGCGGGGACGTACATGTCGTCCTTCGTAAGCCCGTAGCGATCGATGGCTTCCAGGCATCGGCTCATGTCGATGGGGCGATCGTCGTGATTGTTCGAGCCGAACGTGAACTTCGCCCCCATCCTCTTGGCCATGCGGAGGAAGCGATCGTGGGGCAGCCCGCTCTGCGCGTTGATCTCCAGCGCCACCCGATTGTCGATCGCCGCCCGGATGATCCGCCGCATCCGCTCCTCGGTCCACAGCCGGTCATAAAGTTTTTCCACCGCCTTGGGCAGGTAGGTCGGATTGGCCAGAATGGCGACCGGCTCGGACAGCACCCGCAGGTTGTGCCGCATGTATCGTTCCATCCACGCCTCGGGGTCGTCGATCGTATACTGATCGGCCATCCACAGCTTCACCGGCTCGCTGTCGTCGTTGGGCATCGGCATGATCATCGTGTCGGCCAGGACGTAGTCGAGCCGCTTGAGCAATTCCGGGGAGTGCTCGTTCATCCAGTCGCGGTCGTTCACCTGGACGCCGACGAAGACCGGCCTGCCGCCGACGCCGTCGAGGAACTCGCGTAACTGGTCGTCGGTCTCCAGCGGCCAACCCTTCCCCAGGTTCCGCAATACGCCGACCTTGATCCCGGTTGCGGCCTGCCGTTGGATCGCCTTCTCGACCGTCATCCCGCCGCGGAGATGGATGTGGTAGTCGATCACCGGCACGCCTCGGGCGGCGAGTTGGTCGATCCGATTTTTCTCGATCCCGTATCCCCGATCCGACGCACGCCCGGTCTCGGCGGCGTCGGCAACGACCAAAGAAGCCGACCAGGCCGCCAGAACGAGGCCCCAAACCGGCAAGCAAGGTCGCCGCAGTGCAGTGTCGTGTCTCATGGTATGCTATCTCCTGTTCGTTTTCGTTGATTCAGAGACCGCTCCACGACAGCGATCGCATCTCCCCTCAGGCACCAGCCGCACCTCTCCCGACGCAGCAGCCGCACTTCTCCCGACGCAGCAGCCGCATGAATCCGGCAACACGAGGGCCGTTTACGGCCCGTCTCCGCGCTAGCGGTAATAGCCCGGCGTTTACGCCGGGGTGACCGGGCAATACCCCTCCCCTCCTCCGGGAGGCCCGTTCACGGGCCTTTTCCCCCGCTCGGCACGGGCCGTAAACGGCCCGCAAGCGATCGAAGCACCGGGCGCCTCAACCCCGACGGGGCTTCGCCCGGCACAACTGTACAACCCCTTCGGGGTTGGCGGGCGAAACACGAATCGGGGACCCTGGGTGCGCTTCGCGACCCAGGGCTCTGTTGTCGAACGCCTTCGGCGTACCCGCGCGGCGCACAGCACTGATCTCCCCACGCGAGCCACTGTGAATAACCCAGGCTATTGGATCTCCAGTGCATAGATGGTCACGCTCGACGGCGCGACCTTGAGGCGGTCGCGCACGCCGCTCAGCGACGCCTGCTCGATCATCACGTCGGGATTTTTGCCCGGCTCGTTGTAGGCCATCGGGTCGGAGCCGGCGATCCGCCACGCCCGCCCGGTGCCGGCCAGCTTGGCCCCTTTCACTTCCAGCGGCACGTCGAACGCTTCCATGGTCGGGTTGACCAGCGCCACGGTGAGCGTCCCTCCGTCCTCACTCACCGCAGCGGCCACGTCGAGCGGCTGGCCCGCCTCGGCGGCCACGGGCACGACGCCGAAGTGCTTGCGATAGAGCTTCAGGGCGAGGCCCGTCGTGGCCAGCGCGGCCTCGGTCTTCGTGGTCTTGATCGCGCCGATGACGTTCACCGTCTGGGCGTAGTTGGCCATGAAGTAGATGTCGGTGTTGCGGGCGAACTCGTTCAGTGCGGCGCCCACGCCGAGGGCGTCTCGCAGGAAGTAGCGGACGCCCAGCTCCCCGTAGAGGTGCGGCCCGTACCAGTAGTTCCACTCGTCCAGGGCGATACGGATGTCTTTCCCCTTCAGCGAGTCGAACTGTTGGCGGTACCGCCGGTGGGCGTCGGCAATCTCGCGAACGCGGCGGCTGGTTTGGGCAACGTGCGACATCAGGCCCGGCTGCTCGCGCACGTAGAAGTGCTCGCTCACCAGGTCCATGTGGTCGGCGCAGTGGGCCATCATCCCCTCGCTCCACGGCCCGACCGCCCCCACGGCGATCAGCTTGACCGACGGATCGGCCGCCCGCATCGCCTCGGCAAACTCGTTGTGCTTCCGGACGTACTCCTCCAGCGGCACGTGGCCGAGCTGCCATTTGCCGTACATCTCGTTGCCGATCCCCCACCACTTGACCCGGTAGGGCTCCGGGTGACCGTTCTTCGCTCGCAGCTTGCCCATGGGGGTCTCCGGGCTTCCGTTGGCATACTGGAGCTCCCCGACGGCCATCTCCATACGCCCTTGCCCGCTGTTGACGACCACCAACGGCTCGGTCGCGATCAGGCGGCAGAACGTCATGAACTCGTCGAGGCCGAAGTCGTTGTGCTCCACGCCGGTCCAGGCCGGATTGGTGCGCGGCGGTCGGCGGTCGCGATCGCCGATGCCGTCCTTCCAGTCGTAGCCGCTGACGAAATTGCCGCCGGGCCAGCGGTAGACGGGCGAATCCAGCTCCTTGAGCAGCTCGAGCGTGTCCGCCCGCATCCCCTCGACGTTGTCGGCCGGCATCAGCGAGACCGTGCCGACCAGGCAGGGCGAGCCGTCGGTGACCCGGATCTCGAGCGTGCCCTGGTTCGTGTCGGCCCCGGACGTGAACTGAAGAGGACACTTCTCGTAACGGTTGTCGTCCATGCCGAGACTCAGCCGCTCGATTGCCTCCGGGCCCTCGCCCCAGCGCAACAACACGTCGACCTTCGTGGCACCGCCGGTCGGCTTCAGCCAGAGGTAACCCACGTAGCCTTTTCCCTTGACCAGTCCCAGGTCGTTCTGGCGGATGCCGCCGCCGGGTACGACTTGGGGCGTGTGCTCGCCGACGAACGCGTCCTCCTCGACCATCGTCACCGAGTCGGCGGGGCCGACGATCTCCCACGGCGAGGCCCCGACGACCGGGAAGGGGGCGTCTTCGGGCACGCCCCGGGCGGCGCGGTACGGCTTGTACTCCGCCGTGATCGGGTAGTAGAACTTGCGGTCTTCGAGCATCTCGGCCCAGATGCCGCCGTAGATGCAGCGCCCCAGGTGCTCGATGAACTGCCCGTAGATGTACTTGGAGATCGGCTCGCCTTTGCGCCCCACGTCGATGGTGATCGTCGGCTTCATGTCGGCCGCGGTGAGCCGCTCGAGCCGGAGGTCGTCGTACCAGGCCTTGCCGGTGGCCAGGCCCCATCCGCCGAACAGGCAGTTGATCCAGAGCTGGTCCTGTTCGCGGGTGTCGAACACGACTTCGACCCGGGTCCAGTCGCGGGTGCCGGTGACGGCCGGGGTGGCCACGCCCTGGACGCTGTGCAGATTCAGCAGTGCCCCGCGACCATCGGTCGGCTTCACGTCTTCCGTCTTGATCCAGCCCGACAGACGGTAGGTCGAAAACGGCTCGACGGGCACCTTCGTGTACCAGGCCACGTCGGCCCCGCTCTGGGAGGCGATCATCACGCTCCGCTTTCCGGTGCGGCCCAACTCGGCATACTCGAAGGTGCCCTCGCCGCGCCAGGTGTACGGCTCCCAGTGGGCCGGTCGGGTGTCGGACGCGTCTTCGAACGAGGGATTAGCAAGCGGGCCCTCGGCCTTGGCCTTCGCGCCGGGCGTCTCGGCCGCTGGCGCTCTGACGACAACCAGGGACACCGCGAGCACGGCGATCGCAACGGCGGTTCTCATGCAGCACATCATCACGGGCTCCTGCAAAATGCGTCTTTTCCGGCAATCGAGCACGCCGGGCGAATCTCGGTAAGCGATCGCATGCCCGACGGTCGAAAGACTAACGTCCGGATCGGGCCGTTTCCAGCATCCCCCTTTCGAGAGGGAGGGCGCCGCAACTGCCCAGATTGACACGTTCCGGCGGCTTTGGCATACTACGGCATCCCCCCAACAGGCCGGACCGCGGCGCGAGCGGTCCGGTCTTCAACCGTATGGCACGCCCGAGCAACCCGATCCACCAGGAAGAGGTGACAATGTCCGCCGACATGGAACAGCTCTACCAGCAGCGACTCCACCGCTACGTGACGGCCATGCGGAACGAGAAGCCCGACATGGTGCCGATCCGTCCGTTCGTGGCCGAGTTCACGGGCGTGCACGCCGGGTACACCTGCCAGGAGCTGGCCCACGACTACCAGAAGGCCTTCGACGCGGCCTGCCGGTGCGCGGCCGACTTCGACTGGGACGCCGTGGTGGCCAACATGGTCTACGTCTGGACCGGGCTCACCCAGGCCATCGATCTCAACTACTACGGCATCCCCGGGATCCACATCCCGCCCGATACGGGCTTCCAGTACCGCGAGCCGCCGCTGGAGAACGCGTTCATGCGGCCCGACGAGTACGACCAGCTCATCGAAGACCCGACGGGCTACCTGTACAACGTGTGGCTCCCGCGGGTAGCGTCGTCGGTCCAACCGATCGGCCAGCCGGCGACGATGGACAACAACCTGTCCTTCTTGAAGGGCGGGATGGCCATGATGCAGTACTTCGGGGCGTTTGGGGGGCAGATCGATCGCCTCCGGAGGGAGTCGGGCACGGTGTCGGCGATCGCGGGCATGTTCAAGGCCCCGCTAGACGTCCTCGCCGACAAGTTCCGCGGGTACCTCGGCCTGGTGGATGACCTGATGGAACGGCCGAAGAAGGTGATGGCCGCCTGCGAGGCCCTGATGCCGCACCTCTATCACATCGCCACCACCTCGGCCGATCCGAACAAGCAGGTGCCGATCGGCTACTGGATGCACCGGGGCTGCGTGCCGTTCATCTCCTTCGATCAGTTCAAGCAATACTACTGGCCGACGGTCAAGCCGTGCATCGAGCAGCTTTGGGCCGACGGCCATCAGACCTTGTTCTACGCCGAGGGGAACTGGGACCACCACCTCGACTCGTTCGCGGAGCTGCCCGACCTGAGCATCGTCTACCACGTGGATCAGGGGGACATCTTCAAGGTGCACGAAGCGCTCGGCCGCAAGTTCTGCATCAGCGGCGGCATCCCCAACGTGATCCTGAGCCATCGCCCGGCCGACGAAGTGCGGGAGTACACGAAGAAGGTGATCGACGGCGTCGCCCGCGACGGCGGCTACATCGTCGACGCCGGCGCGATCATGCAGAACGACACGCGCGTGGAGAACATGAAGGCGATGACCGAGGCGGCCCGCGAGTACGGCGTGTATCCGGACGGCAAGTCGAGCGTGCCGGCGGAGGTCGGCCCGACGCTCAACGAAACCGACCTGCCCAAGGATCGCTTCATGCCTCCGCTCAAAGAGGGTGCGCCCCGCCCGGGCGTCTGCGTCCCTTGGGAGAAGAAACGGAGCCAACTGCCCGACTTGCGGGGGAACCCGAAGCTCGTCGAGGACGTATGGGAAAATATCGACGCGCTGGCCTACACGTACATTTGGCAAATAGTGCTTTCCTTCTGACAACGAGTGTGCCGTAGGGTGGCACGGGCATCTTGCCCGTGCTTTCGTGGACGCACTGGCGAGACGCCAGTGCCACCCAACCAGCAACCGTAGACAGTCAAGGGCTCGACGCGCGAATCGCCTCTTTGGCGTTTGGTGCGCAGGATGATCGGGCGCTATTTCGCAGGAAAGGACGCGACGGACGGATGCGAAGGATCTTCATCACGTTTGGCTTGCTCCTGGCAGCCGGCTCCCCCAGCCTTGCCGGGGAAGAGAAAGACTGGGCCACGGCAATGTTCGATCACACCAGCCACGACTTCGGCATGGTCGCCCGTGGACAAATCACCGAGCACCGCTTTCCGCTGAAAAACATCTACCAGGAGGACGTGTCGATCGAGGCGGTCCACTCGAGTTGTACGTGCATCACGGCCCGAATCGGCCAGCAACGGCTGAAGATGTACGAGAAGGGCGAGATCATCGCCGTCGTCGACACGAAGAAATTCCTCGGCCGCAAGGAGACGACGTTTCGCGTCAACCTGACGTGCCAGACCGCCGAGGGCCTGCTCCGGGCCGAAGTGCAATTGCACGCGTACGCGTACATCCGCAAGGACGTGGTCTTGGAGCCCGGGACCGTCCGATTCGGTTCCGTCCCGCACGGCACCCGTGTCCCCCCCAAAAAAATCTCGATCAGCTACGCCGGCCAGAGCGACTGGAAGATCATCCGCGCCGAATCGGGCGACCCCCATCTGGAGTTGGAATTGGTCGAGACGGGTCGCCATCCGGGGCCGGTGAGCACTCAAGTCAGCTACGACCTGCTGGTCGGACTGAAGGCCGACGCGCCGGTCGGCTACCTCCGCGACCCCGTGATGCTCGTCACCAGCGATCGCGACCAGAATGCCACGCGGGTAGTCGTTTCCGTGGAAGGCGTCGTAACGCCCTCGCTCTCCGCCAAACCGTCCCCCCTGATGCTCGGCCTGGTCAATCCGGGGCAAGCGGTCGAGAGGACCCTCATGGTCCGCGGCAGGAAGGCGTTTCGTATCACGGAGATCTCCGGCCCCAACGATCAGTTTCAATTCGAGGTCAGCGACGAAGCCAAAACCCTGCACGTGATCCCCATCACGTTCACGGCCGGCGACACCCCCGGCACGGTCACCGGCGAGATCCGCATCCAGACCGATTCGCCCGGAAGCGAGACGCTCACGGTGAAGTACCACGGCCGCATCGTCGCGCCCGATCCCGAGCCTTCGTCCGACGATTCGCCCTAAGAACGGACGCCGTGCCAGGCTCCCGCTCACCCCGCCGGTGTTGTACGCGGGGTTCCCCCGACCCCGCACATGGGCCCACCGGAGGTCTCCGCAACACCCCATAAGAGTCTGGCCGGACGCCTCGTGAGTCTGCACGGTGGGGGGAGACCTTGCGGTCAGGAGTATCGGGCGGGGTCGGGAGACTACTGCTGTCAACATCTTGATATTGCGTAAGTCCTTGTCATTTGGCATCTTTCTCGGGTCAGGTGGAGGATGCTTGAGGCAAGGAGCGGGACATGGATCGTCCTTCGATGGATGTGTTGGCACGGATGCCGCTGGCCGTCGGCCACGTTCCAAACCGAGACCGTGCTATCCCCGGCGGCCGAGACAAGCAGTCTTCCCGAGGGAGAAAACTGGAGCGAGAAGAGCGGGGCCGCGTGCCCAGCCAAGCTGCCAGTCCGCTCTCCGGCTTCTCCATCGAGGATCTGAATGGGGAAGCGGGGGCCCTGGTCGTCCGGTCGGTCCCGCCGCAGGCCGCCGCAGGCCAGCAGCTTTCCGTCCGGCGAAAAGGCCATGGTGGTTGTTTGCTCGGCGTCCGCAGGCGGGGAAATCCCCAGGCGCGCAATCGCTCCGGCCGGCAGGGCGCGGTCGTCTTTACCCGCAGGCACGTCGTCCGGCCCCGGCAGCCCAGTTGCCCCGTTCGCCAACAGGAGATGTAGAGGGCGGTTAGAAAGCGTAGCGGCGGGCGGGCGAAAACTGGAACGCCCGATACCTACTCTATCCTTCACCCGAGGGGCGGTCTGGCCTCGACCACCCCGCCTCTCCTTCTCAGGCTCCGTCTGTGCCTTGGTCAGACTTCCTGCCACGACGCCGCTTCGCCTCCCGGAGTCGGTAGCTTTCGCCTCGCGTCTCCAGAATGTGGCAGCGGTGTGTGAGCCGATCCAGCGTGGCCCCCGTCAGCCGCTCGCTCCCCAGGACCTCCGTCCAGTTCTCGAACGGCAGGTTCGTGGTGACGATCAGGCTGGTCCGCTCGTAGGCCGTGCTGATGATGTCGAAGAGCAGTTCCGCGCCGATCCTGGTCGCCGGAACGTAGCCTGACTCGTCCAGGACCAGCAGATCCAGCTTGGATAGCTGGGTTCGCATTCGGGCCAACTGCCGTTCCTCTCGCGCTTCGATCAGTTGCGTGATCAACTCGGTCACCCGAAAGAACCGCACTCGTTTGCCGCGACCACAAGCTTCCATCGCCAACGCCGTCGCCACGTGTGTCTTCCCCGTCCCCGAATTCCCGACCAGCAGAATGTCCTCCCGCTTGTCGATGTACTCGCAGCGCATCAGTTCCAGCGCCAGCGGTTTGTTGACCGAGGGCTGCGCCTTGAAGTCGAACGCGTCCGGCGTCTTGGGGGCCGGGAACTTCGCCGCCTTGAGCCGACGCTCTGCGGCCCGCCGTTGCCGATCCAACAGTTCCAACTCGCACAGTTCCAACAGGAACCCCAGATGGTCCACGCGACCTTCCCGAGGTGCTCCGACCCACGCTGACATGGAGCGTTTCATCCGCACGTTCCAGGCGGCACTCCAGAAGCGCGGAGTGGCGATTGAGGGCATCACGACCGACGGTTCAGCGCCGTATCCTGAGCCCATTTCCAAGCTGTTTGGCGACATTCCCCATCAGGTCTGCGAGTTTCATGTCATCAAGGAACTGACGAAGGCGGTTCTCCGTGCGGTCGCCAAAGTCCGCAAGGAGTTGGCGGCCGCCAAACCAAAGCTCGGCCGTGGGCGTCCGTCCTCGCCGGCGGCTCGCAAGGCAGCGCGGCGCCGCAAGCAGATCGAAAAGAAGGTCGGAAACCTGTTTCAGCATCGCTGCCTGTTCGTACAACACGACCTCACGCCTGCTCAGCGCCGGACCCTCTTACGCATCACCCGTGGGCGGCCGGAATTGCGAACCCTTCGAGAAATCATGGATCAGGTGTATCGTCTGTTTGATCGTCGCTTCCCTCCGGGCCCCATCCTTTCCGCATCGCCCTGCGTCGTTCCTCTCCGGCAGAAGTCCGCATCCGGCCGCCGCTCGAAACCGGCTTCAAGTCGGGAGGATCGGCCGCGCTTACGCCCTTTGCCGCGTCGCCACCGACAACGTCGGCCACGTGAAGCCCGCCACTGCCGACACCGGTCCCTTTCGGCGAATACCCGACGATGGCCGGCACGGACTGCTGCTAGGAATTGCCCCGTGACGACGGAAAGCCTACGGAGACATCCGCGCTGGTCGGACTGGAATTCGGTGGAGGAACGAAGCGAATCGCCACGGTATCAGATTGTCGATACTCGTCAGGGCTTTCGCTCGTCCGACGCTGGACGTTGGCCTCGATGAGCTCCGCGATCAGCTTGCGCACGATCCGTCCCCCTTCTCTGCCCTTAGACTTCTGATTCTGCTGGTGTGCCGACTCGGCGATATGCTGGACCAGCGATTCGGGAACGTCCAGCGACTTCCCCCGCTTCTCCTGCCAATCGCGCTGCATCTGGCGAAGGAGATTGTCGCATATCCCCTTCATCGCGTCCCGGTCGAGCGGTTTGAACACGATGATCCTCTTGATCCGGGCAAGGAACTCCGGGGGGAATACGGGTCGGTTCGACTTGCCGTGGCGGATCTGCGAAAGGGCGTCTTTCATTCGGTTGGCGATTTCGTCCATGGTCTTCCCTTTTGCCGCCATGTCGGAAATCATCCGCTGGCCCACGTTGGTGGTGAGGACGAATATGGACTTGTCGGCATAGGCTTGCACGCCGCGCTGATCGCGGATCCACCCTTCGTCGAACAGGTTGAGGAAAGGTTGTAGCACGTCCGGATGAGCCTTGTCGGCTTCGTCCAGGAGAAACACGCAGTAGGGATCGGCGTTCAAGTCGTTGACCAAACGCCCGCCCTGATCGTGTCCCACGTAGCCGGGCGGCACGCCGATGATCCCCGCCACGCTGTGCGGTTCCACGAAGTTTCCCAGGGTGTACGTTCGCAGCCTTTTCGACGTGGAGTAGAACCGGGCCAACGCCTTGGCCATCTCCGTCTTGCCGGTGCCGGTCTGGCCGACAAACAACATCACCGACGCCGGCTTGCTCGGATCGGTCAAACCGGCCTTGATCAAGCCCAGCTCGGTTGCCACTTCCGCCACGGCGTGATCCTGTCCGACGATCGCCTCGGCCAGGCTTCGCCGGTAGTCGCTTCTTTCGGCAATCCCACGGAGCGTCTCCTGCGGGACCCCGCTCTGCTCGGAGACCGCGGCAACCACGTCATCGGCAGTGACGTTGCTCCGCTCGCTTCCCAACTGGGTCCGCTCATAGTCGATGTCCTCGGACACGCGATGCAGGATCTTGAGCGCCTTGGCGGGAAGACGGTCGTTCAGGATGTAGTTCGACGACAGGACCACGGCCTTGCGAACGGCATCCTCCTCGATGGCCACCTCGTATTTGTGTTCGAGTCCGGTCGCAAGGCTCTTCACGAGCTTTACGGCGACCTCGGTGCTCGGCTCCTCCAAGTCGACCTTCGTGAAGAATTCCGACACGTCAGGATCGTCGGAGATGAGATCGTCGTAGTCGCGGGGCGTCAGGCCCCCGACGATCCGGCAGCGGATACGGGACAGTGCCGACATCAGGACTGCCCTGTTCGTGGTCGCCCGGTCGGTGCGCAATAGCCCCCCGAACCCGTTCAGACAGACGACGAGCCGCTCGTGGCCGCCCAAGTGCGAGAGAATCGCGATAAGGCGCTCGCGGCTCTCTTCGGGCGCCACGAAGCGGCAGTCGACCATCAAGAATCGCTTGTCACTCAGGAAAGGGATTCGACCCGTCGCTGCCAGCCGGGCCAATTCCGCGAGCACCGTCTGCTGTCCGACGCCGCGTTCCGCGACGAGCAGAACGTGGCTGGCCCCTCGGCGATGCAGGGCTCGGGCAATGGCGTCGAAGACTCTCTCGTACTTCGCTTCGCCCTCGAACGGAGACACCGTGATGGCGCGTGTTCGCACCCGATGCGTCAGGTCCTCCGACGGTGCAAGCTCCGGGGGGAGCAAGAACGGCTCGTCCAACGCGGCTCCGCCGTTTTCGGGGGGGCGATACCCTATCGTCGAGGTCGCTCGGGCGCCGCGCTGCCCGGTGACCGCCGAGGCGACGCGATCGCGAAACAGGGCCGCGGCACGGTCCACGTCCAACATGGTCCACGTGCTGCGGGCAGCGTGCTCCAGGCGTGCCAGCACGCAACTGACCAGCAACTCCAGGAGGACGTCCTCCGCGGCGCCGCCGACCGCGTGCGCGTTTCGCTCGAACTCCTCCAACGCCTGGAGGGCCTCGGGGGAAAACGCCTCTCGCTTTCGCGGAGCGCTCCCATTGGCCTTGGCGGTTGGCGCATGAGTCTCGGCGGCGCTCATCAGGTCGTCAAGCGAGTATCCCGGCCGCAACGCCCGGGCAAACGTCTCCATCGCCCGGGCGTCGCGCCCTCGAATCGCGCCGGCCAGCAAGTCTTGCGTGCCGATCCTTTCCGCACCCTCGCGGGTCGCCGCTGAGAGCACGTCCCGGCTGCGTCGGTCGGGGATCAACTCCGGGGAGAAGAGGCCGCGATGGAATAGCACTGTGGCTCCCTGCGCTTCGCCCTGCGGAGGCGATTCTACCGGACTGTCTCCTGAAGACTGTCAGGGCGTGGCTTCCAATGACTCGTGGAACCAATCTACTTCGCCGAACATCTCGTTGAGCCGCTGCAGCAGCCGCTCCATTCGAACTCGAACCACTCGACCAGTTCGCAGATTCTTGCTGTAGAAGATCCATTCTCCGGTGTTTGGATCGTGTGGCGTCAATTGCTGCTCGTTTCCGGCTTCGTCGACAGCGAACATCGCAACGGTGCCACCGATGTCCTGCGCGTAAAGTCCTGCAGTGTTTGAGGCCATCGTTGGCTCGGCGCCGTTGTCCCCGAAGAACAGCACTTTGCCCTTGTTCGCCGTTGGCTGAGCGGTGCTTCCGATGCCGAGGTCGCCGTGGATTGCCGCGAAGTCGTTGTCGAACTCGCCGTAGATGAGCGGCGGGCCCGTGTTGCTGTTGTCGATGTAGAGCTTGTTGCTGCCCGTCTCGTTGTAGCCGGCAGTGTAGCCGACGAACACGTTGCCCGTGCCGGCCCCAACGTTGCGTCCGCTGTTGGTGCCGATGCAGACGTTGTTTCCGCCGGTGGAGACCACCAGGCCGGCTCGGTAGCCCACGAACGTGTTGGAACCGTAGCTGTTGGAGGCCGTCCCGTATCCGGCACGACTGCCGACGCAGACGTTGTAATTGCCCGTTTGGTTCTGTATGCCCGCGAAGTAGCCCACACAGACGTTGTCCCCACCGGTCGAGTTGCTCTCCGCTGTCCGGCCTCCAACAAACACGTTGGCGCCGTGATCTCCCCCGGAAGCTCCGAACCCGGCGTTGTAGCCGACGCAGACGTTGTAGCCCCCGCTCTGGTTGTAGAACATCGCCTGACGGCCGATCGCCACATTGTAGGCGGCTACGTTCGCGGCCTGGCCGGAGTGAGGACCGACAAAGACGTTGAAGGCCCCGGTGGTGATCGAGTTCCCGGCGCGGTAGCCCACGAGGGTGCCCCCTCGCGCGGTGTTGTTACCTGCCCCAGCGGCGTTCTGTCCGACGAACGTGTTCTCGGTGCCGCCGGTTGCCGTATCGTCGGTCTTGAAGGTGTCGCTCCGAAGCGAGCCGTCAATCACGAGCAGACCGGAGCCCACCGCGTCGGGATCGACGACGAGGTTGGTCCCGTCGTAGTAGACGCAAGCATCATCGTCGGTCCCCCAGTACAGCTTCCGATTGTCGGCCTGGAAGTTGAACTGGTAGCCGACGACGACGTGGCCGCTGCCGATGTTCGAGGCGTCCAGGATGTCCGCCAACTGCTTGAAGTTCTCGTTGATCGCGATTCCGCCAGCCCCGGTCGCTGTGTCAAGGACGTCCCAACCGTTGTCCGGATTGATTGTGGCCATACCGGTCTCCTTAGTTTGCCCCTGGTTCAGGCACAACGCTTCTGCCCGACTATCCCAGGGAGTGGTGTTCTCCGATCGTACCCGTCGCGCGTCGCTCGGGGAGCCGTCAACTCCCAGTCGCGACGGCCGCAAGCCCGGCGCGAAGAAACGGTCGCCAGCCTTGCGGTGGGTGACGACGATGCCGCTGCCGCCGGTCGCCAGACGCTGATCCAGGCGCCGTCGCACCTTGGCGAGGCACGCCCTGGTGTGACCGCGTCTGCTTGCGGCCGCTCCGGCAAACTGCGCCTGGAACCTAGCAGAACCGCTGGCCCAATTTCAAGTCGGTTTTCCCGCCAAGGGCAGGAGAGATTGCCGTGGCACCGACTTGGAGGGAGCACGTCGCGCCGTGCAGGGGCGACGTGTCATCTTGCCATGGGACAAACGGGGAGGTATGAATCAACCGGGAAGACCTTTCGCTATTCAGAGCCCCTATCAGAACCGGCTTCTCGCTCCCAGATGTCCGCCCGTCGCGGACGGCCCGATCAGTTGTGCCAGGGTCTCTTGGGGGCCGAGAGTCCAGCAGGTCATGGTCAGACAGTTATTTGTCTCGTCCCTCGTCCTTCATCTCATCGGTCTGGAAAGGACGTCCAGCAGGTACTGTCCATAGCTGTTGTCTTGGCCTTTGGCCAGCGCTTCCAGTTCGTCACGGGAGATGAATCCCTTCAAGAACGCGATTTCCTCGATGCAGGCGATTTTGAGTCCTTGACGCTTCTCGATCGTCTCGACGAAGTTGGAAGCCTGCAAGAGCGATTCGTGCGTTCCCGTGTCGAGCCAGGCGAAGCCGCGGCCGAGGATCTGGACACGGAGCTGCCCTCGCGCGAGATAGACCTGGTTGACGTCGGTGATCTCCAATTCTCCTCGCGCCGAAGGTCGCAGTCCGGCGGCGATGTCCAACACCTGGTTGTCGTAGAAATAGAGACCGGTAACCGCGTAGTTCGACTTCGGTCGAGTGGGTTTTTCCACGATCGACTTCGCCGACCCGTGGGCATCCAACTCGATCACGCCGTATTGCCGGGGATCCTTGACCACGTACGCGAAGACCGTCGCTCCGCAAGGTTGGCCGGCAGATTCCAGAAGCATCTTCTGGAATCCCTGGCCGTAGAAGATGTTGTCGCCCAGCACCAGGGCCACGTTGTCGCTGCCCACAAACTGGCGACCGAGAATGAAGGCCTGGGCCAGTCCGCCTGGCTCTTGCTGCACGCAATAGCGGATGGAAACTCCCACCTGACTGCCATCGCCCAACAGCCGCACGTAGGAGCCGGTGTCTTGCGGCGTGGAGATCAGTAGGACGTCGCGGATCCCGGCCAGCATCATCGTCGAGAGCGGGTAGTAGACCATCGGTTTGTCGTAGACGGGCAGCAGTTGCTTGCTCACCGCCCGCGTGGCCGGAAACAGTCGCGTTCCGGCCCCACCCGCCAGGATGATGCCCTTCCTGATTGATGACTGCCTGTTGATGATTGTTGATTGATCGTCCGGCATCTGGCGTGTCCCGATTATCGGAGGATCAATCATCGATCATCAATCCCAGGCGTTCGCGTCGTCGGTATTCTCCCGAAGTCACTCGTTCCACCCAAGCCTGATTCTCCAGGTACCATCGGACCGTCTGCTCCAGCCCCGACGGGAAATCGACTTGCGGCTCCCAGCCCAACTGGTGGCGGATCTTGCTGGCGTCGATGGCATATCGCCGGTCGTGCCCCGGGCGGTCGGTCACGAAGTCCACCAGCGACGAGCAGGGCCCGTGCGGCAGGTCGGGACACAGCCGGTCGACGGTCGCCGTGATCGACTGCACCACCTCAAGGTTCGTGCGCTGGCAACTGGCTCCGATGTTGTACGTTTCCCCGGGGGTCCCTCGGGCCAGCACCATCCGAATTGCCCGGCAGTGGTCCCCCACGTAGAGCCAGTCGCGTACCTGCTGCCCGTCGCCGTAGACGGGCAGCGGCTTGCCCTCTGCGGCATTGAGGATCATCAGGGGGATCAGCTTCTCGGGGAACTGGTAAGGGCCGTAGTTGTTCGAGCAGTTGGTCACCAGCACCGGCAACCCGTAGGTATGATGGTACGCTCGGGCAAAATGGTCTGCGGCCGCTTTGGAAGCCGAGTAGGGCGAGTTGGGCGCGTAGGGGCTTTTTTCGGTGAACAGGCCCACGGGCCCCAACGAGCCGTAGACTTCGTCGGTCGAGACGTGCAGGAAGCGGAACGCGGACCGCTCGGGCTCGCCGAGATCGTTCCAATAGCGCCGGGCGGCCTCGAGCAAGTGGAACGTGCCCACCACGTTGGTATCGACGAACGCCGCGGGACGGTCGATCGAGCGGTCGACGTGCGACTCGGCCGCAAAGTTGACCACCGCACGCACGCGGTGCTCCGCCAGCAGCCGGCTCACGAGCGGCCCGTCGCAGATATCGCCCTGGACAAACCGATGGAGCGGGTTGTCAGCCACGTCGGCCAACGAATCGAGGTTGCCCGCGTAGGTCAACTTGTCCAAGTTGACCACCGTGCCGGTCTCTTCCTCGATCCACTTCCGGACGAAGTTGCTGCCGATGAAACCGGCGCCGCCGGTAACCAGGATCGACGTCATGGGAATCGTCACGTTCCGTTGGCATCGTGAGGCCAATGTCAGACGGGATCGCCCATCGACCGGCAAAGCTCACGCATATCCCCTCCGGGACTCAGCGGTTTCGCTGCCAGCCCAATGCCCGCGGACCGGCCTTCAGGGCGCTGTATCAGACGAAGTCGCCGACGAAGCCCGCTTCTCCCAGCTCACCCTCCGCAACGACTATACTCGTACACGTTCTCCTTGTCACCATGAGAAATTGGCCACCGTCCCCGGCTAGCCTGGCTTCTCACGGCGCCTTCTCGACTCAGAGCCCCTGTCAGAACCGGTTTCTCGCTCCCGGACTCCCGCGCGGCTTCGCTCGACGCTCGGCAACCGCAGATTGCCGAGCGCTCAGCCGGCCGCGGAACCATCCAGACAGGCATGGTACATTTCGACCTTACGGCAGACTTCGTCGGCTGATATCATGTCCATGCACCTGGCGATGACCTGCCCGCTCTGCGTCTTGGTGGGGTAGAGGCACAGCGATCGATCCTTTTCGTCAGCGTCGCCCAGGGGGACCACTCGCGACTTCCAGCAACCCCCGTTGTCGCAACAAGGCAACATACCACAGGTGTGCAGAAACTGGAGATTTGGCCCGAATTGCCAGTGACTGGGTTCCCGGCCGCCTGAGAGGACGACGCAGGCACGCGAGCACCGGCCGAATCGCGGATGGGCGGGGACCCCGTAGGCGAGGTGCATGGGGAGGCTCACCGGCGTGATCACGCCGAAGCTGTTGTATACCAGCCGAATTAGCTGCCTGGTATCGGTCTTGCCCACGAGATGGATCACGTTGTCGCCTTCCAGCCGAGGGTGGCAGTGGTCTGCCTGGCCCACTTGCACGAAGACGAGATCCGGGAACCGGTCGACGATTTGCTGAAACCGGGCGAATTCCCACTGCTTTGCGGTGAAGTCCCACTTGTGACCTGCGTTGATGATCCAGTAGGGCGGATCGTCGCCGCGGGTCTCGCGGACGGCGCTATGCCACCGCTTCTCTTCCTCGCCGATCGAAATGAAACCTTGGAACTTGGACAATCCGATGCGGATCCCGAGCCTGGCCTCCAAGTCGTGGACAAACCCGTGGATGAAGTGGTAGGGATACTCGTTGCTCCGATGGATGAGGGGATACTCCGGCTCGATGACCGTCACGTCGGCGTCGTCTTCGTCCAACTCGGTGACGTACGGGCTGTAGTCGAAGATCTCGCGAGCGGTGCCGTGAAAGTCGGTCAGAAAGTCGCCCGGGTGCGATTCGTGCAGGCACTTGACGGCATAAGCCAGCATGCACACGTCGCCGGGCGATTGATGATTCTTTAGCACCAGTTTTCGCATGACGTCAATTCGGCTCCCGGCCCTGACGTGAGCGGTCTCGATCGAATCTGCTCGGCCAACCTCGAGCGGGTCCACGCCGCTGCGAAATCGAAGTAGCTGGCTCGGTAGCCCGGCATGCGGTAGACGTCTCTCGTCACGCTCTTGTGGATCTCGCTCCGTCGTTCATTGCGATGGTTGCCGATCACTCTCTCCGAACCCTGTTCACCACAACCATCTCATCCGCGCTTGAAGACCATGATCGTGTTGCGAAACCACTTCGCCTTCCTATCGATCGATTCTCGCAGCATGAATGCCTCAGCGGCCTGGAACGCAAACCCGCGTTCGGCGAATCGGTGACACACGTACGAATTAGGGCGCTCGTTCAAATGCTTGTGGCCGCCTTGGCCGGGCACTGCCCATGAGAGCACCAACCATTCATCGCAGTATTGGTCGATTGTATGGAGCAACCGGGGTTCATCTTCAGGTCGCAGGTGCTCGGCGACCTCCAGACAGAGGATCGACGATTTCGGCCAATCCAACGACAACGGCTGCGACAGGTCGGCCTGCACAATATTGTTGAAAGCAGAGACACTCGCAATACCCGGCGTGCCTTCGACGCCCCGACAGCGATAGCCGGCCTCACGAAGCGATGCCAGGTAGTGCCCCAGCCCGCAGCCAAGGTCCAAGACGGGCACGCCGGCTGGCAGCACGCGTTCGAGAGCGCGCGCCAGCGGCGGAGAGTGACTGTGCTTGCGATTGTGCTCGTCCAACGTCCAGTACGTGGGTGGCACTCGTTCCGGACTCACTGGCCCACCTCGATTTCCTCGCGGAAGTTCTTCACCAGCCTCGCCGCACCCCAGCGCCTGCCTGCATTCGCACGAGACTCCCCCCGCGACAAGCTCTCCTTCGACAGCCTCTCGTTGCGCTTCTCCGTTCCGGTCCTGTGCTTATCCGCGTAGTTGCGGAGGAGCAGATCGCCTGCACGGTCAGTCAACAGTCGCGTACCGTAGCCCCCGCCAAACCACATCAGCGTAAACCCGTGGAGGACCGCACGATTGAACAAGTCACGATCGTCTGGGCCCCGGCCAACGAACCTCTCGTCGTACCCACCCAGGAGATCGATGAACTCATCTCGCCAGAACCCAATCCGGCCCCTGAGGTTTCTCCTGCCTTTTGCGAAAACAGCCCGTCTTGGTTGTTGATTCGCGAGCCGGTTGACGTAGGCGGCGAAGCCGGCGCCCGTCCAGTTGTCCGCATCCACGTTGTTCACGACCTCACCGGTCGCAGCGAGAAAGGCCACGTTTCGAGAATGGCACATCGAGTAGCATGTCGGTTCGGTAGTCTTGTAATAGGCAACTCGGCCCGACTCGATCTGTTCGCGCATGTTCCGGCGCATCCAGTCCTCTAAGTCGTCTGGGCTGTTGTAGTCCAATATTACGAATTCGACGTTCGCGTAGTCCGCATTGTCTGCCAGGTTCTTCGGCAGCGTCACTTTCACATCGTGCGCGCGCCCCATGCAGGTGGTGCATATCGAGACTCTGTAGTCTCGAGTGACCGGCTCCGTGAAGGTGCCGCCCCAAACATGAATGGTCTTATCGTCCCAGAATACCACAACGTCACCTCGTCAATAACGTGCGTTTTCGTTTGCCGTTCCCGTCGGCCTCTCGCGATCAATGTTTCTCAAATAGGCAAGCGATTCCCGGACGGCAATCACTGGGTCAGGTGTGATAGTTTTGAAGAAGACATTTGGATCTCTCTGCGCCTCCATCCAGCAAAGCATCCCCTTACTACTCAGCATGAGCAACATCGGCTCGGCAAGAAAGACACAGAGGTGAGCCACGCCCGTGTTCTGGGCCAGAACGATCTTACTGTTGCGAATTAGGTCGATGCTGGGCTCCATGTCACCGTGGTGCCACGAGAGCAGGTCGACGTTCTGCAACTGAACGGTAGTATCAGGATGCCCCACAATGCCAACCGAATACCCTTCTTGTTTGAGTGCATCGACGATCTCTTGCCAGAACGGTAGATTTCGCTTCGCGACGTACCGCCGGTTCCGCGGCGTAATCACAACGTCCGTTGCCAGCCCTTGCTCAGCAATCACCGGACGAAATCGCGTGGTAACGACGTCGGTGTCCCGATAACAGTGATACTTCATGAACGGGAGCACGAACTCAAAGGCGGCATATTCTGGATGTCGCGATCGGATGCTGGCCTCGAGGTCCTGGAGCCTTTTTCGGACCCACGGTCTCGCGGAGCGCCCTCGCTTCTTGCGATCTGGCAGTATTTGTGAGTAGTCGAAGAAGAACTCGTTGGCGGTCGGGAAAAGACACTCATAGCCGGGTCGACATGCGACAACCTTGTACTCCGACGGCCACGTGTGTACGGCGCGAATGAAACTCGTGATGAAGCAGCCGAACTCGCCCTGCCAGGGCAGGAAGAAATGCTTCGCCATCGTTACCTCCGCAAGATCTTCCGCGACGCCGGTCGTGGGCTTCCCGGTTAGCGTCGGCGTCACTCCGCATGTACCCAGACATTCGCCACCTTCTCGTCCGGCATAACGGCGTCGGGAAGCAGTTCGTCGACGGCCTTCCGGACGCCGCGTTTGTTCAGGTAGTCGTGGCCGGCGAGAAAGCCGCCTGGGCGGATTGTGGGCCTCCACGAGATGATGTCCTTCTTCACGTATTCGTAACTGTGGTTACCGTCGATGAAGACGACGTCGAAATCGCCGGGGATCTCCCGAGCGGCGTCCTCGGACATCGTTCGATGAATTGTGACTGCATGATCCCCGACAAATAGCTCGTGAACCAGCGTGCACTTCCGGTCCCCTGCGTCCCGGGTCGGCACGCAACGATCGGAGTAGCCCTCGTAGGCCGCCCAGGGGTCAATCAGATGGAGTTCGGCTTGGAAGAACAGACGCCGAAGATGATAGGCGCATTTGCCTTTGTCGACGCCGATCTCGGCAATTCGACGTACTCTGGTCTGTAGGACCACGGCCGCCACGTGAAGGAAGTACCAGTGCGGCATCGCCAGGCCCGTGAGGTGTTGACGAACGTAGTCCCGCAGTACGTCGTTCCGAGCTTTCGGCCCCGCGGTGTCCTGGCTCATCTCGTTCATGGGTTGTTCTCCGCTGCATCGGCCGATGGTCAGTGTCTCCGCCCCGGCTCTATCCAGACGAACCTGGCGGACTACAGCTCCGTTGCAGAAGTTCCTGAGCAGTATCGCCGCGCCTCGCCGGCCATTAGGCAGGTGTCCCAGAGACTCAGAACCGCAGCGTCCGCTACCCGAACCGAAAACCTTCCTCATTTCTTCGTTGCCTGGTCTTCGCATAGTAGCAGGCAGCGTCGTGGTCACGACTTGCCGCCGACGACTATCGTCCGGGCTCTACAACCGCCCAGCCACCAGGCCATTTCGGAAAACGTGCTGGAGCACCGCGGAGCGCCCTTTCCGGAATAGACGACGAGGGTCCTACCCCTTGAAAGCAATAGGAGGTCCGTCAAGATATCCTGCATCCCAGCCCTTGATCTCCGATCTCCAACGAACGTCCTCTTCCGGTGGTAGCGCAGTCGGCTTCCGTATCTGCGGACGATCTTCGCCAGGATTCCCGGGGCATCGCAACTGACGAACATCTCAAGTCCGTCCATGCCGTCTAGCACCTCGTACAGGTCCTTAATGTCAAAGTGCCTTGCCCTTCTCTTCCTTTCCGGCCAAGACCTGACACTTACCGCCACAGTGTCTTCGCTGAGACTCCCCGAGAAGCCCCTGACTTCGTCCTCGATTTCCTTCCTGGCCCTCAGTCTCTGGATCTCCTGCAAGTACTTGCTTCGAAAGCTGACTGGAATCCTGTGATACTCGAAGTCCACATTATCGCCTCTTCCGATTGGACATCTCTGTGCGAAACCTTCCGGTATCTCTTCGGGAAGGGGAATCAGCCGCCAAGAGCTGATCAGCATCTTATCGGGGTTCTGTCTGTCCTCGAAAAGCACTGTGGGGCACTCTCGAGAGCCCTCCAGACGGTATAGCCGGCCGTCTGCAAGGAACGACCTGCCGACCTGCTGAATGTCGCTGTCAAACAGATCGGAGAAGTCGCAGCCGCACAGCTCGTTCCTCGGCCAGTAGACGGCGGGAGTCCTGCTGAGGCATGTGCTGAGGCGCAACGTCGACAGCAGACTCTTGAGTCGGTTGCCCAACCCGCACGCATTGACCGTCACGACGTGCCTCTTCATGTTCCCCCGTCGCTTCAGCATCTGGTGGAAATCGGTTCGTGCCGCTTGCCTTCCCGCTACGCTCGACTCCGCTGCTTTCGATCGCGTTTCAGCTTCCTCGGCGGTACTCCGTCGTGAAAACGCCTGACCAGCAGTTCCATCAGACGAGGCGAGACTGCACGCTCTCCGATCTCGTTGCGGTCGTTGACGTGGGTATCCCACGCGATGCGGTTCGTCGGGTGCATGTGGCAGACGAGGACGGGCTTGGTGGCCCTTTGGTACCGCTTGACGAATCCGGAGCAACCGACGTTGAACGTGCTGTTCAGGATGGTCACCCGGGCACGATACGTGGGCAATTTCAGCACCGCGTTGAGCACCGGTTCCTCCTTGTCGGCCCCTGCCTGGGTGATTTGTCTTACTACCTCCGCGACGATGTCTCGAGCGGCATGGCGGTAGAAGACGCTTCCACCGTTAAACCTGGGTCTGCTGTATTCCGCAACGCCAACGTCGGCGAACGTAGGACAGTCGAACCAATGGTTCTGCCAGGCATCCAGGTCATGTGTCCAGTAGACTTCGTCGGGGTCCGCCATGCCTTCTCGAAACAGAAAGTCAAAGGCAAAGACTTTGCTGCCTCGAAGGCACCGCTCGTAGAGCCCGGCACGTGTGGCCGTGACCCCCATCTGCTCATAGGAGAAGTTCGCCACGACGACAACGTCATCGGGCTTCCACCCGAGGGCGATACTGTTCTCAATCTGGACGTCGAGCAGCTTTCTAAGCTGATCCAGAGTGACTTTGGATCCGGGACGGTAGTTCGCAACCATCACGTTCTTCACGCGTTCATCCTCCAGACTTCCAATTCCCGGCCAAAGTCCTTGACCACTCTGGCCGCGCCCCAACGAGATCCATCGTTAGCACGATAACGCTCCCGGCGGAGGTTGCGTTCGGAGATCGCCGCGTTGTTCTTCTCCGTCTCTTTCCAGTTGGTGTTCTTCATCCGCGCGCCTATCATCGCTCTGGGCGTCTTCATCCGGCCGACGTACGCGCCGCCGTACCACATCAGCGTGAAGCCGGACAACCATGCCCGGTAGAGCAGGTCCTTGTCGTCATGGCCGTAGCCGCACAGTCGCTCGTCGTAGCCCCCCAACGCAATCCACTCATCCTTGAAGAATCCGATCCGGCCGTGAAGCAGACGCTTGCCCTTGGCAAAGATGGCTTCTCTGGGACACTGGTTGGCCAATCGATTCACGTAGGCTGCGAAGCCGGGATTCGTCCAGTTGTCGGCGTCGACGTTGTTGACGACGTCGCCGCCGGCAACGAGGAACGCCACGTTCCTCGAATGCGACATGCTGTAATACCGGGGTTCCGTGGTGCGATAGTAAGCCAACAAGCCGGATTCAATGTGCTCCATCATCTGCTTTCGCATCCACTCCTCCAGGCCGTCGCCGCTGTTGTAGTCGAGGACGACGAACTCGACGTTAGGATAGTCCCGGTTGTCCTCGATGTTCTTGGGCAGGGTCTGGCGCAGGTCGTGGAGCCGGCCCATGCACGTGGTGCAGAGCGAAACCCGGTACTGGCGGGTGACGGGCGCCGTGAAGTTGCCGTCCCAGGACAAAAGCTCTTTGCCGTAGAGTTTCTTCATGGCGCTACTCGACGAACAGGAGAAGTCGGCGGATGACCTCGCCGGAAAGGAAATGCCGCGCGCACGCGACGGCGTTGCGCCGCAGTGCCAGGCGCCGCCGGGGATGCTCGATCATCAGCAGACAGTAGGTAAGGAAGTCGCCGACGTTCCTACAGAGATACCCGTTGTTCCCGTGCACCACCTGATCCGGGTTGCCACCGCTGGCGGTGGTGATCACGGGACATCCGCTGGCCAGCGCCTCAGCGGCGGATCGCGACCAGGGCTCCTCCCGGGCCCAGGAAAGGAAGTACACGAAGACATCGACGTTGCGGAGGAATTCCTTCACCGAAAGCGCAAACTCCTGACGGACAGTGACGTTAGGGATGCCTCGCAGGGCATCCGCGGCGGGGCGGGGCATTCCCATGAAATCCCAGGAAACCCGTTCGCCGTGTTTCTCGTTGACGGCCTCAATCAGTCGCCTGAAGTCGTTGCTCCATTTGCTACCCAGGGGCTTCGAGTGCATGCCGAAGCGAAGCCGTGCGGACGGGGACTTCTCCGTGCTAGTCGAGTCCGGGTGGATCGGGCTCTCCAACTGCATGCGCGGGTAGTGGCGCACGAGCTCATAGCGGTCCTGTTCGCTGATTTCGTTGAAAAACTTGGCGTTGCCCGTGATAATCCTCAGGTCCTTGACGTACTCCTCAATCGTGGTGAGATGGCGCGCGGGGCTGACAATGAAGTTGAACAGGAACGTCATGCTCTGCATTCGCGCAAGGTCGACACGATGGTGATGGCGATCGGTCTTTCCGTGCCAATAGTCGGCGGTCGTGAAGTCCCGCGAGTCCGTATTTACGACCAGCAAGCGGTCGACCGAGTATAGAGGTTCCAGCGCCGGCTTGGAGAGCACGTCTTGACGAATCTCGACACCGGGCCTGACGGCCGCCAGAATCCGATCCGGAATCCTCTTCTCGGCGAGGAGGACTCCCCGGTGTCCTGCCGCATCGCTGATCGCGTTGGCCAGCTCGACGCAGCGGAACTCAGAGCCACCTGCACAATCGAACTTAGAGAACACGCCTATTCGCACTTCCGCACCTTGGCTTCCTTCATGCCGGAAGACAGGTCCCTTCGAGGCCAGGGTTGGTCGCCTACCTCCGCCCTGGCGCTCTCAAGTTTGCCGATGAGGCGAGTTGTCGAGTAGCCTGGTTTCGTCGGGACTACTCCGACGCGGCGAGCACGTGATTCGACCGTCTCGCGACCGACGATCGGCACGGGAACATCCGCTTCACCTCCTTGCGGTCTCGCTGTAGCACTTGTCCTCCGACATGCAGCCTTGCATCTGACGGCCTTCGCTTCGTCCAACTGGCCCGCGCCCTCCAGTGCGTCGCCCAGATGCAAGTAGGTCTCCGCGTGATCAGGACGAAGTCGGGCCGACTCCCGTAATGTACCGACGGCCAGCTCGTACTGTCCCGTGCGCAGGTAGATCAGGCCGAGATTGTGATGGCTGGCCGCGTCGTCCGGCGCGTGCCGGAGGAGTTCGCGCAGCGCTTGCTCGGCGTCGATAGATTCTCCATGCTCGAAGAGGAAACGGCACCGACAACGCTGTGCATCAATGTCGTCGGGCCACCTGTCGACGACGTCCTGGGACAACTGCTTGGCCTTGCGCGTATCGCCACGGCGGGCGGCGATACGAGCCTTGAGAATCGCCCCCTCTACGCGGAGAGCGTCGGGCAGTGATGGATCCGACTGCAACCGCCCAACTTGCTCTTCGGCGACGTGCAACTTGCCCTGGCGCAACAGCACCTCGCCGAGACCTTGCCAACCGGGACGATGGTTCGGTTCCTGTTCGACGGTCTTTCGCCATTGCTCCTCAGCCTTGGCAAGGTCGTTCAGGTCTTCGTAGACCAGTGCCAAGTTGTGTCGCGTCTTGAAGCCTTTGATGCCGCAATCAATGCTTGAAAAATGGCGCCGTTCGCGCTTCTCGAGGATACGAAGATATGCCTGCTCCGCTTCCGCCGGCCGTCCAAAGTGCTGGTGGAGCACTCCCTCGCGAAAGAGCAGTTCCAGGTCTTCGGGATACCGTCGCCGACCATCCTGGCAGGCACGCCAGGCCTCGTCATAACGGCCGAGTTGCGTGTAGCTGCCCACCAGGAGAGCATACGCCTTGCGAACGTGGGATTCGGTTGGGTGCGATAGCCGAATGCTGGCCTCTAGCGATTGGACGGCCTGCTCATGCTGGCCGGCATCGGCGTGCGTCATTCCCAGGTTGAACAGCACGAAAGGGTGATTCGGGCGATCTTCGAGATCGAGTTGAAGCAAGCGAAAGTCGCGAACCAGCTTGCTTCGACGTCCTGTCGGACTGTGGTCGGCGTTCGAGTGCACCACAAATATGTCCGTGAAGCGGACGTCGCCCCCCGCCCTGCGGACGGAGGGGAGGATCTGTTCATGGATCCGTCCCTCGAATCGCAAGTCCGCACGGTTGCGAACCACCTTGACGTGATCGACCACGGTGACGTTCGTTCCGCCGTCTTCCCCGATCTCGGGACAGTGGACCTGGGCAACGTAGCCCAGGACTGAGGGATCCGATGTGGAAAAAGCCAGCTCTCGCAGCTTGCGGCCGTTCTCCGCATCGATGGTGTCGTCCGAGTCCATCCAGAAGATCCATTCACCCCGGGCGTGCTTGAAAGACTCGTTCCGGGCGGCGGAGAAGTCGTCGCACCAAGGGAAGTGGTACAAGCGGGCACCGCATCGGCGTGCCAATTCCGGCGTGCCGTCGTTGGACCCGGTATCGACAACCACCATCTCATCGACCCAGGGCTTGATGCTTTTGAGGCAGGCCTCGATGGTTTCTGAGTTGTCGCGGACGATCAGGCACGCCGAGAGTACGATCCGTGACTCCGCCAGCAGCAAGCCCCCACGGTCGTCCACTCGAATCGTCAGACGGGCTCCTTCCTTTGGGGTCGGTGGCGAGGCAGGCGGCTCGTGCTGGTTGCGATTGCCGTCACGGTCGCGCCACTTGCTGCGGTACAACTGTTCGTTGCGAGCCAACAGTGCTGCCTGATCGACCTCCTCGGAGCGATGGGTCACGCTGCCGAAATGGTGAATAAAGGCGTCTTTGCCGATCACGGCCCGGTACCCGGCTTGCCGAGCCCGACGGCAGTAATCGTCGTCCTCGAAATTGCCCAGCCCGAATCGCTCGTCGAGCAGCCCGATTTCGTCAACCAGAGTTCGACGAAAGAGGAGGCAGAAGCCCACAAGACGATCCGTCTCCTCGACGACCTGATCGTGTGCCTTTCCCCACTGCCACGCGAATCCGTCTAAACTGGCAAGATCGGTGTACGACACCGCAACCTGCTGCATACCGCTGACGTTGTTCGTACAAGGACCCACAAGCCCGATCTGCACGTCGGCGTGGAGGGCTCGCAGAAGTCTTCGCAGCCAACCCGTGGTGACAATCACGTCGTTGTTCAACAGAAGAATCTGATCTCCGGTAGCCGCTCGGATTCCTTGATTACAGCCCGCGGGGAAGCCGCGGTTGTTCGCATTCGTGATCAGTTTGACGTCGCTTTGTGCGCGCAGGTAGTCAGCCGTTCCGTCCGTGGAGCCGTTATCCACGACGATCAGCTCGTACGGCTCGTCCGTGCGTTGGCGAATGCTATCCAGGCACGTCCGCGTATACGGGAGCTGGTTGCGGGTCAAGATCACGATCGATGTCAGTCCGTGGTCGGCTTGGGGGACAGGGCTGGCGGCAACCACGTGCCCCTCCACATAGAAATCCTCCACGTCTTCAGGACGAACCCCGGTGATCTGAAGTCCTCCCAGTTTGACTTCGGCCGGACTCCCTTGCCTTTCCCATTCCTCGTACCCCGGGCCGGGCACGACGCGCCAAGAGGAAACGCCGAAGCCGGCGCGGAACAGCATCTTCTCAATCTCGAGTCGGGTGAAGTAGCGGACGTTTCCCGGCTGGAAGGCGGCCATTCCATTGGCCGCCCAGCGACCATCCAAGACGTCGGCGATCACACGATGATGACGGAGATTGGGGACACGGGCCACGAGCTGCCCGTCGCGACGGAGCCAAGCGCGTGCCCGCCGCAGCATCCCCCAGGGATCCTTCAGCTCGGCCAAGATGTTGCAGACGATACAGTCGAACGGGCCGGGGATGAGATCCGACGCCAAGTGCTCAACGTCGCCAAGGATCACCTGAGTGAGACGGGCTCGGGCCGACGCACCCGCCGCCTCATCACGCTCAATCCCCACGACCTCGGCGAGCTGGCGTTTTTGGATCGCTTGGCCGAACCCTCCGTTGCCACAGCCAATGTGCAAGATCCGGCGACTCGACGGGCGAATCATCCGCAGCACGCCGTCGCCGCCGGCGTCCGACGGCGCGGCTGCGATGGACGGTGCATTCCCGGCAGGCGCGCACTGCAGGCGCCCCGGGGAGTCGGCTCGTCGGCACACGCTCTGAGTCACGCCGGGCGACGGCCGCGACTCTCCCTCCTCGGCGCCACTTAATTGGGCACGCGCGGGATCTTCCGGTGAGGGCCGAGGCAGCGCAGAAGCGCCGTGCGTATCGCGCGGAATCGGCTGCGCCGGTGCCGCCGCGACCAAATACTGATACACGAAGAACTCCTCGGCTTCTTCCTCGGGCAGGCCACATAGCGCCAGACGGCCCAGGCGTACTCCCCCGGGCCGTCCCCGGCGTTTCCATTCCTCGTAGCCCGGCCCCGGCACGATCCCGATCCGGGTGATCTCGTATCCCGACGTCTGAAACAGTCGTTCGATCTCCCGCCGTGTGAAGAACCGAAGATGCGTGGCGTCCAGCAGTCCGGCTGCCTCGTACGTCCAGTTGCCGTCCAACAAGGACGTGACGACGCTATGGTGTCGAACGTTCGGGATGCTCGCGACGAGACACCCGCCTGGCTTGAGCCACGCACGCGCTTGTGTGAGGACCTGGGCCGGGTCGCGCAGGTGCTCCAACACATCGGCACACACGACACAGTCGAAAGACTGCGCGGGAAACGCCGGATCCAGCGTCTCCACGTCGCCGACGATCACTCGATCCAGGCGGTCGCGCGCTTGCTTCGCCGCCGCTTCGACCAGTTCGATGCCGACGACGTCCACACTCTGCTTCTTCTTCAGCAATTCTCCCAGTCTGCCCGTGCCGCAGCCGACGTCGAGGACTCGTCGAGCAGAACGTGGGATCAGAGACGCCAGCTCAGGGCGCGCACAACTGAAGTAGGTGAGGTCAAGCTGCGGGCCGTTGACTGGCCCGGAACCGCCGACCGGCTGCGTTGGAGCGCCCGCCGGGCGCGCCACGGCCGTCCGGCTCGGCTGCCGTTCAGAAGACGCAGGGCCCCCGTCCGACAGGGAACGTCGCCGCGGCTCGGCACGGGGCACGCGACGCGCAATGGCGCCCAGCATGTCCTGCATTCGATGCCGATACGTGTGCCGGGCAAGCGCCTCTTCTCGGCCCGCGGCGGCGATCCGCTCGCGAACGTCATCGTGGCGGAGGTGGAAGGCAATCTTGTCCAGCAACTCCTCCGGCTCACGATAGCTCGCAAGGTGCACGCCGTCGCGGAACAGCTCATCCTGGCCGTTTCCATCCAGCTCGTCCGTCACCAGCAGGGAGCCCGTCGCGAGCGCCTCGAAGACCCGCATGTTGAGGTCGTTGTTGACGCTCCGGTTGAAGACGATACGCGACGCGGAATAGACCTTCGCCATGTCGTCGAAGTAGCGCTGCCCGACGAAGACGTTGCTGAACCGATGTCTGATCAACGCGATCAGCTCCGCGCGACGGCCGGGCGATACGTTGCCGACGAAGCAGACGTCGAATTCCTTGGGCACGTCATGCTTCGCGTGGACGTCCGGGTCGCACGCGAGCGGCAGCCATTGGGCGTCTGCGATGCCCTCATCGCACAGTTGCCGGGCCCCGACGCGCTGGGCCGCGAAGACGAGATCAAAGTCAGGCGCCTTCTTTCGGTACCAGCGGAAATCCATGTGCGTGTCGATCGCCCACCACGCCGAAGGCCGCAAGTCGCTCGGGAATCGGTAGCGAAGGCCGTCGTCGACGTTCAAGTAGAGATCGAAGCCTTGGCGCGGAATGAGCGGAAGCTCATTGGGCAAATAGTGCCGGACTTCGGCCAATTCGCCCAGTGCCCGATGGCAGTAGGTGCCCGTAGTTTCCGGACGGATCGTGTCGTCGAAGACCAGGGCAATCTGTCGGATCGTCATGGCGAGCGTTGCCTTGCACGATTGACTTCTAGGGGAATCCGGGCGAAACACGGCTCGCAAGCAGCGGCATGTAATGGCGTTTGATGATCACGTCCCAGGTGAAGGCCTCTTCAAATCGGCGCCGGCCGGCCGCCCCGAGATGCGCGCGGAGATCGGCATCGTCGAGCAGCATCGCGATCTTGCGGGCGAGGTCGTCGGGGTCTCCGGGCTCGGCCAGGAGCCCGGCATTCGCCACCGTGAAAGGGAGCCCGCCGATGCGACTTGCGACCACCGGTCGCCCGACGGCCATCGCTTCCACCGCGGTTCGCCCCAACGCTTCTTGGGCAATCGTTGGGAAGACAACGACGTCGGCAGCACGAAGGTGATGCGGCAGCTCATCTTGAGGAAGCCAGCCGACGAAGTGCGTGAACTCGTCCACTTGGCCCCGGGGCTCGCCGGTGGCGATCAACGTGAAGTCGCGGCGGCGCTTCCAAAGCGCTGTGCACGCTGCGTGCAAGACGCGAAAACCCTTCAGCGCGTCGGCCACCAAACCCCCGAAGAAGATCCGCAACACGCCTCTTTCGCGGTTGCGGGCCTCGTCCGGCCAGGGCCCGGAAAACCGCTCCGGATCGAATCCCGAAGTCACTACGCGGACGTCCCTGGCATGGGGGCCAACCATCATTTGGATGAGCGGATTGACGACCAACACGGCGCGGGCCGCCTCGAACGCCCAGCGGAGCTTCTTGTCGTACTCCGGAGTCCCCACTCCCGACAACGCCCTCTCTCGCTGGTGAAGAGGCCCCGACAAGTGGCCTCGCCTCTCGATGCATTGATGACAGATCTCCGGCGTTGCCAACTGGTGGCGCAAGCACTGTGAGAATCTCCCCTCACCTTCGCACAGCAGCCGAACGTTGTTCAGCGGGCACAGGCACTCCATGGCGCCGAGGCGAAGGAGGAAAGGGTACTCTCCGACCGCTTCGGCCAACAGAGGCATGGAGTTCCAACTGCCCGTGACAATAACATAGTCGGGATGGAAGCTCCGTACTGCTTCACGAAAGCGAAGCTGGATCGTCTCTGTGCTCCACGCGTCGTCATCGAACGTGATTGGCACCGATGCGACCGGTACGGGACCTTCAACTGCACCAATCCCCCACGGTGGATATACGGCGTAGAAATGCCGCACTTCGAAGCCGTCCCGGGCCAGGAACTGCCCCAGACCTACGGTGTGAAATACGCCACCGCCGGTGGTCGGCCAATTGAACAGGAGATTCACGATCGCCACGCGGACGGCTTGCCGGGGAGGCGAAACGGCTTCGTCGACGCGCGTCGATCGCGCCCGTACTCTATCCAACGTCCGACCGGGCGTCCCGTCTTGCAGGAGAGCGAGGTTCGCCCGGGCCGTGTGACAGTTCGCGTCGAGGGCAAGCGCGTCACGAAAACCGCGGCATGCCGCTTCCACGTCGCCATCCAGCCTTGTCAGCGTCGCAAGGTCACTGACGATGCGCGCCCTGACTCGTGAATCCGTCGTCGACTTCAATAACTGGCGATAGATGGCACGGGCCCTCTCGTAGTGTCCGTCCAAGGCAAGTCGGCATGCCTCGGCGTATCGCTCCGGGGCTCCGATCTCATCGGTAGTATTGCGCCGAGGAGGCTTGACTTCAGGATCCATTTCTTCGCGATACTGCAACATCCTTCAAAGATCCCCTCGGTCGAGGCCCCGTCCTGCCGAAGTGCTCCCTCAGTGCGATCCGAGGCGGCCCACCAGTAGCTTCATCGCTCGTTCAGCCCGTCGTGCAGCGCCTGAATCGCCAATCCGGCGCACCAGGTCTTGTTTGGGGGAAGGCCGCCGAGCGCCTCGATCAGTTCCCCTTTGGTCAACGCGAGAGATTCCGCAACGGTCCGGCCGGTGATCATCTCCGTCAGCATCGAGCCGGCCGCTATTGCCGGCCCGCAGCCGAACGTCTGATACCTCACCTCTGCCACCGTGCCCCGCACGAGCCGGAACTCCATGACCATGAAGGCCCCACGGCCGGGTTTGCCCGCCCGCCCGGTCGCGTCCGGCTTGGTCAAACGGCCGACGTTGCGTGGCCTGGTGATATGATCCCGCAGAATGTCCGAGTCAGGGATCGGGCTCATAGCGAATGCTGCCGTGCTTCACCTGGCAAGGTTGCCGATGCTGGCACTAGGGCCTTCAAGCTCCGGCGTCACGGATGGCCAAGGCGCAGGACGGCGAGCTCCCGGCTGCCGGTCCGTTTCTGGCGAGACGAACAGGCGTGAGTGTCCTGGAATTCGGGGATCACGAAGTGTCCGTCCCAGGCACGCAGGTTTCGGTTCGCCACGCCGCCGGTCAACGTTCAATGACTGTCATCTTAGCCGAGCACGTGCAGGCCTCAAGACGAGTTTTTGGCCACCCCGCCGGCCGGTTGGGGCATCCACGCCCTTGGGGCGGTGCAGCCTGGCGAGGCCGGCAGTGAAGCGCCAACGTCTGATCAGATGTCCGTTCGGGTCGTGGCCCAGGAATCCGAGCGGAGGGCCACGAATTCCCGCCATGTTGTCCGGCTCCGCGAGATTGCCCGCCGTTTGGGTCCGGAAGCGTTTCAACCTGGAATAGAGACTCGCAAGAAAGGCTTGAAAGTGAGCCAGCACGTCTGCTATGGTCGACCGACGCCTTCGAGCATGCAAGCTAAGCGTACACCGCGGTGCTTTGGATTCCGTGCGTCCCGCAAGGCCGCGCGGAACCGTCAGAGGCTTGACCGCGCGCCCCGTCGAGCACTTGATCAACACTGGGCACTGCGATTGGGGACGCATCACGCCACGGGTGTGAGGGCGTTCTTCCTTCGGTCGTTTTCAAGTTACCGATCCACTGTCTGCCAGGAATGGCTCCTGATGCTCGCTGCCACGTGCTGCTTCTTCAATCCGATGAAATACAAGAGGCCGGTGGAGAACTGGCACCGGTTTCGCGGCGCTCTGCCCCATGAGCTGCCCCTGTACTCGATCGAATTGAGCTTCGACGGCGAGTTTCAGACCGACTCGACGTGGCGAGTTCGAGGCACCATGGAAGACCACCTCATGTGGCAGAAGGAGAGGTTGCTCAACCTGGCGATCGAGCGAGTGCCCGATCGGTACGACAAGATCACGTGGCTCGATTCGGACGTCCTCTTCCTGAACGACCGCTGGGTGGAAGAGACGGAGGCCGTCCTGGACGAGAAGCCCGTTGCCCAGCTATTCGAGACGGCCGTGATGCTCGACGAGGAGTTCATGCCGGCAAGCCGCAGTTGGGGCGTCGGCTCAGCCCTGGCCAAGGGGCTCGACGCCGCCCGGGGCCACGCAGGGCTCGCCTGGGCCGCCCGGCGAGAACTGTTCCCACTGCTGGACGACCACATCCTGGGGCTGGCCGACGCCACGATGGCCTTCGCGTGGCTCGGACACTCCGACAACTCGTTCTCGCGCAGAATGAACCGCGCCTGGCGCCGGCAATACCTCGAGTGGGCGCAAGAAAAATATGACAAGGTGCAGGGCAACGTCGGCTACGTGTCCGGCGACGTGTTCCACCTCTGGCACGGCAGCAGGGCGGACCGGAAATACTTCACCAGTTGGACGCGTTTGGCCAAGTCCGGCTACCAGCCCTCGGCCCACGTCCGGCTCGACTCGAACGGCCTGTGGACGTGGGCGGGCGACGGCCAGCACCTCCGAACCCTGATGAGGCAGTACTTTGAAACACGAAGAGACGACGGCGTCTGATGGTGGCACCGTCGTCGCCCTGCCGCAGCGCACCACGAGACAGTGTGAACCTACCGGACGCGACGCCGGGAAAGAGCCGTCATGGCAGCAGGCTTCGTATTCCCGCGCACTCGTCCACCCGTGTCTCCAGGCAGCGGACAACGTGCGATATCGCGCCCTGCAAAGTGAAATCCCTGGCCCGACGTGCACTCGCGGTCCCATAGCCGACGCAGTTCGCGCGTTGCGAGTGCTGCAACCCGCTAGCTGAGACACCGGAGCATGCCAATGCTTGCCGCTGTGACCTGCTTCTTCAACCCGATGAAATACAGGAGGCCGGTGGAGAACTGGCACCGGTTCCGTAGGGCTCTGCGTGACGATGTGCCACTCTACTCGATCGAGCTGAGCTTCGACGGCGAGTTTCAGACCGACTCGACCTGGCAAGTTCGAGGCACCATCGAAAAGCACCTCATGTGGCAGAAAGAGCGACTCCTCAACCTGGCGATCGAAAGAGTGCCCGACAAGTACGACAAGATCGCCTGGCTCGACTCGGACATTCTCTTTCTGAACGACAAGTGGGTCGAAGAAGCTGACAAATTGTTGGACGACAAGCCACTCGTTCAATTGTATGACAGCATCACGACGCTTGACGGCAGGTTTCGTCCCGAGAATCGCGTGTGCGGATTCGTGTGGGGACTGGCCAACGGGTCTCCTGACTACTGGGCTGCACCTGGTGGCGCCTGGGCCGCAAGAAGAGAGATCTCACCACTGCTGGACGATGCGATCTTAGGTGGTGGCGACACTCTGATGGTTGGCGCGTGGATGGGATGGTGGCGCAACCCTGGTTCAGCCGTAATGAACCAATCGTGGTACCAAGAATACTTCAAGTGGGGCCTGCAGCAGCACAGGAAGGTTCAGGGAAACGTGGGCCACGTCTCGGGCAGCGTTTTCCACTTCTGGCATGGTTCTAGGGCCAATCGCAGGTACACGGAGAGGCAGGAGTACCTGGCCTTGTGCGACTACCAGCCGTCGTCCGACATCAAGCTTGACTGCAACGGTCTGTGGACCTGGGCCAGTGACAAGGCGGAGATGCAGGCTTTGGTGAGACACTATTTCCGAGGACGGAGAGAGGATCGAGCAGAGAGCCGGGCCTCCCAGGGTCACCAGACCGCCGATTCTTGCAGACGCCACCTGCCGCGGCCAAACGCGGGCCCGGTCGATGAAGCGACGGTCCCCGGCCTGCCAGGTCCGGGTCCGCGCAGTATTCACGCTTGCGATGTCGTTATTCCATACACCGAGGACAATATCCGGTGGCTGGCACAGTCGGTCGAGTCGATCCTGAATCAGAACTATGCCGACTGCACCATCCACTTGATCTGCGATGGGCCCCCGATACTAGACGACCCCGCCCAGCGTTTGTGCAGTCGCTCCTCTCGCGTCCGGTGGTATCGCAACAAGCAGAACATCGGCCCTTACCGCAGCGTGCACAGAGTGTGGGATTACCTTGAGACGGACTTCGTCGCACTTCAGGACAGCGATGACATCGCTCTGCCAAACAGAATCTGGTACTCTGTCGAAACTATCGAGAAGACCGGCGCGGACATGCTCTCGGCGGTCATGGAACAATTCGTTAGCCACGAAGCCCCCAGCGACTGGGTTCTGGAGTACCTGGGCAAGCTGCCCTTTCACACGCCGGGCCGAGTATCCAAGTTTTCGCCGGAGGGGTCGGTCGTCAACTCCACCATGATCTGTCGGCGTGAAGCGTTCGAGCGAATGAACGGCTTTCTGCCGCTAAAGTGTTCTGCTGATCTGGAATACCCGACGCGCGCGCGGCGGCTCGGCCTGAAGATCCTCAACGTGCCCCACGTACTGGCGCTCCGGCGATTGCACAGGACGAGCCTCTCCAACGGGGACGAGTGGGGGCCGCACACAAAACAGCGAAAGCGGACATGGGCGTACATCCAAACGTGCTGCGATCAATACGACAAGCCTGGCGTCGATTACGCGAGGTTCGGCAGTCTTTCCCGAGACAGGAAAAGCCCGGACACTCTTAGACTGTCGCCGGCAAAGGTGACGTTCCAGAATCTCGAATACCACGTCACCCATGCCTGTAACATGCGATGTCGTAGTTGCACGCACTTTTCCAACTACGGCCATCAGGGACACGCCAGCCCCGAGCAAGCGGAACGCGAGTTTTCGCTTTGGTCGCATCGGCTACGGCCGAAGTGGTTCAGTCTCCTCGGAGGTGAGCCGACGCTGAATCCCGATCTGTGCAAGATCATCAGGATTGCGGCACGCCATTGGCGAGAGTCGCTACTGCAACTGGTCACAAACGGCTGGTTTCTGCACAGGCACCCGGATCTGCCCGCGGTGTTGGAAGAGACCGGCTGCCGTCTGGAAGTCTCCATTCACGGCAACGATTCGTCCTACCGTGCCCGAGTCGAAAAGATCCGCGCGTTGTGTGAGGATTGGGAATCTCGCCATACGATGTTCATCAACTGGCGAGAATCCTACACGAAATGGCGGGAGACGTACCGGGACACCGGGGCGGGCGTGGAGCCGTTTGACGATGGTGACCCGGACGCGAGCTGGCAAACATGCAAAGCTAAGTGGTGCCCGCAACTCCATGGAGGGCAGCTTCACAAATGCCCCCAGATTGCCTACCTGTCGATGCAGTTGGAGAAGAGCGTACCGACGGCAAGCGATGAATGGGATCACTACTTGCGATACAAGCCTCTTCGACCAGAGTGCAGCCAAGACGAGGCGGAACGGTTCCTGCGACGACAGGGCGAGTGGATCTGTGGCATGTGTCCGGTGAAGCCGATGAAGATCCCGTGTGATAAGATTGGCGCCCTCGGGGCGAATCGAGTGCACTGCCATGAAGGATAAGATACTACTGACCGGCGCGTGCTACGTCTATTGGCTGTTGTCCATGCGACATAGAGAAGTGTACCCCGATGGCATCAAGCTAGTTCGCCCGCATTACGACCTTTCCAAGGTCAAGCTGTCCAGCCCGGCGGCGGATGACGTGTTCCTTGTGATTGACTTCCACGGCGTATTCGGTGAGCGTCGCTTCCACGATTTGCCGACGCTGCTGCGCACGTACGCTGAGCAATGCCGAGCAATGTACGTGCTGGGCCACATGGCTCTGCCGGTTACCGATTTGGTGGGCTTCGATCATGCCCCAAAGCACAAGATCCTCGGCTTCTTCTGGTACTTCCTTTACGACAAGACCTGGGATCCGGAAAGAGCCCGCCAATGGAAACTTTCCCGCGAGCGGGCTCTGCGATCGATTCTTCACGATTTTCCCAAACTCAAATTCGTGTTGTATTGGGAACACGACGTGCGATGGTGGGACAGCCAGGGCTTGCCACGCGATCGGCGGCTATTCTGGCCGATGAAACGACCTGATGGCGGGCAAGTGGAACAAATCAAAGCCGCCCTCAGTGAAGAACGAATGCGAGGATTCCACACGTTCCCGACAGAAGCGAGTTACAATGAACTCTACGAAATTCTTCTCAAGGACGCGGGCTATAGTTCTTCGCCTCCGGTCTTGTGATGGCAAATACCCCCTTAGTCCCGATCACTGAAAAGGACTTCCAACGTGCCCTCAACGAGTCGGTCTACTACGCTGGCCGCTGAGAGTATACGCGGCTCGCCCTCCGCTTTGCCGGCAGTCCCGAGCGGCAACGCCCGAATGTCCTGGCTCAGAAAGCCGCCTTGAAACTGTGCCACCGATTCTGCTAGAGTCGTCGCACCGAGGAAAGCGGGGCCATGCTGGTCGACGTCGCGTCGTCTCCAGGCGAGGCCGGCCCGCGTGTTCCCTCGCCGCGCTCGGCCGGACACATAGTAACAGAATACCGAACCCTTTACGTACACGAACTCCATCTTGCCGTCACTTCGCATCCCTGCTTCGACTGAGCTCGGACTCCTCGCCAAGTGAGGAGTCGTCTGCTGAGCCCCAGCGGGATTGCCGTGCGGCGGCGAATCCAATCCGCGTTAAGGAGTGAGAGATGGCTGAATTCATCCTGGTCGTGCAGTCGGGCCAAAAGCTCGTTTCCCCTTCCGGTGCGCTGGGCGTCTACCGTAAGGTAAGCGACTTCACGTACCAGAGCCTCGACAGCGACTGGCGACTCGTCAGCCGAGACGGCAAGACGTTTCGCGTCGAGCACCCCGCCCAGCGCGAGCACTGGACCGGACCCGCTCTCACCGGCGCGTACACCCCGAAAGCGGGCGCAGCGGGCCAGGTGGAGGTGATCGAATACCAGCCGGCCGCCGTCCAAACCGCCTCCGACCCCTACTACGACAGCAGCAGCTCGTCCTCGCAGTCGTCGCACAGCTCGAGCAGCTCCGGCAGCAGCTCCTCGTCCGGAAGCAGCTCCTCGTCCGGAAGCAGCTCATCGTCCGGAAGCAGCTCATCGAGCAGCTCGGGCTCCAGCTCGTCATCGGGCTCGTCCAGCAGCTCCGGCTCAAGCTCCTCCTCGGGCTCGTCGAGCAGCTCCCGGTCGAGCTCGTCCTCCAGCAGTTCGTCGTCCGGTGCGGGAGGGGATATTGGCGCAAGGTGCGGGACGAACGTCTGCTCCACCGACGAAGGCCAGGCCGTCTCCAACCAGTGTGCCCCTTGTGGCCAGAACCAGTGCCTGCCCGGCGCCATGCAACGCGCGGCCTTCCGCGCCCAGCCGACGATCGTGCCCATCCTGAGAAACGACGGCGCCGTCGACCCTTGCCCGATGCTCAACCAGAGTCTCCCGGAAACGTGGGGCCTGCCGCATCCCATCAACCTGGTCAGCGGCGATGTGGTCGTTCAGTTCACCACTCCTTGGGCCGGCCCGTTGTCCCCCCTTGTCCTTCTGACCCTCAACACCCTCGACCCCACCGGCGTCTATTTCGGCCGCGGCGTCCACTGCAACTGGGAGCGGAGCGTAACCGAGCTCTCCGAAACCGAGGTCGAGCTGACCACCGCCTCCGGCTACGTCCGACCCTACACCGACAAGGACGGCCAGGGATACTACCTCCCCTCCGACGGATCCAACAGCCTCAAGAAGGTGACCGGCGGATGGGTCGAAACCACCCCCGACCGCTCGCAGTACCGCTACGACGCCTCCGGAACGCTGATCTACAAACAGAACCCCCAGGGCGCCCGCTGGACCCTCAGCCACGACGGAGCCAAGCTCTCCTCCATCACCGACCCCCTCCTCCGCCGTACCTCCTTCGTCTACGACGGGAGCGGCAACCTGCTCCGTATCGAGGACGCCGTGGGCCGGAGCACCACCTTCACCATCGATTCCGGAAAGCTCACCCGGGTCGAAACGCCCGAGCTCTGCCGGACCAGCCTCGTCTACGACGGCTCCGGCCGGCTCATCGGCTACGTCGACCCCTTGGCCCGTCGCACCACGTACAGCTACGACGCCTCGTCCCGGGTCAACGAGGTCCGTCTGCCCGACCTCCGACGCACCACCTTCACCTACCTCGGCTCCGGCACCCTCATCCGCCAGCCCAGCGGCGCCCGCACCACCGTGCTCTTCGACGCCGACCGCAATATCCAGGCGATCATCGATCCGGCCCTCCACCGCACCACCTTCACCTGGCAGGACCACCGGCTCATCGCCCGGCACGACGCCAACGCAAACCTCACCGCGCTGGCCTACAACACCTCGCTCGACCACCGCGCCCCGCGCCTCGACCGCATCGTCGATCCCATGGACCGGCGCGTCACCTGCACGTACGATCCGGCCGACGACCGGCTGCTCTCGGCCGTCGATCCGCTGCTCCTGCGAACCACCAACGTCTACGACGTCGCCGGAAACCTCCACGCCGTCGTCGACCCCTTAAGCGCCCGCACCACCTACGCCTACAACGCCCTCGGGCAGCCCGAGTGGGTCCAAAGCCCCCTCGGCACGATCCGCACCATGGTCTACGACGGCTCCGGGCGCCAGATCGCCGACGTCGATCCGCTCCTCCACCGAACGACCTACACCTACAACGAGTACAACCAACGGGAGACCGCCCAAAATCCCGTCGGCGCGGTGACCACTTACCAGTACGACCAGGTCAACCGGCTCACCGCCCGGATCGACCCCCTGGACCACCGCACCACCTACACCTACGAAACCGGCTCCAGCCGGCTCCTGCGCACCGAGAACCCGCTCGGCCACCTCACCACCAACGTCTACGACCTCGCCGGGCGGCTCGAAGCGGTCGTCGACCCGCTCCTCCATCGAACCACCTACGCCTACGACGTCGACGGCAACCAGGTCCGCCGCACCGACCCGCTCGGCCACAGCACCACCAGCGTCTACGACGACGCCCATCGACGCGTCGCCGTGGTCGACCCGCTGCTCCACCGCACCACTACCGTCTACGACCCCGCCGGCCGCGCCGTCGCCGCGGTCGACCCCCTGGGCTATCGCGCCACTTTCGCGTACGACGATTGGGGCCGGCAGGTCACCGTCCAAAACGCGCTGGGCGAAGTGACCACCACCCTCTACGACGACGCCGGCCGAACCCTGGCCACCGTCGATCCCCTCAACCTGCGAACCACCTACGCCTACGACGACGCCGACCGGCAGACCCACGTCACCAACCCCGAGGGCGAAATTACCACCACCCTCTACGACGACGCCGGCCGCACCCTGGCCACC
>DATKZH010000576.1:0-35143 GCA_035528065.1 Thermoguttaceae bacterium | reverse complement strand
ATTCGTCACCAACTCTTCCCTCAGGCCAGAACCGCCCCCCGGATACCGTCACAAGATCTTGCGGTGCGATAGCATTGCTTTCACACGTTTGGTCGAAAAGGTCACAGCCTCGGCGTGTGCCTGCTACTGAAGTCGGGAAGTTATTTTTCGGCCGATCCTTAGGCAAGTTTGGAGCATGCCAGGTTCCGGCGCACTCGGCGTGTTTGCCGGGACTGTACCCCCAGAAGTCATCCACCCCAGTGCCGATTAGGTCCGGTAGGCTTCCCGCGGTGGGAGGCCTCCTCCGTTTCAAGTTTGGAGGCGTTGCTTCCGCGTTTAGGCGTCTGTCTGTTTTCCCTGAATGAAGAAGGATCCTTGATGACTTGCACACCTCCTCGTTGCCGAGCGTTTTGGCCAACGTCTTTCTCTGTCTTGTGGCTGCTCGTCGGGATGTTCGGCGCGTCGGCCCTGCTGGCCGGCGAAGAGGCCGGAAAGCCGGAATACTTCGATCCGAACGACTGGGCGGCCGCCTCGTGGATGCCGCTGGCGGAGCGGAGCCCGACTCATGCGAACGCCGACGCGGAAGCGAAGGACCAGGCCGGCATGAAGCCGTACACCGAGACGATTGACGGGCCGGGTATCAAGTTCGACATGGTCCCGATCCCCGGCGGGAAGTTCGTCATGGGAAGCCCCGAGGATGAAGCGGACCGGAAGGAGGATGAAGGGCCGCAGGTCGAGGTGGAGATCGAGCCGTTCTGGATGGGCAAGTGCGAGGTAACCTGGGACGCGTACGACGCGTGGTCGCTGAAACTCGACGTCCAACGCCGCAAGATGAATCGCGACGCGGCAGGCAAGGAAGCGACCAACTGGGACATGTTGGTCGACGCCATGGCCCGACCCACCAACGCCTACAGCGACATGACCTTCGGGATGGGCCACGACGGCTACCCGGCCATCTGCATGACCCAGTACGCGGCCAAGATGTACTGCAAGTGGCTTACGGCGAACACCGGCCGCTACTACCGCCTGCCGACCGAAGCGGAGTGGGAGTACGCGTGCCGGGCGGGGACCAAGACCGCCTACTCGTTCGAGAACGCGGACGACCTGGACGACTACGGCTGGTACTTCGACAACTCGGACGACCAGTATCAGAAGGTCGGGCAGAAGAAGCCCAACCCATGGGGTCTTCACGACATACACGGGAACGTGAGCGAATGGGTGCTCGACCGGTACACCCCGGACGGCTACAAGGAGTACGCCGGGAAAACGCTCAAGAACCCCTATAAAATACCCACGACGCTCTTCCCCCGCTGCGTTCGCGGCGGCTCCTGGGACGACGACCCCGACATGCTTCGAAGCGCCGCCCGACGTGGCTCGGACAAGGACTGGAAAATGCAGGACCCGCAGATCCCGCAGAGCATCTGGTACCTGACCGACGGCGATTTTTTGGGCTTCCGCGTGGTTCGCCCCCTGGATGAGCCTTCGTGGGACAATCCGGAGGAAGTGAAGCGATTTGCCGAGCTGTACGAACCGGATCCCCAGATCATGAAGGAGTACAAGGAGGCTCAAGGCGGCAAAGAGTAGAGACGCGTGGAAGGCGTTGGGACGCACCGACGATTCCGCGATCACCCATAAGCACTTACGATTTTCTGATGATTCCTCGACAAGGAGACGCAGCGAATGAGCGACACGAGAAAACCGTCACGCCGGGATTTCCTGAAGGGTTCTACGGCGGCCGTGGCCTCGGCGGCTCTGGCCGGTGGCCTGAGCGTGGGGCGGACCGCGCACGCCCAGGGCAGCGACGTGATCAAGGTGGCGCTGATCGGTAGCGGCGGTCGCGGCACGGGAGCCGTCGTGCAGCAGATGAACGCCGACAAGGGCGTGCGACTGATCGCCGTGGCCGACGCGTTCGAGGCGAACGCGGCCCTCGCGGTACAGAAAATCAGGAAGATACACCCCGACAACGTCGACGTGCCGGCCGACCGCGTCTTCTCCGGCCTGACCGCGTACAAACAGGCCCTGGCCACCGAGGCAGAGTTGGTCGTGCTGGCCACCCCGCCCGGGTTCCGCCCTCCCCAGTACAAGGCAGCGGTTGAGGCGGGCAAGCAGATCTTCATGGAAAAGCCGTGCTGCGTCGACGCCGCCGGTTACCGGATCCTCGTCGAAGCCAACAAGCTGGCCGACGAGAAGGGGCTGATGGTCGGCGTGGGCCTCCAGCGCCACCATGAGTCGCAGTACAAGGACACGGTCGCCAAGATCCACGACGGCGCCATCGGCAACGTGATGTTCACCCGGGTCTACTGGAACGGCAGCGGCATCTGGAACCGATCGCGGGAACAGCTTGCCAAGCAGCTCGGCCGAGAGCCCACCGAGATGGAGTACCAGGTGTGGAACTGGTACCACTTCTGTTGGGTCAGCGGCGACAACATCTGCGAGCAGCACATCCACAACCTCGACATCGGCAACTGGATCATGGGCGGCAAGCACCCGGTCGAGGCCAACGGCATGGGCGGATGCACGGCCCGGTACCTGGGCGATCTGAAGGGAACCGGCCAGATCTTCGATCACCACTTCGTCGAGTTCACCTACGAAGACGGGACGAAGATGTACAGCCAGTGCCGGCACATGGCCAAGTGCTTCAACAGCGTCTCGGAGGCCGCCCACGGCACCGAGGGCTCGCTGGGCGACACCCAGCGCGGTTTCAAGCTGTTCGGGCCCGACGGCGAGCGCATCTGGGAGTTTGAGGGCAAGAAGGACGCCGGCCACCAGCAGGAGCAGACCGACCTGCTGGCCGCGCTGCGCGCCGGAAAGCGCTACAACGAAGGTCCCTTCGGCGCCACCAGCAGCATGACGTCCGTGCTCGGGCGGGTCGCGAACTACTCGGGCAAGGAGGTCAAGTGGGACGAGCTGGTCGAGAAAGGTGGGACCGAGATGCCCGACAACCTCGCCTGGGATGCCCCGGCCCCCGTCCAGAAGGACGAGAACGGCGACTATCCCATCCCCATGCCCGGGAACTTCGATCCTTACGCGTGACGCGATTCCGTCGCAACAGAACCCGCGGGATGGCTGCACGCTTGCGGTCATCCCGCGTTTTTGTGCGCGCGGCGACCTTGGGGACGTCGCGATCGGATCGCGAGTCATGAAGCAAGACGTGCCACGAGGAGACAGCCTATGCGCATTTGCCGTTTCTTCCTGTCCGGGATTCTCGCGACCCTGCTTGCCGGCGCGCCGGCGGCGGCCGCCGACCTCTTTCAGATCGACTTCGAGCAGGGTGACGATCTCGCCGGCTACGAGGGCCTCGACTTCGGCAAGACGGAGGCCCAAGTCGTCGAGGGCGGCCCCGACGGCTCGGGCCACTGCCTTCGGCTGCACAATCCCGAGCCGGCCACGGCGTGCGGGCTGCGGCTGAGGCGGCCCGTCGAGGTCCGCAAGAACCTCGTCCTGGAGTTCGACTACCGGGCGGAGATCGAGGCGGGATACGAGGGCGACTACCTCGGCATGGGCTGGTTCGTCGACGAAGAGCAGTGGTTCTGGTCGAGCGACGAGTTCTCCGGCGAGTGGCGGCACGCCCGGGTCGAGATCCCGAAGCTCAGAAGCTCCAACGGGAAGGAAATCCGGCCGGGCCTGATCTTCTCCAGCGTGCAGCTCTACGGCAGGGTGAAGGAGGTGACCGACGTACGGACCGCCACCAAGGCCCGGATCACCGTCTGGTTCGACAACGTGCGCCTCTACGTGGGCCAGCCCGAGTCAAGGCTTTCCGACGAGGTCCGCGAGTCGTACTCCAATCCGCCCATGTTCCACTGGCCCAAACGGGAGGACGAAGACGGCCAGACGCTTCAGTACTCGATGCGCCCGGACTTCCCCGAGGATGCCTCGACCACGGTCGACGTGCCGTGGAACTTCCACACGCCCGAGGAGCCGCTCGAGCCGGGCACGTGGTACTGGCGGGTGTGGAGCGAGGGCGAGCTTTGGGAGGGATGGTCCGACGTCGAGCGGATCACGATCCCGGCGGAAGCCCATCGTTTCACGACTCCGCCTGTTCCGCTCAATCAGCTCGCCAGCGCCGCTCATCCCCGCCTTCTGCCCCTCGCCCGGCTCAGCGAGCCCAACCTGACCGAAGATCGCAAGGCGCAGCTCGTCCGAAGCGCGAAGAAGGTTTACGACCAGGGCGTCCCCGAGCACCCCGGGCCGCACGTGCCGGGCGATCCCCGCTGGCCCACGTGGATCGACTGGTACGGGAAGGTGGCCGGCAGGATCACCGGCGGCACCGGGCGCCGCCTTCAGCGAATCGCGGGCTACGCCATGCTCACGGGCGATCCCCAGGTGATCGAGTGGACGAAGGAGCTGGCCCTGGAAGCCTGCAAGTGGGACCCCGAAGGCGGAAGCGCGATGCGACGCGGCGACATCGGGGCGCATCATCTCTTGCGAGGGCTGAACTGGTGTTACGACGCCTGCTGCGCCGCCATGACACCCGACGAGCGGCAGACGCTGCGCAGCGTGATCGCTCGGCGAGTAGGCCAGTTCTACCACGCGCTGAATCCCTTTCGCGGGGGCGAGGCGAACAATCACGCCTGGCTGAAGGCGCTGGGAGTGGCCGAGTCGGGTATCGTGCTCATCGGCGACCACGACCCGGCCGCCGAGTGGGCGGAGTTCGTCCGGCAGCTCTACGTCGGGCGGTTCCTCTGCTGTCTCGGATATGACGGCGACAACAACGAAGGCCTGTCCTACTGGGACTACGGCCTGATGTTCATCGTCGACTACGCCGACCTGATGCGGGCCGTGTGCGGGATCGACCTCTACCGGCACCCCTGGCTCAGCCAGACCGCCCGATTCCCCATGTACTGTGCCCCGCCGAACGCGTGGGCGGTCTCGTTCGGCGATTCGGGGATGCCCAACCACGGCATCCGCGGCCCGGCCCAGACGTCGCGCGTCCGCGATCTGGCGCTGCGCACGCGCGATCCCTACGCGATCTGGTACAGCGGCCAGCGGGAGCCGGTCGACGGGATCACGCCGCGCCCGCCCGTTGATTTACCGCAGTCGATCCACTATCGCCACATCGGCGTGGCGATCTTCAACACTTCACTGGTGGACGGCAACGAGGGAGTGACCGTGGCGATGCACAGCGGGCGCTATTTCGCCGGGCACCAGCACCCGGACCAGAACAGCTTCGTCGTCAACGCCTACGGTGAGAAGCTGGCCATCGACGGCGGCTACTACGACTGGTACGGCAGCCCTCACTTCAAGGCCTACTCGATGACCACGCTTGCCCACAACACGCTGCTCGTCGACGGCGAGGGCCAGTCCGTGTGCAGGCCGGGGGCGGACGGCCGCGTGGTCACCTACTTCGATTCGCCCGGCTACGGCTACACCGTGGGCGACGCCGCCGACCCGGACGTCTACGGAGGGCGGCTCCGGCAGTTCGACCGCCGGATCCTGTTCATCAAGCCGGGCTTCGTCGTGATCCACGATCTGGTCGCCGCCGCGGAGGGCGAGGCCAAGCTCGACTGGCTGCTTCACGCCGTCGTGCCGATCGAGACGGACGAAGAGAACGCGGCGTTCGCGATTTCGTGCGAGAAGGCGGCGCTCTCGGGCCGGTTCCTCCTCCCGGCCGCACTGGGCCTCGACGTGAAGACCGGCTTTCCCGTCGAGCCCGTCAATCGCTACAGCACCGATCCCGTGCCGCCGGACAAGTATTTCCCCGAGTGGACCCTCCACGCGACCCCCGGGAAACCGCTCGCGGAAACCGAGTTTCTCGCGGCGATGCAGATCCGGCGTCTCGCGCCCGAGGGCGACCCGGAGGCCCAAATCGAGCCCGTCGCGGCAGAAAACGCCCACGGCCTCCAGCTCCGATGCGGCGACCGGGCTCACCTGGTCGTGTTCCGAAAGCGAGGTACGTCCGGCGTGATTCGATGCCGCGGGCTGGAAAGCGACGGCGACGCGGCCGCGATTGAACTGGGCGCCGACGGGCAAATCGCCGGGGCATTCGCGGCAGGCGCCACGTTCTCTCGCTACGATGGACGGGAACTGCTCAGAAGCACGAAGCGCGAGAACGGGCAAGCCACCCCCGCCGCCCAGCGCGAGCAAGGATCGGCCGAGAAATGACTTCCCGACTTCAGTAGCAGGCACACGCCGTGTGCCGTCCGCCGGTTACGGCACACGGCGTGTGCCTACTACTCCGCATTGTTGCGCAGGCCCTAATCCATCAGCCGGGCGTTGTACTGCCGGGGCCCCGGCGGGTACCCTCAGTAGAGTTGTCGCGGTTTCATGCCGGGCGCGTGGGTCTCGTGCCTCGACCCACCCTACAGGTTTTGCGTGAAGCACAGAATTCACACCTGCGGCAAATGCCACGGGTCGCGTCGCTCGCGATCGAGCCAGGCGTTGGCCTCCTCGTCGTCGACGAACCGCCACGCCTGGGGGTCCCATTTCAGCTTGCGGCGATACCAGTAGGCCAGGATGCCGAGATGGCAGACGGTCACACTGCGGGCGCCGATCTCCACGTCGGCGACCGGCCGCTTGCGGCTGCGGATGCAGTCGAGCCAGTCGCGGTGGTGGCCCGGCGACTTGTATAGGTGTACCTCGTCGTCGCCGAGGGGCTCCTTGGCGATAGCCTCCGGCTCGCTCGACAGGTGGCCGCGGCCGATGTGCAGCTTCCCCTCGGTTCCCTCGAAAACGCAGCCGCGGGGGCCGTCGGGCCCGGCGTGAATCATCTCCACGCCATTGGCGTAGACGTACTTCACGCCGTGGGCCGCCTCCGGGTCCTCCGGCGGGATGATCTCGACCGGCCCCGACTCGTCCATGCCCAACGCCCACTGGGCGATGTCGAAGTGGTGGGCGCCCATGTCGGTCATGCTGCCGCCGGAATACTCGCGATAGGCCCGCCAGGCAGGGAAATGGTTGTGCACGCCGCGCGGGCTGAGGATCGAGTTGTACGGGCGCAGGGGGGCCTGGCCGAGCCAGAGGTCCCAGTCGAGGCCGGGCTCCATGGGCTCTTCCGCGAGATCGCACCAGCGGCTCGGGCCGCCCACGCCCACCTGGACCGTCCTGATCTTGCCCAGCCGCCCGCTGCGGACCAGCTCGCACGCCAACCGGAACGGGCCGAACACGCTGGACCGCTGCTGGCTGCCGGTCTGGAGCACGCGGTGGTGCTTGCGCACGGCGTCGATCGACACCTTGGCCTCGGCGATGGTCAGCGTCAGCGGCTTCTCGCAGTAGATGTCCTTGCCGGCCTTGCACGCCTCGACGATCGGGATGACGTGCCAGTGGTCGGGGGCGGCGATGCAGACCGCGTCGACGTCGTCACGGGCGATCAGCTCGCGGAAGTCGCTGTACTGGTCGCAGCCCTTGTAGGTCGTGTTCTTGCCGTACGCGTCCTCCACCCGCTTCTTGGCGTGCTCGCGACGGGTCGCGTCCACGTCGCAAACGGCCAGCGCCTGGACGTCGCCCAACTTCAGCAGCGTGCTCAGGTGATAATCGTTGGCCATCTTGCCGCAGCCGATGAAGCCGACGGTGATCCGCTCGCTGGGCGGGGCCTTCTCTTCGCCGCCCAAGACCGAACGCGGCACGACGATCGGCGCGGCGACGGCCGCGGCCGCTGTGGCCGCTGTGGCATGCTTGACAAATTCCCGGCGTGTAATCCTGCCTGCGTGTTGCTTCATCACGAAGTCTCCCGTGTTACGCTACGAATATGAGGTACGAGATCGTTGCAGCGTTGACCACCAGGGCAGGCACGGCGTACCGAACGCCACGCCTGAAGACGAGAGCGCCCACTGCCAGAGCGCTTGAAGAGATCAGGCCGATCATCCCCACGCACGCGAGCAACAGATAGGCGAAGCCCAGATAGAAGTACGGGCTGGGGGCGACGGTGAGCCGAAAGCGTTCGTCGAGCATGAGGCTGACAACGATGCAGACTCCGGAGACGACGGCGACGGCCAACGGGCACCAAGGCAAGCCGACAACGCGCGACAGAACGCTCTCCCTGCGCGAGTCGCCCCCGAACCGCCCCTTCCCGAGATACGGCTCGCCGTCGTCGCCAAGCACGTTGGCGCCCAGGCGGCGGGCGATATCGAGCATCTTGTCGAGCAGGGCCCGGTCGGGGTTCTTCGTGGAGATTCGGCCGTCGTCCCAATCGAGCCAGGGCCCGTCGAGCTCGGAGTCGCCCAGCCAGGTCGCGAAGTAGGGACCGTTGGCGGGATCCAGCCGTAGTTCCGGGTCGTCCTCAACGATCTTGAGCCACTCCTCCGGCGCGATCGGCCGATCGTCGTTCTCCCACCACGGATCGGCGCGCGTGATGTGGAAATCGTATCCCATGGCGAGGCATCTGGGGCGGAAGGGGACCAAGGCCGGCTCAATCCTGGTATCGAGAATAGCCGAGGCGCCGGCAGATGCAACCCTGAAGCGGGAATCCTGGCGCGCGGGAGCAAGTGCGTCCGGCCGGAACGCTATTGGAGCGTGCCCAAGTTGTGCTCCTCGCGCCATCGGTTGACCAGGGCCAGCGCGCGGGGCTCCTTCTTCAACAGCTTGACCAACTGCGACGTGCTCAACGTCAACGTCTCGGCCGCCTGCTTCACGTCCGACTCGTGAGCGGCGATGCGGTCGAGGGCCTCAGCGAGGAGGGTGGGGAAGTCGTCGTGCGACGCACTGACGTCGATCCGCCCGCTGCGGCAGCGTGACCGCCACAACGGCGTCGGGCCCTGATCCGTGTCGCACGGGCATCGGATCTCCAGGGCGAGGTTCACCCGCAGACGCGCAAGCGCGATCCGCTGGTTCTCCGCCTGACTTCGCCTTTCGCACGCTTCGGCCCGGACGCCCGTGGGATGGTGAAGCAGCCGCACCCCCGTCTCGACCTTATTGCGATGCTGACCGCCCGGCCCGGACCGCCGCAGACGCTCCACGCGGCACGCCTGCAAGAGGTCGTCGTAGCTTAGCGTGGCGGGATGGGGAAGGAGGGATGAGGAAACAGGGTTGAGGGTTGATGGTTGAGGGTTGAGTGATGAGGGGTTAGGGACGGGAAATGAGTCACCTGTCGACTCGCGGGACCGGTTCGTCTTCCCGCACTCATTCCTCATCCCTCATCCCTTATCTTTCGACCCTAAACCCTCATCTCTAAACCCTCATCCCTCATCCCTGCTCGCTCGCGGGCCGTCACTCCTCGGCGGAATCGGGATCGGCCAGCCAGGAGAGGAACCCGGCCAGCTCCGGCGTGCGAGCCTCGATGGTCTCGTCCTCGTAGGAGTGAAGCCAGCCGAGGTACTCCGGGCTGACCTCTTTTTCCTCCGCGGGCGCCAACTGGGAAGCGTCGAGGTGCTGCTCCAGCGCCCACGCCACGTCTTCGGCCTTGGGGAAACGATCGTCGGGCGACTTGGCCATCATCGAGGCGACCGCGTCGGAGAGCTTCTTGGGCAGGTCCGGGATGATCTCGGCCAGCGCGGGCGGCATCTTCGTCGCGTGCTGCATGACCAGCTTGATGGGATTCTTCTCCGGGAACGGCTTCTTCCCGGCCAGGCAGTGATAGAGCGTGCAGCCCAGGGAATAGACGTCGCTGCGATGGTCGGCGGCGTGCGCGTCCTGGGCTTGCTCCGGGGCCATGTAGTCGAACGTCCCGATCACCGTTTCGCTGGTCGTGATTCCCTCGTCCTCCGGCGCGATCACGACCTCCCCCAGCGCGTCGCGAACGGCCCCCAGCTCCATCATCTTCAAGACCCCGCCCTCGGTGATCCACATGTTGCCCGGATGGACGTCGCGGTGAACCAGGCCCTTCTCGTGCAAGTGGGCCAGCGCCAGGGCCGCGTCGCGGATCAGCTTGCACGCGGTCGGGTACGGCATCGCGCCCTCGCGATCCAGGCGGTCCAGCAGCGTTTCGCCCTGGAGGTCCTCGAACGCCAGGTAGTAGACGTCGCCCACCTGGCCGATCTGAAAGGTCCGCAGGATGTTCGGGTGTTCCAGCTCGATGCTGGCGCGGAACTCGCGGTGCATCCGGGCGACCTTCTCCGTATCCCCCTTCAGCGAGCCGGGGAACACCTTGAGGCTGACCGGCTGTTCGAGCTCCGCATGGACCGCCCGATAGATGTTCCCCAATCGCCCCACCGCCATCCGCTCGAACACGCGATACGGCCCGAGCATGAACGGGCCCGCATGTCCGGCACGCAGGGCGTCGCCTTGAAACTCCGTGAGCAACTGCTTCTCGACCAGCCAGTCGATCCACGGCTCGCCGGGGGCGTCGTCCGAGGCCCCGGTTTCATCCCGCCAGCGAGCGATCTGGGAATCGACCGTTTCGGCCGACATCAGCTCGCCGTCGACGAGCCGCCGCCGTGTCTCCTCAAGACTACTCATGTGGCTTTCCTCCCGAAGCGATGCGTTGGACGAGGTTGCCTGGCAACTTGTCGGCGGAAGTCGGACCACGCCCTACGCCAGCGTGAAATCGGGCAGCCTCTTGATCTGGCCTCCCTCCATCGCCGACTGATGGGCCAGCACGCCCACGCAGGTCCAGTTGGCCGACTGGGGGGCGTTGGGACGCGGCTCGCGGTCTTCAATCAAAGCGGACACGAACTCGTTGACCAGGTGCGGGTGCGACCCGCCGTGGCCCGCGCCCTGGATGAACGAGAGGTGCTCCGCGTCCTGAATCGTCGACGTGAACTTGCGGATCGGCTCGGGCAGCCGATGGGCGAAGTCGGGCACGGTCACCCGCTCGGGGATCTCGGGCTCGGGCTTCTTGGCCGTGTGAATGACGTGCTCCTCCCCCTCGATGAGCGCCCATTCGAAGCTCTTCTTCGAGCCGTAGACGTCGAAGCTCTCGCGGTACTGACGGCACGTGTCGAACAGGAAACGCCAGATGTGTGCCGCGATATCCGAATCCTTAATCTTGACGTGACAGGACTCCACGGCGAAGCGGTTGCCCGACTTCTCCGCCAGACGCTCGTTGATCGTGCCCGACCCGAAACAGCTCACGTACTCGGCGCGACCGCCCACGAGCCCCAGAACCGGGCTGACCACGTGCGTCGCGTAGTGCATCGGGATCATCCGCTCCCAATACTCCGGCCACCCTTCCATGTCCTGCGGGTGCGATGCCTGCATGTACTGGATCTTGCCCAGCTCGCCCTTGTCGTACATCTCCTTGATGAACAGGAACTCCCGGCTATAGACGACCGTCTCCGCCATCATGTACTTGAGGCCGGTCTCGGCCACCAGCTCGCAGATCTCGCGACACTGGTCCACCGTGGTGGCCATGGGCACGGTGCACGCCACGTGCTTGCCGGCCTTCAAGGCCGCGATCGACATCGGGGCATGGTCGGGGATCGGCGTGTTGATGTGGACGGCGTCCACTTCCGGGTCGCCGAGCACCTGCTGGAAGTCGCTGTACCGCTTCTCGATGCCGAACGCGTCGCCGATCTTGTCCATCTCCGACTGGTTCCGCCGGCAGATCGCGACCATGTTGGCGTTCGGATGCGCCTGATAGATGGGGATGAACTCCGCCCCGAATCCCAGACCGATCATCGCCACGTTGACCTTCTTGTCGCTCACCGGAAAGCCCTCCCATTGAGATCCACGAACAGCGGCCCTCTCCAACAGGGCGGCCCAACGCCCATTCTGTGCCGCCGGCCTGGTTGTGGCTTGGTCTCCCGACCAAGCCACCTTGCGGCGACCCGCCGGCCCAAATTCCCCTACCGCTCCGCCAGCCCGGCGCAGCCCAGAAGCCGGACCCATCGCCCGTCATCGTAGCGGGAACCGGCGGCCGCGGTAAGTACCCGAATCAAGATTCGGAGGCGGGCAGCGGGGTCGATCCGAATACCGTTCCGGGAAAATCACGCCGGCACCACGAGCGTCTCCCCGCCGCGTCCCTGCTGGATCAGCGGGACGTACGTCTCCAGCTCCTTTTGCGTGGCCGGGTCGATCAGATCGACCGTGGCCCTGCGCTCGGCCGACAGGTAGCCGGCCATGGTCAGCCGGACGATCTCCAGCCCGTACTCAAAATCGAGCATCCCGGACCGTCCCTCGCGGAACGCGGCGATCGCGTCGACGTTCTCGTCGGTGTACCCATAGAGATCCGCCTCGTTGGGCTGCACCGTCAACAGGCCACGGCTGGCCTGCTGCTTCTCCAGGGCCGTCTCAGAGTCGGCCAGGCTGGCGGCGGCCGCGTCGCCGATGAACACCTCCAGCGGCGAGCGAAGCGTGTTCAGCTCGAACGCATAGCCCGGCCCCATCCCGTCTAGGGCGAGCCTCAGCCCCTGCTTGTCGAACATCCAGGAGACGGTGAACTGCCCCTTGACCAGTTGCCCGGTGTCCGGGTTGCGGTAAGTCACGATCCCCGTGGCAAAGTCTTCAGCCGGCGTCTTCCCGTAGTCGACGCCGTGCCGGTCCAGCAACTCCTTGCGCCACCGCGGCTGGCCCCACTTCAACAGCGACACGTCGCACATCACCGACTGCGGCTCGAGGAACCGGACCGGCTTGCCGGGCGGCGTGAGGGCGTACCAGCCGACGGCCAGGCAGTGGCAGCCCATGTCGCTCAATACGCCGCCGCCCTGGCGCGTCGGGTCCCAGAACCACGCGCTGTGCGGCCCGGCGTGCTCCTCGCCCGAGCGGACCAGAAGCGGCGGCCCCATCGCCTCGATCACCGGCGCAAGCTGCATCCGCTCCGCCTTGACCGGCTTCATGTGGATTTGGTTCTCGAAGTACGCCGTGGGCACGCCGAGCCCGCCGACCAGATCGAGGATCTTCCGCCCCTCGGCCATGTTCCGCGCCAGCGGCTTCTCGCAGATCAGGCCCTTCAGCTCCGCGCCGGCGGTGACCGCGTCGGCGATCTCCTCGACGACCTCCACCCGGGCGAAATTCGGGCAGAAGATCGCCACCACGTCGACCTCCGGCACCATCTCCGTGATGCTGGCGAACTCCCGGGCGTCGCCCAGCCCTTGCTCCTTGGCGTAGGCCAGCAGGTGATCCACGGGGTCCTTCGACACGAACCCCGCCACCTCGACTCCCCGCACCTCCGTAAGCGCACGGCACTGAAAGGCCGCCACAAACCCGCCCCCGACAATCCCGTAACGTAACGGCTTCATGATCGCTCTCTCCCTCCTGTCAGACTTCGCCGGGTGCCACTGGCGTCTCGCCAGTGCACCACCCTCCTATCTCGCCGGTGCACGGGCAAGATGCCCGTGCCACCCTGGTGTCTCGTCGCGTGCCACTGGCGTTTCGCCAGTGCATGGCCGAGATGCCGGTGCGACCGTGCCGCGTGAGACTCTCACGCAGCACGACCCGAACAATCGCCGACCATTATACCGCCCAAGGGGCGCGACGCCAGCAGACGGACGAAGCTCGCGACGTCCGCAGCCCTGAAAGGGCGCGATACGACAGCCCAGGGCGCAGCCCTGGGAGATCGGGCAGAACACACAATCCAAGCCCTGAAAGGGCGCGATACCCGTGCGGGACTCGCGGCGTATCTCGCCCTTTCAGGGCTACGGCCAGACCGGTCCGACCCAACCCAGGGCTGCGCCCTGGGCTCTCGTATTCTGCCCCTTCGGCGCGTTGTGCCCCCGTGTCTCGGCACAAGCCCGCGCGAAGTGCGGAAGCTATAGTCCGGCTGATCCCTGTTGCATTGACCTGGCCCAGACGCGGGGTCGCCCGACTCGACGGTCGGCTTCACGGGAGCCCGGCCGGCCACTGTTTCACCCGCCCCGCCCAAAGGCAGGGTTGCTCGGGCCGACGCTCTCCGCCAAATCCGCCCTCTCGGCGCGCCCGGGCCGCGGAAAGTTGGAAGCACCCGGGGGCGGCCACAAATCCCCTTGCGGCTCGGCGCTAACATGGTATGCTCGACCGTGTTAGGCGTAACACCGCACGGCGCGGAAGCCCCCAAAACCGGCCGTCCAAGTGTCCAACAATGCCTCCCATGAAACGCCCTAAGTCCTTGCCTGACAACACGTTGCGACGAAAACATTTGTTGGACGGTTTTTCTTGGTTCATCCGAAACCTCCAAATGCTTTCGTACCCGGGGCTTGCGCGAGTGACCTCGTCCAAGAAGTGCCTTTTTCCCAGTACATGGCGTGCGCGCAGGTGGCCTGTGACCCTGTAGCACCTCCCCTGGAACCCCAGCGCATTCACCATGGGGCCCCAGCGCACTCACCCTGGGGCCCCAGCGCACGTGCGCTCACGGTATCTGAAGGGGGTAGTTCCCCTCATAGGTGGCGAAATCGAAGCGGCCGCGGAACTGACCGTGTCCAACAAAGCCCACCCCGCACACCGGCCGCGAAAGGGCACGACCTGACAACGCGAACTCCACCCTCGTTCCCAGACTCCGCCTGGGAAAGATGGCTCAGGGCTTCTCAGATGTCGCCACCGCTGCTAAATTGCCCGGTAGCGCTCGACGGCGACTGAGCACCGGCGAGACGCCAGCGCCACCCGCCGCGATTGGCAGGAGGAGGCGAAGATGATCACGCTATCGAGACTCTTGGGTGCCATCACCCTTGTCGCGTTGGTTCTCGGAATGATCGCCGTGTGTCCCGGAGTGACCTTGGGGACGTTCGTGGACTTCCCCTCGGTGGCTTTCGTGGTTTTTGCCACCGGCTGCCTGTTGCTGGTTGGCGCTCATCGTGAGGACTGGGCGAATGCGTGCCGGTTGGCAATGGGAGCGGCCCGCAGTGCCGACGACGTATCGCGCCGTTCGGCGTGTCGCTTCCTGACCCTGGGCAGTCGCGCCGCAATCTCGACCGGTACGGTGGCGTATCTCGTTCAACTCGCCGCCATGCTTGGAAAGATGGATGACCCCGCCGCGATCGGGCCGGGGGTCGCCGTTGCGATGTTGCCGCTCTTATACGGGATTGTACTCTCGGAGTTTGTTTTCGCGCCTCTCTTGTCCTGGGCTACTAGCGTTCCGGGAAGCGAGGATGACGTGCAGAGAGATCCGGGGAAAGTCCTGCTTCCGCTGCTGGTTGTTGCCCTCACATTGGTTCCCACCTTCCTTGGACTACTGACAGCGTAGGGCGGGCGTATTCCGTTCCCGCGTCAGTCCTCTTTGACCAGGAACAGCCCTTCTTTGGGTTCGAGCGTGATCTTGCCGCCGACCGGCGTGCCGTTGTTGGCCGTGGGGTCTTGCTCCGGGGAACCGTGCAGGCGGCGGAGGTTGCGGTTGGGGAGGAGGTGGGCGAGGTCGAACTCGTAGGGGCGGGGGGACGGGTTGGCCAGGACGAGGCCGTGCTCGAACTCGCGATAGATCACGTCGGGGTGGGCGTGGACGCGGATCGCGCTGATGGAGATCGGCTCCCGGCCCTCGACGATCCACTCCAGGTCGACGTTCTTCGAGCGGACGTTGTGGAAGGAGAAGCCCGAGGTGAAGGGGCGGTCGCCGAGCCACGTCATGTAGCGCACCGGCTCGGTGAACGCCTCGCGGCCTTCGGGGCCAACGACCCAGACGTCGCCCCAATGGCTGTGGTCGGTCGTGCAGTTGTCGTTGGGGCCGCAGTCGCTCGTGAACTTCAGGCGGACGCGGCGGCCGGCCCAGTCGGCGAGCGAAACGCGATGGGGGACCCACTCGAACGCCTTCTGCGTGTGCTCGAAGATCGGTTGGTACTGCGGGGCCTTGGCGCCGCCCGCTTGGGCCACCAGCACGCGAAACACGACGCCGTCGCTTCGCTCGGGGCTCTTTTCGCCCATGCCGGTGAAGAACTCGAGCGAGCCGTCGCGGGGCACGTCGACCTCGCGCTCCCAGAACGTGTAGCCGGCGGTGCGGGCCGTGCCTTTGTAGGGCGGATGGACCAGGTAGCCGTCGTGCTTCTCGCCGCCCAGGTCGCGGCCCGCAAGGAACTGGACGGACGCGCCGGTCTCCCGGTCGAGATCGGTCTCCTCGCCCCCGCGCAGGCACATGCCCGTGACGGGCGGCTCGGCGCGAACGAGCCGCGCTTCCGGCGAGGCGATCCCCACCCACATCAGCCGGGCGACCTCGCGGGGGAAGCCCTTCGGCGGCTCGCCTTGTGCGGTGACCGAGACGAACAGGTCCGGCCCGTCGCAGGACACGCCGCGAAGCGTGAAGCGGAGCGAGTCGGCCTCTTCGCTCGAGGCCGAGACGCGCAACGCGCCGTCTTCTACCGAGATCGTCGCGTCCTTGCCTTCAAACCGCTGGGCCAGTTCCGGGCGGACCGGAGCGCCGCGGCCTTCCAAGAGATCGGGCTGCTTCTCGGCAAGCCGGACCGCCGGGCCGAGCGGGCGACCCAGCCAGCCGAGCTGGTTCTCCGTCCCCTTGCGAAGCTCGTCCCACACGCCGATCAGTTCGCCCTCCGGTTTCGGCGGCGGGAAGCTGTAGCAGACGGCCGAGTCGGTGAACATCGCGGCGGCGAACACGAGCCGGTGGACGCGGAACGGGACCTCGGGCGTCTGGCGGCTCCCCGGCGTGTCGCCGGCCGTGGTGAACTTGTGGTTGATGTAGTTGAACACGGGCGCGCGCCCGTGGGTCTGCCAGAAGAAGTGGCGGTTGAGGCCGCCGGACCAGTCGCCGATTTCCCAGTCGCTCAGCGTCGGCCAGCCCTCGCTCTCGATGCCGTTGAGGATGCCGAACGCCCGTTGGTTGCGCGGGCTCATGCCGTCGGCCAGGATGAGCCGGTTGGGGCCGAGCTTCTCGCGCAGGCGGCGGCAGAACTCGACCACGCCCTGCCCGTAGACGTTCAGGCCGTCGATCAGGCCGCTGTCGGCGCGGCCGTCGGCGTCGCAGTCGATGCCGAGCGGGCCGCGTTGTGCGCCCAGCTCGTGGTGCATGACGTCGAACTCGAGCCCGTCGAAGGCCGCCAGCTCGCCGCCGGGCAAAAAGCGTCGGGCGAGTTCCTCGCAGTACACGTCGGTGCAGGTGCGTCCGTTCCGGTCGCGGGGGCAGGCGGCCGAGTAGTTGTAGAACCAGAGCAGGTTCGACTTTCCGCCCCAGGGGCCTTCGGTCACGTGGGCGGCGGCGTACGCCGTGCCCGCCTTGAACGCGAGGGGCTCGGCGCCGTAGCATCCTCGCTTGACGCGGATGACCTTTCGGGCGCGGTCGACGGAGACGAGCTGCACCTGTTCGCTCTTATGCCAGTCGGGCTTGCCGTCGGCGTCGAGCTCGCAGAGGCCGACGTCGTCGTTGGACCAACGGTAGCGGCCGATCTCGGTGCGGAACAGGGCCGGGTCGTCGACCCGGATCTCCGTCTCGCCCGGTTCGGCCGGCACGTCGTCGAGGATCTTGGCGCCGTTGAAATACAGGAAATGGCCGGCGAAGAACTCGTCGATCTCGAACCGCGGGTCGCGGGCGTTGCCGTTGTAGTGCAGAAGCACGAGCTGGTCGGGATGCTGCTTCTTGAACCGGGTGAAGGAATCGACGTTGCGGACCGAGCGGCCCGGCACTTCTTCGTCCAGGCACTTGCCCTGGATGCCCATCAGGCGGGAGAAAGAGGCCTCCCAGCGGTCGTACGACATGCGCGGGTTGGCGGCGAAGCCTTCGGCCGAGCGGAAGAAGAACGCGCGGGGGTACTGGTCCGCGAGCACGCGCAGCGAGGCCAGGTCGTCGGCGCGCACGGCGGCGGGCGCGGCGACAAGGGCCGCGCCGGCCGCCAGCGCTACGGCAGAGATCGTCATCCATTGGCGCATGATGGAGTCCTCGTGTTGAGTCGGGTGGACGAACGGCCAATCCTATCCCGCCGGGCACGCTGTTGGCAATACCCGGCCTTTCGAGCGCGACGCCCGTCTCGTGACGGAGGGGGAGCACGACGTCGGAGTCCGGCAGGGCTCTGCGGAGACCGGCAGGCCGCCGAGGTCGACAATCCGGCCGAGCCGGATTACGATGGATGCAACGTCGAAGGCCGGGGCCGTGCGTCTCGCTCGTCTTGCGCGCAAGGAGACTGCGATCCACCGATCGAACACCCTCGCGCCGGGACGAAGCCGGCGGGAAAATGGCCAGTGGGCTCTTCGACGGATCCGTCGACGACCGTTTGCGCGGCTCTCGTCATGCCAAGAAGGCTACTGAAAATCGCGATGGTGATCTCGTCGCTCTCGGCGGGCGGGGCCGAGCGGGTGGTGGTGCTTCTTGCCCGGGGGTTGACGGCGTTGGGGCACCGCGTCTCGATCGTGACCATCTTCGGCGCGGACCGCGATTTCTACGCGACGCCCGAGGGGGTCGACCGCGTCGCGCTCGACCTGGGTGGGGAGACTCGCTCCGTCGTGGAGAAGGTCACGGCCAACGCAAGGCGACTGGCCGCGCTTCGGCGCGCGGTCCGCCGGCTCGGGCCCGACGTGGTGATCTCTTTCATGCCGGAGACGAACGTGCTGGCCCTGCTGGCCGGCTGGGGGACCCGGGTGCCGGTCGTCGTCACCGAGCACGCCGATCCGCGCGTGTTCCGGCTCAAGCCGCCGTGGGAGACGCTGCGGCGGGTGACCTATCGCCGGGCAGCGCGGGTGGTGAGCGTGAGCGCCGGGGTGGACGAGCACTTTGCCTGGCTGCCGGGAGCCAAGCGGGCGGTGATTCCCAATCCCATTCCGTTGGGCGAGATCCGTTCGGAGAAACCGGGGACCGGTCCGATTTGCGAGAAGCACCCTGCGGGCGGTGCCGGCGAATCGGACTTGCCCTCTTTTTCGCGCTGGCCCCACGTCGTGATGGGCATGGGGCGGCTGGCGCCGGAAAAGGGCTTCGACGTGTTGATTGGGGCCTTTGCCCGATCGGCTGCCGAGCTGCCCGACTGGGGGCTCGTGATCCTCGGCGAGGGAAGCGAGCGGGCCACGCTGGAGTCGATCGTGGCCGAGCTCGGGTTGCAGGATCGCGTTTGCCTTCCCGGCGTCGTGGACGACCCGTTCTCCGCGCTTCGCCGGGCAGATGTCTTCGTGCTTTCGTCGCGCAGCGAGAGTTTCGGCAACGCGCTGGTGGAAGCGATGGCGTGCGGCCTGCCGGTCGTCGCCACGAAGTGCTGGAGCCGATCGCCGGGGCTCGTGCGCGACGGCGTCGACGGCGTCCTCGTTCCCGCTGACGACGTTGATGCTTTGGCCGGAGCCATGTCCGAGCTGATGCGCGATGAGGCCCGTCGCAGGCAATTCGCTTCGGAAGCCGCCGGGGCCGTGGAGCGGTTCGACGTGGCCGCCGTCAGCCAGACGTGGGACGAGCTGCTCCAAGCGATCGCGGGCCGACGGTCGCAGTGACCGCGTGAGGGGGTGACAAGGTGACAGGGTGACGTCGTGGTCATCCACATGCACGTCACCCTGTCACCCCATCACCCCGTCACCGTCTCAAGGGCGATGAACCTTGTCGCTACGACCGTCGCAGCCCGCTACTTCTCGACGCTGAACTTGTGCAGCGTGACCTCGTGGTACGTCTCGCCCGGGCGGAGGACGGTCGAAGGGTACTCGGGACGGTTGGGCGAGTCGGGGAAGTGCTCCGTCTCGAGGCAGAAGCCGTAGTGCCTCTTGCAGGGCTTGCCGGCGACGGTCAGGCTGCCGTCGAGGAAGTTGCCCGTGTAGAGCTGGATGCCGGGCTGGGTGGTGTAGATCTCCATCACCCGGCCGCTCTTGGGCTCGACCACCCGGGCGGCCAAGGTAAGCTTATCGCCCTCTTTCTTGTTGAGCACGTAGCAGTGGTCGTAGCCGCCTTCGACCCGGGCGATGCGGGAGCCGATCGGCTGCGCGTGGGTGAAATCCATGGGCGTGCCTTGGACGGGGGCGAGCCGGCCGAGCGGGATCAGGCCCTTGTCGACGGGCAGGTACCGGCCGGCGTTGAGCATCAGCTCGTGCCCCAGGACGTCGCCGGAGCCGGCCCCGGCCAGGTTCCAATAGGCGTGGTTGGTGAGATTGACGACCGTCGGCTTGTCGGTCGTGGCCGTGTACTCCATGCGGAGCTCGTTGTCGTCGGTCAGCGTGTACGTGGCCGAGGCGGTGAGCGTGCCGGGGTAGCCTTCATCGCCGTCGGGGCTTGCGAGGATGAAGGTCACGGCGACGAAGCCGTCGCCCTGGGCGGGCTTGGCCTTCCAGACGGCCTTATCAAAACCCTTCGTGCCGCCGTGCAGGTGGTTCTCGCCGTCGTTGGTGGCCAGCGTGTGCTCGTTGCCGTCCAACGTGAACTTGCCCCGGGCGATCCGGTTGGCGTAGCGCCCGGCGATCGATCCGAAGAACGGGTGGCCCGCCAGGTAGTCGTCGAGGGATTCGAGGTAGAGGGTGACCACGCCGCGGTTGCCGTGCCGGTCGGGCATTTCGACGGCGGTGAGCGTGGCCCCGTAGGTGATGATCTTGATCGTCAGGCCGTGGGAGTTGGCCAGGGTGTAGCGGTCGACTTGGGTGCCGTCGGGCATCTTGCCGAACGCGGTCTTCTCGATGCTCATCGTCTTCCTCCCTGAACAGCAGGTGTCGGCCAGACAAGGTCCCGTCCACGTCGACAGGCCGGCGGCCGCCAGTATGATAGCCCGAAGCGCGATTGCCACAAGACGTCGTCTGGAGTGTTGCATACCACGTTCCTTTCGCTGGTTGAACCGGCCGGGGAGGCGGAGCGGATGCGTCGGCCGGCGACGTGGGTCCGTAGGTCATCGCCTCACGTTGCTACCACGGCGGCGACATCATGCCCCCACTTCGGTTCTATTATGAGCCGAATCCGCGGAGTCGCAACCGAGCGTCCCCTTCCAAGGAGGGGGCTCGGGCGACGGGATTGCGCCCCCGCAACCGGGGCGCAGAAGAGAAGCCGGTCGTCCAGCGACGGGCTTTGGCAATCGCGCCCGCTGCGGAGCCGACCTGCGGCCTCTACCCCCAGAAGCGAGCCGCCGTAGGGCCACGGCAGCTCCACGCCGGGCAAGCGTCCGCCGGCTACGGCTGCGCCTTCTCTTCCTCCTTCTCCTCTTTCGGCTCGGCGCCGGGGAGCTTGCCGGCCGCAATCAGCTCGCCGAACGTGGGGGAATCCTTTTTCTTCGCGTCGGATTTCATCTTCGCCACCTTGTCCATGGCTTTGTGGATCTTCTCGACGTTCTCCTTGTCGGTCTTCTTGTCGAGCAGCTCGGCCAGTTGCTTGCCGTAGGGGTTTCGGTTTTTCTTCGACTTGCCTTCGTGGCACACGAGGCACTTCGCCTTGGTTACGGCTTCGGCGAGCGCCTTTTCCCTGTCGTTGGCCGGTTTCTCCTTCACGTACTTGGCCCTGAACTGGTCGCTGAAGGGCTTGATCGCCAAGGCCGAGGGCGTACTCCCCCCGAGCACCGCGCCGGCCGCCAGCGCTGCGGTCACTGCGAACAACCATGCCTTTCTCATCGACGAGTCTCCCGAGTAGCGAACCATGGCGTTGTCAGATCTCAAGGGTTCCGCCCGGTCATTGCGGCTTTTCGACGACCGGCACTTCCCAGAGCGGCGTGGGGACCTTTTCGCTGGTCAGGTAGATCGTCCTGCCGTCGGGGCCGTAGCAGATGGATTCGCCCTGGATCCGCAGGGGCATCCGGATCTCCCGGGGCTCGCGGGAGAAGGCGGCGGCCCAGTCCTCGTTCTCCTTGCGCTCGAACTCGTAGGCGTTCCAATAGGTGGCCAGGACGGCGCGGCGGCCGTCGGGTGAAACGTCCATGGCCGTGACCAGGGGGACCTTCGACGTGGCAATCCGTCGGGCGACGAAGACGGTCTCGGGGTCGCTGTTCGGCCAATCGAGAGCGTAGATGGCGCACTCGAAGTGCTTGGCGGCCAGGAGGATCGTCCTGTCGGTCGGGTCCACGGCCACGGCTTCGCAATTGCGGTGATCGTCTTCATAGGAGTACTGAATCGTCTGGACGACCGGGACTTCCCGAACCGTGACTCCGTGCTGCGGGTCGATCGGCGGCTCCTCGATCAGGTGGAGGATCTGGACCGGGGCGGCCAGGCCGTTGTTGCCCACGTCGCCCAGGAGCAAGTAGTGCCTGCCCTGCCAGGTGAAGGAGGCCATGTCCTCCCAGTCCCACGCCCTGACGCCCGAGAGCAAGCAGGAGCCGAGGTCTCGGCCCTTGGAGTCGAGCAGGTGGACCCGGGCTTCCCCGCCGGAGTCGTTGTGGGTCCAGAACAGGCCCGGCTTGCGTCGCGAGCAGGCCAGGCCGCTGCTTTCGTCGATGGCCCGGTTGGCCAAAGTGCCTAGTTGCCGAGGGAGGCCGTACTGGATTCTCTCGGCGTGGTCCGGTCGCCGTGCCTCCTGCTCGTCCTCCTTCTCCCGAAGCAGCTTCTGGACGTGGTCCTGATCCGCTTGGCACAGCTCGGCGAGCCGCAGCTCGAACACCTTGTCGTCCGACGCGCGACGGAGCCAAACCTTGTCGGCCTGGGCCGCGATGTATTCGGCCTCGACCTGGTGCTGGCCCGTGCCGTCGGTCCAGGTGCGCTCGTCCGCGGCGAGCACACCCGGCACGCACACGGCGGTCACAAGAGCGAGGGCGGTCTTCCACATCGGCACGAAGTGTCCTCGGGAGAACGACGGATTTCCAAGGCGGCCGCCGGTGCGGACCGCCAACCTGCCATGTGCCCGGCTTTCTATGAGCGTAACCGTTCACGGCGTTCGATGAAAGTAGCAGGCACACGGCGTGTGCCGTCAGCGGATCTCATGTTCAAGTCAGACCAACGACGCGTCCGAGCTAATCTGCGCCGTACTGGTCGCCGCGCGGACGGCACACGGCGTGGTGCCTGCTACTTTGCCGGCCGTGAACGGCTACCCATGAGCTTCCTCCAATTGCCCCTCGCGAGTCAACAGGTTTCCTGGTCCCGTTTTCCAGGTATCTCCATCCCGGCACGCTGGAAACGTGCCCCACGTTAGGGTTGTTCAGCGGTGGACTTGTGTTTGGGGGGACCGCGGGAGTCGCGTTCGGCGAGGGCCTCCTCGGCCGGTTGCGCGTTGGCATGGGGCCAGGTTTCCGATAAATTGAAGAGGATGAGACGACCCCCTCTGAGCACTGTTCTCCCTGCCGGCTTGGCCCTCTTGGCGACCATGCTCGTGGCCCTTTGGGTGAACACGGGCACGGTGGACGGGCTGTACGCGCGGGTGCCCGGCCTGGATCGGGAGCAAGGGGCGGGGTCGGTTGAGGCGTTGCCCCCGCCCAAAGTGGGCGAGCCGATCGCTTCCGACGGCAAGCCGTCCGACGCGCCGGGTGCGTGGCCGTGGTTCCGGGGACCGGAGCGGGACGGCGTCTGCCACGAGAGTGTCCCGTTGGCTCGGCAATGGCCCGACGGCGGCCCGGAGGTGTTGTGGACCGTTGAGCTGGGGCCCGGGCACGCGGGCGCGGTGGTCTGGGGCGGCCGCGTGTACGTGCTGGACTACGACCCGGAAAGCCAGGCCGACACGATGCGCTGCCTCTCCTTGGACGACGGGGAGGAGATCTGGCGCAACGGCTACCCGGTCGTGGTGATGGAGAGCCACGGGATGTCGCGGACCGTGCCCGCGGTGGCCGATGGCTACGTGATCTCGATCGGCCCCCGGTGCCACGTCGCCTGCTGGGACGCGGAAACCGGCCGGTGCCACTGGCTTCTGGACATGGTCGGCCGCTACGGCACGACCGTGCCCCAGTGGCACGCGGGCCAGTGCCCGCTGGTGGACGCCGGGCGCGTGATCCTGGCCCCGTCGGGCAAGGCGTTCATGGTGGCGGTCGACTATCGCACGGGCGAGGTGGTGTGGGAGAGCCCCAAGCTGCACAACTGGGAGATGACCCACGCCTCGATCGTGCCCATGGATCTCGGCGGACGGCGGACGTACGTCTACTGCGGCTCGCAGGGCGTGGCCGGCATCTCGGCCGAGGACGGGGCGGTGCTGTGGGAGACGACCGAGTGGGTGGGGAAGATGGCCACCTGCCCCTCGCCGGTCGTCGTGGGCGACGGACGCGTCTTCTTCTCGGGCGGCTACAACGCCGGCAGCCTGATGCTCGAGCTGGAAGAGCAAGGCGGCCGGATCGTCCCGCAGACGTTGTTCCGGCTCAAGCCGAAGCGGTTCGAGTCGGAGCAGCAGACGCCGATCCTGTACGACGGGCATATTTACGGCGTTCGCACCAATCCGGGCGGGAAGCAGCTTGCCTGCCTCGACCTGGAGGGCAGCGAGCTGTGGAACAGCGGCCGGGACAAGTTCGAGCGAGGGCCCTACCTGATCGCCGACGGCCTCGTCTACGTGATGGACAGCGAGGGCCTGCTCACCATGGCCGAAGCCGCGCCGGCCGGCTACCGGCCGCTGGGCAAGTTCCAGGTGTTTGAAGATGGACACGATGCCTGGGGGCCCATGGCGATGGTGAGCGGAAGACTCATCCTTCGCGACGTGACCCGAATGGCCTGCCTCGACGTATCTCAGAAGTAGATTGACTACGTGACTTGTGAGCGGTGTGCCACTGCTTGCCTGCAAGCAGTGTTGCCGCCCTTCGGGCACTGCTTCTGCGAAGCAGTGGCACACGGAAACTGACCAGAGACCAACATGAGCGACCGACCCGCCGTCATCGGGGCGACCTGGTGGATCGTGGCGATTGTGCTCGCCGCGATCGGCGTGGGGGCCGTTGCGCTGGTGCGGACCGACCGCACGGGCGACCGGGGGAGCGGGCTCGCCGATCGGTTCGACTACGGCATCGGCGAGCACGAGAAGATCGACCCGGCGCTCGTCCACTTCCGAGAGACCGCCCAGATACCGACGCAGATGCAGGAAGCCCGGGCCGTGGCCGTCGGCCCCGAGGACCGGGTCTACGTGGCCGGCGACGCGGCGATTCACGTGTTCGACGGCTCGGGCACGCTGCGGACGAAGATCGCGCTGGGAGGCGAGCCGGCGTGTGTCGCCGTGGGCGGCGCCGAGCACGCCTTTCCGGGCCGGATCTACGCGGGCGTGGGCCGGAGCGTCGAGGTGCTCGACGCCGAGGGCAAGCCCGCCGCCAAGTGGGACGTCCCCGGCGAGAAGGTGCGGCTGACCGGCATTGCCCTGGCCAAGGGCGACGTGTTCGTGGCCAACTGCGCGGGCCGGATCGTGCTCCGCTACAACACCTCCGGAGAGCTGCTGGGACGGATCGGCGAGCGCGACCCGGCGCGAGGCATCCCGGGCTTCGTGATTCCCAGCCCGTTTTTCGACGTGGCCGTTGGCGACGACGTGCTCTGGGTGGTGAATCCGGGCGCACGGCGCCTGGAGGCGTACTCGTTCGAGGGTCGCCTGGACCTGTACTGGGGCGAGACTTCGGTGGGGGTGGAAGGCTTCTTCGGCTGCTGCAATCCGGCCCATTTCGCCCTCCTGGCCGACGGCTCGTTCGTCACCGCCGAGAAGGGCCTTTTGCGGGTGAAGGTCTACACGGCCGACGGCCAGTTCGACTGCGTGGTGGCGGGCCCCGAGCAGTTGGACGCGGCGAAGGGGCCGAACACTGCGCCGCGAACCGAAAGCCGGTTCGATCACGAGTTGAAAGCCGTCGACGTAGCCGCCGACGGCCGGGGCCGGGTCCTGATCCTCGATCCCGCCCGGGCGAGCGTACGGGCCTTCGAGCGCAAGGCCCCCGCTTCGGAGACGAGCGTTTTGGAGCAGAGCGATGCCGAATCGAACTGAAACCGAGCCGAGCCGCCGCGAGGTATTCCGCCGTTGGGCGCGGTACGCGGTCCTGGGGGCCTTGACGGGCTTGTCGGCCGTGTTGCTGGTGCGAGGAGCCGGCGCTTCGGCCGACGGGCCGTGTTCGCGGTCGGCGTGCTGTCGTGAGTGCCCGGGGCTCGACGCGTGTAGGTTACGCCAGGCTTTGTCAGCTAAGGATCGCCCGAAGAATAACTCCCGCATTTGCGGAGTAGCAGGCACACGCCGTGTGCCGTAAGCAGCGGACGGCACACGGCGTGTGCCTGCTACTGAAGTCGGGAAGTTGTTTTCCGGCCGATCCCAAGGAAGTGATGGAGAGGTAGCGTTTGATGGCCGATTCGGATGGGCAAACCGACCGCCGCAGATTCCTGCGCGACGGCGTGCGCGTGGCCGGGGCAATCGCGCTGGGCGGGGCGGCCGGCTTCATGGGAACCCGCGGGGGTCGCCGGGACGAGTACGTCTGGCAGATCGACCCGGACGAGTGCATGGCCTGCGGCAACTGCGCGACCCACTGCGTGCTGGACGTCTCCGCGGTGAAGGCGGTTCAGTGCTACGCGATGTGCGGGATGTGCGATCTGTGCACCGGGTACTTCGATCTCAATCACCTCCGTCTCGACACGGCGGCCGAAAACCAGCTCTGCCCGACCGGGGCGATCCTCCGCGAGCTGGTGACGGAGGAGGGCGGCGTCGGGCGGTTCGAGTACCACATCGACGAGCCCCAGTGCATCGGCTGCGGCAAGTGCGTCAAGGGCTGCGCGATGATGAACGGATCGCTCTACTTGCAGGTCCGCCACGACCTGTGCGTGAACTGCAACCAGTGCTCGATCGCGATCGCCTGCCCGACGCAGGCGTTCCGCCGTGTGCCCGCCGGTGATCCCTACCTGCTCAAGTCGAAGGCCCGCGGGACGTTGCAAGGGAAGGCCCACGACGCATGACGAAGCCTCTTGACGCACCGGCCGATCCCGCGCGGCGCTTTCCGCCGACCGACGGACGACCCCGTACGGCGCGGCGCGGCGCGTGGGCATGGTTGCCCCCGGTCGTGCCGCTCGTGCTGCTCGCCGCGGGCTCGACGGCGTGGGCGCAGGACTTCATTGCCCGGCCGGAAGTGCCCGGCCACCCGGTTCCCACCGCGGAATTCCCCGAGCCGCGGTCCGGCCGGCTGGAATACGTGGACGTGGCCGTGTTGGCCGCAGCGCTTGCCTTGGCCGGCTACTTGGGCGTCGTGCGGCGATCGCGGCGCGGGCTTCTTGCGCTGGCCGTATTCTCGCTGTTCTGGTTCGGCTTCCGGCGCGAAGGCTGCGTCTGCGCGATCGGCTCCCTCCAGAACGTGACGCTCGCGGCTTTCGATTCGACGTACGCGGTCTCGTGGCCGATTCTCGCGCTGTTCGCACTGCCCTTGGTGTCCACGCTGTTTTTCGGGCGGACGTTCTGCGCGGCGGTCTGTCCGCTGGGGGCCGTTCAGGAGCTGGTGGCTGTGCGCCCGGTCAAGGTGCCGACGTGGCTGGAGCACGCGCTGGGCCTTTTGGCCTACGTCTACCTGGGCCTGGCGGTGGTCTTCGCGGCGACGGGCACGGCCTTCGTGATCTGCGAGTACGATCCGTTCGTGGGCTTCTTCCGGCTCTCGGGCGGCGTGAACATGCTGGTCCTGGGCGGCTCGTTCCTGCTGGTCGGCGTGTTCGTGGGGCGACCGTACTGCCGGTACCTCTGCCCGTACGGCGTCGTGCTCCGGTGGCTTTCGCGGCTGTCGAAGTGGCACGTGAGGATCCCGCCGGAGGAGTGCATCAAGTGCGGCCTGTGTGAAGATGCCTGTCCGTACGGGGCGATCCGCGAGCCGACGGTCGACCAGTCGGTCGCCGAGCGAAGGCGGGGGAGGCGGCGTCTTGCCCTGCTCCTGGTGCTCGTCCCCGTGCTGGTCGCCGTGGGAGCATGGCTGGGAAGGTTTTTGGGCCCGCCCTTCGCGCAGATGGACCCCACGGTCCGGCTGGCGGAGCGAGTGCGGTTGGAGCGGACGGGCGAGGCCGAGGGCACGACCGACGCCAGCGACGCGTTCTACGAGAGCGGCCGGCCCGTGGTGGATCTCTATCAGGCGGCGATCGAGCGCGGCGGGCTGTTCGCCACGGCCGGCACGTGGCTGGGCCTGTGGATCGGGCTGGTCGTGGGGGGGAAGCTGGTGCATCTGTCGATCCGGCGGCGGCGCGAGGAGTACGTGCCCGACCGGGGAAGCTGCGTCTCCTGCGGCCGATGCTTCTGGTACTGCCCCGGCGAGCAGGCGCGCCTCGGCTTGATTCAGAATGCTGAACGAGGAATGATGAATGATGAATGACGAATCCTCAACCATGAATGCGCGATCATCAATCCGTGAGGCTGCCTTGTCGGGTCACTCCTCACTCCTCATTCCTCATTCCTCATTCCTGCTCGCCGTCCGAGCCGCGGCGGTGGTCGGGGTGTTTTGCATCGTGGTCTGCGCCCTGTTGGTGGCCGAGTACGTTCGACGCGGGGCGAAGGACCCGTCGGAAGATCGGGCCTACCAGGCCTTGAAGGCGGCCGTGGCCCTCCAGCCGGACAACGAAGAGCTGAAGACGCAGTTTCGCGAGCTCGATCTCCACTTGCGCGCGGAGTATTTCCGCCAGCGCCGATTTGCCACCGTGGGGACCTGGCTTCTGCTCGGCGGGGTGATAGTCTTCCTGATCGCGGCCAAGTCGGCCGGCACCTTGCGGAGGAAGCTGCCCGCGCCCGAGCCGCAGGCGACTGCCGTGGACGTGGAAACGCCCAACATGCAGGTCGCCCGATGGGCCGTGGGCGTCCTGGCATTGCTCCTGGTGGGTACGCTGGGCGCGCTCTCGATCAGTTACCGCAGCGATTTGCCACAGGACGCGGCCCAATTGGCGTCGTTGTTGGGCCCGGACGCGACCGGTGAAGTGTCGCCGGGTGGCCAGCCGGCGCCGGCCGCGGAGCCCGGCGAGAGTCCGGCGTCCGCTTCTCCCGGAGCGGAAACCGCCGCGCAACCGACCGGTCCGCCCGAGCCGCCGGATAAGCCCTTTTACCCGTCCGGCGACGAGATCCGGGCCGGCTGGCTCCGTTTCCGGGGCCCGGGCGGATCGGGCGTCTCGCCGCTGGAGAACGTCCCCGAGGCGTGGGACGCAGCCTCGGGCGAGAACATCCTGTGGAAGGTCCCGGTCCCGCTGCCGGGTAACAACTCGCCGGTGGTGGTGGGCGATTTCGTCTTTCTGTCCGGGGCCGATGAAGAGCGCCGCGAGGTGTTCTGCTTCCATGCCGACACCGGCCGGCTCCGCTGGCGGCAGGCCGTGCCCGGCACCCCGGAGAGCACGGAAGAGCCGCCCGAGGTCGACGACGCGACCGGCTACGCCGCGCCCACCGTCACGACCAACGGCCGCTGGGTCTTCGCCATGTTTGCCAACGGCGACGTGGCCGGCTACGACTTCGGCGGGAACCTCGTTTGGGCGCGGAGCCTGGGCATGCCGGAAAACTCCTACGGCCACGCCTCCACGCCGGTGCTGTACCGCAATCTGCTGTTGATCCAATTCGACCAGGGAGGCACGGCCAAGGACGGGAAATCGAAGCTCGTGGCCCTCGACGCGATGACCGGCGAGACCGTCTACGAGGTGCCTCGCCCCGTGCCGAATTCCTGGACGTCCCCCGTCGTGATGACCTACGACGGTCGCGACCAGTTGATCACTTGCGCCGATCCCTGGGTGATTGCGTACAATCCGGCCGACGGCACGGAGATCTGGCGGGCGGAGTGCCTGAGCGCCGACTGCGGCCCTTCGCCGGTATTCATCGACGGCGTGGTGCACGTGGGCAACGAGTACAGCGAGTGGACGGCCATCCGTGCCGACGGCCAGGGGAACGTGACCGGCACCGACCGCATCCTCTGGACCGCCGAGGACGGCCTGCCCGACATGTGCAGCCCGCTGCTCACCGCCGAGTACCTGTTCCTCGTGGCCACCTGGGGTGCGCTGACGGGCTACGACTCGAAGACGGGCAAGCTGTTGTGGGAGAAGGACTTCGACGCCACGTTCACTTCGTCGCCCAGTTGGGCCGGCGGCCGGGTCTACTTGTTCAGCGACGAGGGCAAGGGGTGGGTTGTCCAGCCGAGTCGGGAGGAGGAAAAGGTCCAGGTGATCGCGGAGACCGACCTGGGAGAGGGATGCGTCACCTGCCCCGCGTTCCAGGATGGGCGGATCTACATCCGCGGGAAGGAGCACCTATTTTGCATTGGCAAGTAGCGGCGGTTTGTCGGCCCGTGGCGTCGGGCCATGGGCGGAGGCGAACCATCCAGGGAGTGCGTTACGACGCGAAGCGTCGTAACGATGCGGCGATGTCAGAAGGGTAGAGGCACCCATTGGTGCACTGATGTTCTGAACCGAATGACGAAGCGACGAGAAGGACGGCCGTTTCCGCTTCCCTTGACAGCACTCGAAGGTGTTGTAAAATACTACAACACCCAAAGGAATCGGCGATGATTGAGGTCATTTGGGATCTGGAGGACGATCCACAAGGAAATGTCCAGCACATCGCCGAGCACGACGTGACGCCCGAGGAAGTGGAGGAAATCCTGAACGACCGGCAGAGCCGAACGGTCCACAGCGCGTCGAGCGGCCGGCCGATTACGTTTGGATGGACGGCCGCGGGGCGATACCTGGCCGTGGTTTGGGAACTGGTCGACGAGGACCCGCCCGTCATCTATCCGGTGACGGCCTATCCGGCACCCGAACGCTGGAAGGAGAGAAGAACATGAGTGCGAAGCGGAACCATCGGAAGACCCAGCGCACGCCGGAGGAGCAGCGGCGGTTGGAGGAGATTCGGGAGCGGTTCGGGCGCGAGCGCCCCGGCCTGGAGGACCTGCTGGCCAGCGGAGACGCTTCGGAAGTCGTCTCCCACGGCGAGTACTTGGACCTCCGGGTGATGCTGGCGGCGTTGAAGAAGCACCGCGAGCGTCAGGGGCTTAGTCTGGCGGACGTCGCGGAGCGCTCCGGAATGGACCGCGCGGCCGTGAGCCGGCTGGAAAACGGCGTCTACGTCAATCCGACCGTAGATACCCTCTACCGCTACGCCGAGGCGATCGGCGCAGCGATCGGCTTCAGCGTGCGGGTGTCTTGAGGCGGGCTGGCACATGCCGCGCATGGCGCCCTGATATGGCGACCTCGCTGATTCTATCTCGGTATCGCCGGCAGTACCTTGGATCGTAACAGAAGAGCCACGTCCGGCAGCAAGACGTTGATGAGACCACGATGAAGTCTGACTTGACCAGCGACCTTGATCTGAGCTTCGTTGACCGGACGGTGGAGGATTGGGGCCGCGGGCGCGAGACCGTGATCCCCGTCCTCCAGGCGATCCAGGAGCACTACCGCTACCTGCCGCAGGAGGCGCTTCGGCGCGTTTGCGAGCTGACCGAGATCACGCCGGCGGACGTCACCGGGGTGTCGACGTTCTACACGCAGTTCCGGCACCGGCCCGTGGGAGAGCACATGATCAGCGTGTGCCACGGGACGGCGTGCCACGTGAAGGGGGCCGGCCTGATCCAGGAGGCGCTGGAGCGAAACCTGGGTCTCACCAACGGAGAAGACACGGACGGCGACGGCCTGTTCACCGTGCAGAAGATCGCGTGCCTGGGCTGCTGCACGCTGGCGCCGGTGATCCAGATCGACGAGGTGACCTACGGCCGGCTCACGCCCGCCCAGGTCCCCGAGGTGCTCGCCGATTTCCTCCACAAGGCCAAGGACGGACCACGCAAAGGCCCGCCGCCGCCGTCCAGGTCAACCGACGAGGCGGGCGAGATCCGCATCGGCCTGGGCTCCTGTTGCGTCGCGCAAGGCAGCGGCCGGGTGTACGAGGCGATCGGGTCCGTGCTGGCCGAGACCGGCGCGCCGGCCGTGGTGAAGCGGGTGGGCTGCGTGGGCATGTGCCATCAGACGCCGCTGGTGGAGATCGTGCCGCGCGAGGGGCCGTCGCACCTGTTCGCCAAGATGAACGCGGAGGACGCGCGTTCCGTCGTCCTCAAGCACTTCCGGCCCAAGGGGGTCGCGCGCCGGGTCGGGCACACCGTCTCCCGGCTGTTGGACAGGCTGCTGACCGACGAGGTCGGCGATCCGATCACCCGCCACTCGATCGACGTCCGCGACGGCCCGGTCTGTGCCTTCCTCGGCAGGCAAGAGCGCGTCGCCACGGAGTATTGCGGCCAGATCGACCCGACCGACCTGGACGAATACCTCCGCCACCACGGCTTTCAGTCGCTCGAGCGTTGCGTCACCGAGCTTGCGCCGGACGCCGTGATCGCCGAAGTCAAGGCCAGCGGGATGCGTGGGCGCGGCGGGGCCGGCTTCCCCACGGGCATCAAGTGGGCGAAGGTGCGAGCTGCCCCGGGCGACCAGAAATACATCATCTGCAACGGCGACGAGGGCGACCCCGGCGCGTTCATGGACCGGATGCTTCTGGAGTCGTTCCCCTATCGGATCATCGAGGGCGTGGCCATCGCCGCCCGGGCCGTCGGGGCCCACGAGGGTTTCTTCTACATTCGGGCGGAATACCCGCTGGCCGTCCGGCGGATCCGAGAGGCATTGGATCGCTGCACGGAGCGAGGGATGCTGGGCGATTCCGTGATGGGGAGCGACTTCCGGCTGCGGCTGTCCGTCAAGGAGGGGGCCGGGGCGTTCGTCTGCGGCGAGGAGACGGCGCTATTGGCTTCGCTGGAAGGCAAGCGCGGCATGCCCCGGCTGCGCCCTCCCTACCCCGCCGTGCAGGGACTCCACGGCAAGCCCACCCTGGTCAACAACGTCGAAAGCTACGCCCTGTTGCCCTGGATCTTCCGCAACGGCGCCGAGGCGTTCGCTCGCCTGGGAACCGAGAAAAGCAAGGGCACGAAGGTCTTCGCGTTGGCGGGCAAGATCGTCCGCGGCGGCCTGATCGAGGTGCCGATGGGAATCACCCTCCGCCAGATCGTCGACGAGATCGGCGGCGGGGTGGCCGGCGCGAAGGCGTTCAAAGCGGTGCAGGTGGGCGGGCCGTCGGGCGGATGCGTGCCCGCCGAGCTGGCCGACACGCCGGTCGACTTCGAGGCCCTGACCCAAGCCGGGGCGATCATGGGCTCCGGCGGCCTGGTCGTGCTCGACGAGTCGGACTGCATGGTCGACATCGCCCGCTACTTCCTCCGCTTCACCCAGGACCAGTCCTGCGGCAAGTGCACCCTCTGCCGCGTCGGCACCCGGCGAATGCTCGACATCATGGACCGCATCTGCACCGGCCGGGGAAAGAAGGGCGACCTGGAAGAGCTCGATCGTCTGGCCCGCACCGTGAGCGCGGGCAGCATTTGCGGGCTGGGAAAGACGGCGCCCAATCCGGTGCTTTCTACGCTCCGCTACTTCCGCCACGAATACGAGGCGCATTTGGACGGTCGCTGTCCGGCCGGCAAGTGCAAGGACCTGATCCACTACCGGATTACCGACGACTGCATCGGCTGCACGCTCTGCGCCCAGCACTGCCCCGTCGAGGCGATCCCGATGACGCCGTATCAAAAACACCAGATCAAGGACGAGATCTGCACCCGCTGCGACACGTGCCGCGTGGTCTGCCCGACGGGGGCGGTGATTGTGGAATGATGATTGATGATGATGGGTTTGCGAAGCCGCAAGCGGCTTCGTGAGCTTTTTTAGTTTCGCTCCGCACGAGCCGGTTTGCATCGACCTTCTCAAGCCATGCCCAAGATCTCCATTGACGGACACGAAGTCGAGGTCGCCCAAGGCGCGACGATCCTCGACGCGGCGCGCAAGCTGGGGATCGACGTCCCCGCGCTCTGTTTTCTCGAAGGATACGAGCCGTCGACGTCGTGTCTGGCGTGCACGGTCAAGGTGCTCGGTTCCAACCGGCTGGTCCCGTCGTGCGCGACGCGGGCCGTCGACGGGATGCAGATCGAGAGCGAGACGCCGGAAGTGCACGACGTGCGTCGCACCTCCCTGGAGCTGCTCTTGAGCGACCACGTGGGCGATTGCTTTGCCCCCTGCGATTTCGGCTGCCCGGCCCACATGAACGTCCCGCTCATGCTCCGCCAGATCGCCGGGGAGGACCTGCGGGGCGCGATCGAGACGGTGAAGCGCGACATCGCGCTGCCGGCCGTCCTGGGCCGCATCTGCCCCGCGCCGTGCGAGAAGGCCTGCCGCCGGGCGCCCGCCGACGGGGCCGTGGCAATCTGCCTCCTCAAGCGCTACGTGGCCGACGTCGACCTGGCCTCCGACGATCCCTATCTGCCCGAGTGCAAGCCGTCCACCGGAAAGCGCGTGGCGATCATCGGCGGGGGGCCGACCGGGCTGGCCGCCGCGTACTACCTGCTGCGAGACGGACACGCCGTCACGGTTTTCGACGACCAGCCCGCCTTGGGCGGGCGGCTCCGGCACGAGACGGCCGAGGACGAGCTGCCGCGCGACGTGCTCGACGGCGAGATCGCCCTGGTCACGCGACTCGGGACCGAGGTCCGCCCGAGCACGCCCGCCGGCGACGATCCCTCGCTCGAACACCTCGCCCGGCAGTTCGATGCGGTGCTCGTCGCCTGCGGGGCCACGAAGAAGGAGACGCTCGAGCGATGGGGGCTCCAGGCCGGCACGCGGGGCGTGGAAATCAACCGGGAGACCTACGAGACGAGCGTGCCGGGCGTCTTCGCGGCGGGTAACGCCATCCGCACCAAGGGCCTGGTCATCCGCAGCGTGGCCGACGGCAAGGAGGTGGCCGTGTCGATCGACCAGCACCTGGCCGGCCGGCCCGTGAGTGGGCCCGAGAAGCGATTCTCCTCCCGGATCGGACGCCTAAGCGACGTCGAACTGTCCGAGTTCATGGCGGACGCAAGCGAGGCGTCTCGGAGCCAACCTGAGGGCCGCCAAGGTTTCGCTCACGCCGAGGCCGCCCGGCAAGCCGGCCGCTGCCTGCACTGCGACTGCCGCGCCCTGACCACCTGCAAGCTGAGGCAATACGCCGAGCGGTGCGGGGCCGACCCCAAGCGGTACGGCGGCGAGCGAGCCCCGTTCCATCAAAGCACGCAGCACTCCCAGGTGATCTACGAGCCGGGCAAGTGCATCGCCTGCGGCCTGTGCATCGAGATCGCCGCCCGGGCCCAGGAGCCGCTCGGTCTGACGTTCATCGGCCGCGGGTTCGACGTCCGCGTAGGCGTCCCCTTCAACCGCCCCCTCCAAGAGGCCCTCTCCAAAGTCGCCGCGGAGTGCGTCGCCGCCTGCCCCACGGCGGCGCTGGCGCTTAAGGAGAAGAGACACTAGCGAGGCGGGGCCTCAGACCGAACCGAGAGTCCAGTGGTCAGGGTTCGGGGTTCAGGGGTCAGGACCTGCGTGTATACGTGGAACTCCAGGTCCAGACCCCTGAACTCCGAACCCTGAACCCCACAAACTTGACTCATCTGCAACAACTTTCGGAAACCAAGTACCCTAGTCGAAGGCGATCGTTGGGCGACGCTAGCACTGCAACGCCTATTCGGGTTTCTCACTTCGACGGAGTCCCGCACGGGACAGTGGGCATCGGACCGTCGGCACGGCCCGCGCGGTATGGGGCGTGCAAGTCGGCTTCAGCCGACACACTGTCTGCCACCAGCTTTAGCTGGTGGAAAGATGGCCCCACGCGGTGACTCGAGCCGGCTTCAGCCGGGCTTCTCGGCCCGTCTTCAGACACCCGGAGCCGGTT
>DATKZH010000575.1:0-17842 GCA_035528065.1 Thermoguttaceae bacterium | reverse complement strand
GCCTGTGCTACGACGCTGGAAGCCTTGTGCTACGCGTCTTCGCTTCTGCTCAGCAGCTTCAGCCCCTGGACGAAGATCGCCAGCAGGCCGATGGCGGCCAGGATGGTCTTGGCCTGGTCGCCGCGGGTGGTGCCGGCGATGTCTTCCCAGCTCAGCGGCTCGTTGGTTTGAGGGGATGCGACGGGGCTTTGCGCGGCAGGGTACGGCGGGGAGCCGGTCCAGCCGGCGTCGGGCGATGGGGGCGGCGCCTGAGATAGGCTCGGGTGGGCAGAGCTCAAGGGTCGGGCCGGAATGGAGACGACCGGCGACGGCTGGCGCGGCGGGTGCGCGTTCGGCTGGTTGAAGTCGGGCTGGGTCGGGTCCGGCTGGGAGTGCTGCCGGGTCGTGTTCGGGCTCGGTTGTGACTGCCGGACAATCGCCGTCGGGCTCGATTCCGCCTGCCCGGCGATCGGCGTTGCGCTGGGTTGCGTCTCTCGGGCGATCATGGTGGAGCCGGCGTCGAGGCGTTGGAAGCCGTCGGCCACGGACATCAAGAATTGGCCGACCCGGCCGCAGTAGCTGCCGGTGGTATGGCCCCCAGCGGCGCCGAACAGGACTCCGGCCAGCTCCCCCCGGCTGTTGAAGATCGGCCCGCCCGAGTCTCCCTGCCGGGCGCCGGCGGAGAGCTCGACCATCTCGTATGGGTGTTTTTTACCCGGAGCGACGTATTGGGTGCAGCGCCCCGTCACCGCCCGGTACTGGCCGCTCCCGTACCCGGCGATGGTGAGCGGCTCGCCGGGCTGCGGTGGCCGGGTTGCCAGGGGGATTGGGTCGACGTTGGGTCGCCAGACGGCCAGGGCCGCCAGGTCCCAGTCGCGATCGGTTCGGATGAGTGTGGCGCCGGAGCGGAATCCGTCGGGAAAGGCGACGACGATCTGGCCCTTCGCGTCCGAGACCACGTGCCAATTGGTCACCACCAGGCCGAGCTTGTCGGTGACGGCGACCAGGGCCCCGGAGCCGAGCGACATGCCCGCGCCCTCCGGAACGATCACCCGCACCACCGCCGGATGCGGCTGGCCGGCCGTGTCGGCGCCGAACGGGGGGGCGCGGCCGAGGAGGCTGGGGCGGCCCATCGCGGCGCCGGTGGCCGCCAGCAGGATGGCGAGTGACCAGAGCGGCTTCACGCTTTTGCCGACCTCATCGCGACGGGGACGTCGCGAGTGGATTGTCGTCGTGCCTCGCTGGCGATGATTCTCCGCAACAGCTCCCGACGCAGCCGTTCCAGCTCGGCCGTTCTGGGCGATTCGTTCTTGATCGGTTGCATGGCGCACCTACGCGGCGATCGGTCGACCGCCTCTGAGGTCTTCGGTCCTGGGGGGGAAGTCGCGGCCGTCGTTGTGGGCGTCTTTCAAGCGGCGCAGCTCGCTCCGCAGGGCGTCTTCGGCCAGCTTGGTGAGCGTCAGCCGCACCGGATACCCGGCCAAAAACACGGCGGCATCGCGAGCCTCGTCCAACAGGTCGACCGGCAGGTAGAGCGTCGCCCGCACCTTGGGCGACCCCCTCTTCCTCCGTTCAAACTGCACTTCCTCACCTCCATGCCCGCCCCCGACACACGTTTCGTAAAACGTCCTACGTTTTAAGCACCTGCAAACGATTTCGGCCGCCCTCGGAAAGAAAATGAGGGATTCCCCGGACCCCGGCCGCGGCTTGCGTGAGGGGGACGGTTTCGGCAACCGTCACAGCCGACCCAGGCGGACCCCACTCGGCTGGATTTTGTGGGGAAGGCCGGATAGACTGGACGGGTGGAGGGAGTTGCGATGATTGAATCGATTGAATTCAAGAACTTCAAAGTGCTGCGCGATACCACGCTGCCGCTGGGGCCGTGCAACGTCCTGGTGGGGCCGAACGGGAGCGGGAAGACGACGGTGCTTCAGGCGCTGGAGGCAGTGCGCGACGAGACGGGGCGTTGTTCCGATTTTCTGAGCATGCGGGTAGCGCGCACTCAAGACTCCTACGCCGAAGTCGCCTTGGTCTGGGGCGATCCGCAACGCGGCGTCCGTCAGTTTTGGCGGTGGAGACAAGCCGGCGGAATCGAGAGAGGAACCCAGTTGCCCGAGTCAATGCAGACGTGGAATCCTGCGGCGGAATACGCCATCGTCAAAGGGCTCCGGGTTTTCTCATTCGATGCGCGCGCTATTGCTGCGCCCGCTACGGTCACGGGCCGTCCGGAACTGGATGCCAACGGCGGCAAGCTCGCCGCTGTGCTCGACGGCTTGCGCGACGAAGCGATCGAGCGTTTCGACGCGATCAATGCCGAGTTGAACCGTTGGCTGCCGGAATTCGACCGAATCCTCTTCGACCGGCCGGCGGATGGAAGCAAGTCGATCGCCCTGCGAACGTCCGAAGGCCATCATAAGGTCCCCGCTTCCGCCCTTTCGCAGGGCACCCTGATCTCTCTCGCGATCCTCACGTTGGCTTATCTCCCCGAACCACCGTTGGTGGTAGGGCTTGAGGAGCCGGATCGAGGGATCCATCCGCGATTGCTGCGGCGCGTGAAGGACGCGCTACACCGGCTTAGCCATCCTGAAAGCTGCGGCGAGAAACGGGACCCGGTTCAAGTCATCGCCACGACGCACTCCCCCTACTTTCTCGATCTCTTCAAGGACCATCCCGAAAAGATCGTCATTTGCGAGAGGGTAGGCCAGGAAGTCCAGTTCAAGCGCGTGTCGGATCTGCCGCATATCGAGGAGATTCTAGGAGACGCCCCGTTGGGCGAGGCCTGGTACACGGGGATCCTTGGCGGCGTGCCGAGCGAACCATGAAGGTCGCCATCTTCAGCGAATCCAACGCAGACGAGGTCGCGATACGCATCCTCGTCGACGGCATCCTGGGCACACGCACCGAGGTACCCTCTCCTATGCCGCCGATCCGAAGTCGGGGATGGGGTGCGGTGCTGCGAGACCTCCCGATGGCGCTCCGCCACCTACACTACCAAAGCGATGCACATGCGATGCTCGTCGTGCTCGATTCCGACCGATCGCCGCTACACCGTGCGTCAGACTGCCAGTCGGCCAAACCTCCAAAGAAATGCCGACTGTGCCAAATGGCCACAATCCTCACGCAGGTGCAAAACACCCTTGCACCGAGACCTACCTATGGCCCCCTCAGAATGGCCTTAGGACTTGCCGTGCCGCAGATCGAAGCCTGGTATCTTGCGGGGCGCGACCCACACGTCAGCGAGGCCGCTTGGATGGTGGGGTTGCAGTCCGGAAAGCCTCCCTATACGGGCGGGTCGCTCAAGAAACAAGTGTATGGCACCGATGAACCGCTCCTTGAGATGGAGACCAGTCGAGCCAAGGAAGAAGCTGAACGGATCGTGCGCGAGGGAAAACTGTCGCTGCTTGAACAACTGTTTCCGGGCGGATTCGGATCGCTCGCGGGTGACGTGCGAAGCTGGTGAATCGTGGTGGGCAGTCCACGCGGAGCGCGGTCGGCCTTCACCACTCGCCTCGCTTGCGGATCGACGTGGAGGAGACGTCCTCGCGGAACTGGTCGCCCGGGACTTCGCGGCAGAGGGACAGGAGGGGCTCGGGCAGGTCGAGGTCGCCGAGGGTGACGAAGCCTTCGCCCGTGTCGCGGCCGAAGACGAGGAACCGGCAGCCGCGACTGGCGATTTGCGCGAGCGCGGCGCGGCATGCGTCTGGGTCGTCGCCGTAGAAGCGCGCGATCGCGATCCGGCGGAGCGTGTCGGTGCCGACCACGAACGTCACGCCGGGAAACAGCATCGACTTTTCCACGAACTTGCCGGAGCGCGTCAGCCAGACGGTGTCCGTCGGGCGGAACTGGCCGACGCGACGCTCCAGCTCGCAGTAGTCCAGCGGCGGCTTGTCGGCGTTGAGGATGGGGATCTCCCAGTCGACGGGCACTCCCAGCAGCTTCTGGGCGGTTTCCGCCATCCGGCGGTGCCCGGCATGGATGGGATTGAACGCCCCAGATAGGATCGCCTTGGGAGGCCGGTCCGCCCGGGCAGCGGGGCCGCCGTGGCGGACTTTCTCGACTTTGCCCAGCAGGAGGTCCTGCCACGCCCCCGGCGCCATGACCCGTGACTGCTCGATCTGTTCGTCTTCCAGCAGGCCCACTGGGAGTCGTCGCTGGACGCCACACGCTTCGGCAACCGCGCCGAGCACCAGGCGAGACACGAGTCGCTCTTCTTGCGCCCTCGTGCGGGTTCCCTTGGTGAGCTCGAGCGACCGGGCCACGGTCATCGCGGCGGTCTGGACGGCCAGATGGACCCGGTGCGGCCCACGCTTCGGTCGGTCGCTGGCCAGGCCGGCCGTGCACGCGACGCCGGCCAGAGAGCCCGGCGAGTCGTCCAACCGGCACGCCCGGAGGAACGCGGCCATGGCCATCGCCCGGGCGGTCTCGGCGGAGCAAGCCTGCTCGGGCGGTCCGCCGAGCCAGTCGGCCAGCGCGGCGGCGGAGTAGGGCACGACGGCCTCGAGCAGGGTCCGCGACGCCCCGGGGACCTGGAGCAGTTGGCCGATCGCCCCGCTGCCCCCGCCCGTCACAGCCATCACAAGCCGGGCGGGCGCGGCGTGGATTTCTTGGACGAGCTGTTGGATCGACATGGGAGTTGGCAGCGGCTCGCACCCTTTGCGGGTGCAGTTACATGCCCCGGAGGTGGCGATCGTGGCCGGTCGAATGGCTCGATCCGACGCCTGGGCGCCACTTTAGCGGGTCAGGCGGTCGATTCACATCCCCGGGCGGGAGATCTTTTCCGCCCCGAAGATTCTGTTCGCCGGGCGACATGATCGGGCGAGCCGGAGCACGCACACGGCGCCTGTAATCCCCTCTTTGGAGCTACACACAAACATCTTCGTGCCGCCTTCAAGAGGGGAGACGCCGGTTAAGGTTCCCCTCTGCGGGAGGGTGGCGGCGGCTTTGAGCCGGGCTTGAGGAATTTGCCGGGATTTTCTCAAGATGCAATCGCATGTCGCGAATAACTGTTCGGACCGGCGTCCGAGCCGGCAAGTGTCGGTGTCACGAAGCGAACCAACCCAATTCACCTGATTCGTACTTGGAGGACTCGGAGATGATTAAGAAGGCGATCGTTGGAACGGGCGTGTTGGTCGTGGTTGGCGTGTTGGTCTTTGGGACCGAGGTGGTCAGCTACGTTCGCACGTCGGCGGGCGTTGTGAGCGACGCGGTCCACGACAGCGTGCCGATCGATTTCCAGATCGAGCGGGCGCGCGACCTGATCGAGGATCTAGTTCCCGATATCCGCAAGGCCCTGCACGTCATCGCCAAGGAGCAAGTCGGGGTCGAGCGTTTGGAGAAGGAAATCGCGGAGGGAGAGGCCGCCTTGGACAACGCCGAGGAGGAGATGGTGCGGCTGAAGGACGATCTCCAGGGTGGCAAGGAAGTGTTCGTGTACAACAAGCGGGCGTACACGGTTTCGCAGGTGAAGACCGATTTGGCCAACCGGCTGGATCGATGCCGCACGGCCAAGGCCACGTTGGACACGAAGCGACAGATCTACGACGCCCGACTGAAGAAGCTCGACGCCGCCCGGGAAAAGCTGGATGGGATGCTCAGCGAGCGGTCGAGGTTGCAGGTCGAGGTGGAGCACCTCGATGCCCGGCTGAAGATGCTCGCCGCGGCGCAGACGACCAGCGACTACAAGGTCGACGACACGAAGCTGGCCCGCGCGAAGGACCTGATCAGCGACCTGCGGACCCGGCTCGACGTGGCCGAGAAGCTGATCGACGCCGAAGGGCAACTTCAGGGTGAGATTCAGCTCGAAGCCCCCGTGCCCGAGAACATCGTGGAGCAGGTGACCGAGTACTTCGCCGAGGAGCCGGAAGTCGAGGCGTTGGCGCAGGTGCAGGACTGACCGGCCGGGAGCCGGAGGGAGGTTGGAGGGAGTGAGCGATGGATGGACTCGAAGTGCAGGTTGCGGCGGCACGGGACGGTTGCGGAGCTTCCGTCCCGTCGAGCCGCGAGGGGCCGAGCCGCGAGGGGCCCGGACCGCAGCCGTCGAGTCGCTTCTGCCGAGCCGACACGGCCCCGGCGCTCCCATCCGGCCCACCTTCCGATCCTGGCCCACGGCCCAATGGTGTGGCACAATGTTAGGGTTGACCGCCGCTTTCCGGGAATCAGATCCGATGGACTCCTACTCAGGACGAAAGGCCGACAGGTTCCTGCTTTGGGTCGACGCGGTGGGCGGCTACCTGGTGTGCCTGGGGGACGAGGTGACCCTAGGCCAGCCGGTCGGCTCTAAGGGAGTCGATATCCCCATTTTGGGGGATTTATCCAGCCGCCACGCGCGAATTTGGCGTGACGGCGGAGGTTACTTGATCGAGGCAATTCGGGAGGTGCGGGTCGACGATCGCCTGGTGCGGCGCGTGGCACTGTTGGGCGAGCGGTCTCGGATCCAGCTTGGCGACGGCGTGAAGCTGCTCTTCCGCCGACCGCACGCACTCAGCGCGACCGCCCGGCTCGATTTCGTCAGCCGGCACCGGACCGAGCCCTCGGCGGACGCCGTGCTGCTGATGGCCGACTCCTGTGTGCTGGGTCCGAAACTGCACAGCCACGTGGTCTGCCGCGACTGGCCGCGCGAGGTGGTTTTGTACCGTCATGACGACGAGTTGTATTGTCGTAGTAAGGGGGTGGTCCAGATCGACGGCCTCCGACGCGAGGGCCGCAGCCTGATTGCGCGGAATTCCCGGATCGTGGGCGACCGGTTCTCCTTCAGCCTGGAGCAAGTCTGAGGGAGCCGGGCAGCCGGCGGGTTGCCGAGTGGCCAAGCCCGGCGTACCGGCCGGCGGACGCCCGGGGAGTTGTGGGGACAACCGACGACTGAATGATACAATGGGAAGGTAGAGCTGCCCCTGCGAAGGCAGTGCCTACCGGCGCTGGCCGACAGGAGTGGACCGATGAACGAACGGGTGGCTGCCATGGAACCGAATGGTCAAGACCCCGGGAATTTCCGCCCCACCGAACCCGGCAAGTCCGGCGACTCGGGGGAGCCGGCCGATAGGTTCACCTACCCCAGCGGCGCAAGGCCGCTCTCCGGCTTCACCCTCAAGCGCGGGGTGGGGCACGGGGGATTCGGGGAGGTCTATTTCGCCACCAGCGACGCGGGCAAGGAGGTCGCGCTGAAGCTGATCCAGCGCAATTTCGACGTCGAATTGCGGGGCATCAAGCACTGCCTCAATCTCAAACACCCCAACCTGCTCTCCATCTTCGATATCCGCGAGGACGACAAGGACGACAAGTGGGTGGTGATGGAATACGTCACCGGCGGCCGGCTCGACGACACGATCGCCGCCCATCCCAACGGCATGCCCCTGGACCAGGTCCTTGCTTGGATCCACGGCATCGGGGCGGGTGTGGGCTATTTGCACGACCACGGAATCGTCCACCGCGATCTGAAGCCGGGGAACATCTTCTGCGACGAAGGCATCGTCAAGATCGGCGATTACGGCCTCTCGAAGTTCATCTCCTGTAGCCGCCGCAGCGGGCAGACCGAAAGCGTCGGAACCGTCCACTACATGGCGCCCGAGGTGGCCAACGGCCGCTACGGAAAAGAGATCGACATTTATGCCCTGGGCGTCGTCCTGTTCGAGATGCTTACCGGCCGAGTCCCCTTCGACGGAGAGAGCGTGGGCGAGGTGTTGATGAAGCACCTGACGGCCAAGCCGGACGTGTCGATACTCCCCGAACCGTATCGGAGCGTGGTAGCCCGGGCGCTGGAAAAGGACCCCCAGAAGCGATTCCGAAGCGCCGGCGAGATGCTTGCGGCGTTGCCCAAGCCGCTGGACCCGCAGGCCGAAGCCGGAGCGTGGACCTCGGCGGCATACGGGGCCGCCGGGGGTGCCGCCGCGGGCGGGCCGATCCCCGCGGCCGCGCCGGCGGGTGGCGCGCCGGGCGTGGAGGAGGAGCCGATCTTCGCCTGGGTGCGGCAGACCTGCCGAAAGATCCACGTGGCCTGGCAGGAGTCGAACCTGGATACGCCGACGAAGATCATCCTTCTTGGGGTCGGGTTGATCGCACTGACGTTTACGGCCGGGGGCTGGATGCCGCTCGTCATCTTCGCCGCGGTCATCTACGCGTTCTATTGGCTTCTGCGGGCGGTCGTGCTCTCGGTGTGCCCCCCCCAGCAACGATGGCACGACCGCTACGTTTCTACGGACCGGGAGCCGGCGTTGGCGTCGGGCCCGCCGCAGGGACGGCCTGCGAGCCGCCCGCCTCCGCGCGGACCGGCCACCGCCCCGCCGGTCCCACGCGCCGAGCGATGCCGCAGGGAGCGGCCTTCGAGGCTGCCCCCCTGGGCGCAGCGCGAGCGGCCGGCCGATGCCCTGGTCCTCAAACCAAAGCGGGAGCGCGTCACGGAGCTGTTCGGCTCGATGCTGGGCGGGGCCCTGGTGGCGGTCACCATGTGCGTGGTGATGGTGATGGTCAACAGTTACCGAACGGGAGCGTTGCCGGTACCGCAGCTCTGGGCTTGGCTGATGCTGGTGAGCGTGGCCGGCACCTGGGCCGTGATGATCCCGTCGAAGTTCTGGGAAGGGAGCCGCGGCGACCCGCTGGTTCGGCGGTTCGTCCTGATGGTGGCGGGGCTGCTCGTCGGCGCGTTTGCGGCCGGCGTGGCGGGTATGCTGATGGTCAATCTGCCCTACGAGCGCGGATTCTCGCAACTGCACAACAAGGTTCCGCCCGGCTTCTACTCGGCCGACGGCTCGCCCATGTTGATGGCGTTCATGGCCTGCTTCGGCACGCTGTTCCTGGCGATTCGCTGGTGGCGGTCGGCCGATCCGCTCCGGAAGACGCGGCTGAGCCTGTGGTCCACGGTCTTCTGCGCCGTTCTGGCATGGCTGGTGGCCAGCCTATGGCTTTTCCCCCAGACGTGGCTGATGATGATCGCCTGTGCAATCTCCGTCTCGGTCCAGTTGGCCAGTCCCTGGATGCACCCACGCCGGCGCCATCCGCACAGCAGATTCGACTAGGGGAGTATCATGGCTGTTCCTGCGATTGGGCTGCTGGCGGCGATGATGCTCGTTGCCATCGTGGTAGGCGCGATCCTGGTCGCCGTGTCGCTCACGGCGACCGAGCGAGGGCGTACCCTGTTGAAGGCGCTCTTGATCGTCCCCCCCGCCGTGTTGCTCGTGATCGCCTTCCTCGGGGCCCTGTTCGGCTACCGGGCAGGACAACAGGCCCGGATCGCCGAAATGCATGCCCATGGAACTGAGGAGGTAAGAGACACGCAGCTCGGGCGATCGCACCAGCCCGCCGGTCGACTCAGCGGGACGATCACGTGCAACAAGAGGCCCTTGCCGCGCGGGACCATTAGGGTGGTGCCCAACGGCGACAGGCCCATGCCCATCGCCCGAGTCCACGTTGTCGACGGGCGATACTCCTTCGCCGAGTTGTCGATCGGATCGTACCGCGTGGAGGTCACCGCGTTCCGCGTGATCGGCGGGGCCGAAACGGAAGAGGGGGAGGTCGAGAGCCTCGAGGCGGAGCAGTACCTGCCGGAACGATACAACGAGCAGTCGGAGCTTCGGGTGACCGTCGGTCGGGGCGAGAACGACTACGACATGGACCTGAGCGTGGACCTCGACCAAGAGCTTGCCGACGGCAAGGTCCCCATCGCCCTGGCCGTGGGCCAGACTAATACGATTCAGTCTCCGGAGGTGGAAGCCCCCGATGCGACGGAATTGGAGCCACCGCCCGCCGCGGATTCGGCGTCGGAGATCGCGGCCGCGGACCCAGACGTGGCCGCCGCCCTGACCGCTGCCGTGGCGCCCGCGGAGAAACCGGACGCCGCGGGCGAATCGGCCCCGGCCGGCGATCTTCCCGATTGGGTCGGGGCCGCGCCGCACAAGGTCGGCGGCATCTATCAAATGGCGATCGAGGTCGGCCCTTTCTCCACCCGAGCCGAGTGTGATCAGGAGGCCTCCAAAGAGTTGCGCGCGGCCATCGACGAATACGTGGCGACCTACCTCGGGCCCCAGGCGCGAGGGCAAGTCCGCCTGCCGATCGACTACGTCAGGAGCGAGGTCGTCACGGAGGAGGGATGGGAAGAGCTGGAGGTGCGGATCACGCCCGAGGGGCAAATCCCCGAGAAACTCGTCAAGATGCCGAGACTCCACTTGCTCTTGAAGTTCCCCCACAAGGTGAACCTCCGTCTCAAGGAGGAGTGGGGCAAGGTGGTCGTCCACGAGCGGCTCTACGGCGTCGGCGCGCTGGGCGTGTTGGTTTTCGTGCTCCTCGGGGCCGTCTGGTCCTATCTGAGAATCGACCTCGCCACCGGCGGGGCCTATCGCGGCCGCCTCCGGCTGGTCGCGGCCACGTTGGTCCTGATCGCAATCGTCGTCGGGTGGATGCTGGTGAGGATCGGCAGCTACAGCGGAAGCGTGTGAGACCGAGCGTTGCCACCGCGTCGTCGATCGCGGCGGCGACCGGTGAGCGTGTTTGCTGGTTTCCAAGATCGAGCTTGGCAGCGAGGAATACACTTATCCCAACGCTATTGAGGGGCATACACGTTGCCGGCAGCGGCCGGGCGATCGTCCGGCTCGTCGGGTGTTCATTCCACCACGGGTGTCTTGCGGTTGCCTGACGGGATGAACTGCGGTATCCTAAGCAGCGTAATGCTCGTTCGCAGACTCCCCGCTGCCGGCCCTGGCCCATTGATGTCTCTTCCGAGACAGACCGACACACTGTTGATCCGCCGCATCCGCTCGGGCGAAGCCGAGGCGTGGAACGAGTTGATTGCGCGCTTCGAGGGGCGGCTTCTGGCCTTCATTTGCAGCCGCGTGCGGGATCGGGCGGCCGCCGAAGACGTGGTCCAGGAGACCTTCATCGGCTTTCTGACCAGCCTGCCCAACTACGATGCCCGCCGGTCGCTGGAAGGGTACCTTTTCTCCATCGCCGCCCACAAGCTGACCGACCACCTCCGCCGCGAGGGACGTCGCCCCACGCTGCCGCTGGTCCCCGGGGGAAGCGAGTCGAGCAGCAACTGGGAGCCGCCGGGTAGCGCCCGGGCGGCCAGCAGCATTGTGCGAAGCGGCGAGCGGCGCGGCCTGGAGGAAAACGCCCTGGCCGCGGCGATCGACGGTCAGCTTGCGCATTGGCGCAAGCGGGGCGACTGGCAGAAGATCGAGTGCGTCGAGCTGCTCTTCGTCCGCGGCTGGGCCAACAAGGAAGCGGCCGCCCACCTGGGAATCTCCGAACAGGCGGTGGCCAACCACAAGTTCGAGTTCCTGGCCAAGCTCCGATCGGCCGTCCACAAACAAGAATTGCCCGAGGAGGTCTTCCCGGAGTTGTACGACGAGTAGGGAGTGGGGAGTGGGGAGTGTTGCCCCTGCCCCCTCACCGTTCACCCCTGACCTCTACTTCCTGACTCCTGAACCCTGATCGCTGAACCCTGATCCATGCCCAAACCAATTCGCCAATCCGATCTGGACGCCTATCTCGACGAAGCCCTGCCCTCGGAGGAAATGGCCCGGGTCGAGCAGGCGCTGCGAAACGATCCCGAGCTCAGAGAACGGGTGGCGACGATCAACGGGCGGCGCGACGCGGGCGTCCATTCGCTGGGCGAGATCTGGCGGCGGCACCGGCTCAGTTGCCCTTCCCGCGAGCAGCTCGGCAGCTACCTGCTGGAGGCCCTGCCCGACGAGGCGGCCGACTACGTCACCTTCCATCTCGAAGTGGTCGGCTGCCGCCATTGTCGGGCCAATCTCACGGACCTCGAGCAGCAAGAGGCGGAAGCTCCCCACGAAGTGGAGACGCGACGCCGGAAGTACTTCCAGTCGAGCGTCGGCCACCTGCGCCGAAGATAGTCACTCGAAGATCAGGTACCCAAACCCCTCCGGCACGATGTCGACCGCCGCGGGGGTGGTCCACGATTGGAGCCCCACGCCGGGGACCACCCGCTGGACGCCGATCGCCCAAACGCTGCGGGCGGCCGGGTATCCGCCGGTTAGTTGGTCGAGGGGGATGGCGGCTTCGGCGGTCCAGGTGCCTTCCTCGGCCTCCGCGGCGACGAACCAGGTGGGGTCCCAGGTCGAATCGCCCCAGCACGCTTCGCCGGGCCACCCGCGATGGTCGATCGAGAGCCGGTAGTACGTGGCGAAGTCCCGATCGAGATCGAGGAACAGGTCGACGCGGTCCTGGCTCGAAAGGTCCGGATCGCGGGGCCGGGCCCTCTGGTCCCTACGGTATTTGACCCCGGGCGCCTCCCGGGCCTCGATCGCCAAATAGAGAAACTCCCCGTCGTGGGCCAGCTTCACCTTGGCCGGCCAGTCGGCGTCGTCTTTGAGAGGGCTGTGGAGCTCGGCCGGCTTGGCCTGCGCCCAGACGGCGTCGTCCAGGCGACCGTCCAGGTACGGCTTCGCCGTCGTCTTGACACACGAGAGGATCGGCTTCGGGGCCACGCCCTTCGGGTCGGCCAGCCACTGTTCGCCCCGGGCACAGGCCCACCAGGCGTCGCGGGTCGTGCTCCGACTGCCGACCAGGTAGAACCGGTCCGCCTGAGCCGGGAAGCCCCGCCGCCGATCCGCCACCGCAAGCGGAAAGCCGACGTTCGGCTCGGCCAGCACGGCCGGGCGGGTCTGGGCGATCTGTTTGCCCAGCGCGGCGGCAAGCTCCAGGCGGTCCTCCTCCCGGGAGAAGTCGACCGCCGGGGCCGACGCCTGTTGGACCGCAAACCGCGGATCGCCGACCCCGGGCGCAAGCGGCATCGGCGCCCCCCGCGAACTCGCCGCGGCGTGCTCGACGGCAAGCCGCTGGCCGCCCTGCACCCGCCATGCCGCCTCGCCGCTGGCGTAGTATTGCACCAGCCAGACCGAGGCCGGGCCCGCCAGCGGGTGCTCCGGGTGCCGCTCGACCAGACGCTTGAATGCCTCGGCCGCCATCGGCCACTGCCCGGTCGTGTAGTACCGCTGGGCCAGGTGATGGAGGAGCTGGGCCGAGCTGTCGGGGTCGAGCCCTCGGGTCATGTCGCCCGTTTGAGCGAGAAGTCCCAATCCGCCCTGCGCGTCCTTGTCGGTCCGCTCCAGAATGGCCTGCATGTTACGCCGCTTTTGGGCGATGCGCCGGATCAGGTCGACCCGTTCAACCGCCGGCTCCAGAAGCTCCCGCCTCGCCTCGCCGCCCGGGTAGAGCACTATGCCGGCGAAGAAGTCGCTTCGGTTCGGTTGCCGCTCGAGGTTGTCGATTGCCAGGCGGAAGCTGAGCGTGCTGGGAGAAACGCGGAAACGGTCCTCCACGAGGCCCCGCGGCAGCGACACCACGTCGGCCAGCGACCGGCCCAGGCGCTCGGCCAACTCGGCGGTGGCCAGGCTCACCGCGCCGTCCAGGCCGGGCTGGAGCGCCGCATAGACCTTTTTCACCTGCCAGGGCTCCAGGCCGGCCCCGGTGATCTGCTCGGAATACGACGTGGGGTCGCCCGACTCGCGGACCGCCTCGACGACCACCTGATGAACGAGTTGCAGGCGCGGGTCGTCGCCGGTCGGGCTGGCGTCGTGCGTCACGACCACCTCGGGCCGCCACGTGCGGATCTGCCGAACCACGTGGGCCTTCATCCGGTCAAGCCCGCGGGCGTCGTTGGCCTGATCCCACCCCTCGACGATCTGCTCGCCCGAAAGCCCCAACCCGGCCTGGCGCATCGGGAACCGCCACGCCGCGCTTCCGCCCGAAGCGCCCACGCCCACCAGCGCCTCGTGGAGCCGGTCGGCGGGGTGGACGTCCTGGCGCGGGGCAACCTCGACGTCCCGCCGGTTGAGCGTCTCGACCACGCCCAAGTAGCCCTCGTTGCCCGAAAGCTGGGCGAATAGCTCCAGCGGCACGTCGTTCGGCTCGCTGAAGATGCCCAGAAGCGCCGCCCGGGTGCCGCCGGAGCGGACTCGCCGCCAGGTTTGGCCGCCGTCCTCGGTGGCCAGGATCGTGCCCAGCTCGCCCACGGCCCAGCCGTGCTGGTCGTCGACGAACGAGAGGGCCCGGATCGGCAGGCTTTGGCCCGTGGCGAACGCGGTCCAGGAGCGACCGGCGTCCGGGCTGTGCAACACGCGGGTGCCCGGCGACCCGGCGACCCACACCCTCGGGCCCCGGACGGCCAACGCGGCGAAGTCGAACTGCTCGGCGATTCCCTCGGGCAACTCGCCCTCCGGCGTCTGCCAGTTCGTGCCCAGGTCGCTGGTGAGCATCACCAGCCCGCCCTGCCCGACCAGCCAGCCGTAGACCTGCGGCTCGACCTCGGGCACGAGCTTCATCCGGGCGACTCCGCGCAGGCCGAAGCGGGGGGTGGCGGCCGGCTCGACGCTGCCCCGGCGGGCCGTGGCCGTCATGCCGCTACGGTCGGCCAGCACGCCGTCGCGCGAGGCGAGGAAATCGCCCGCCACCCAGCCGGCCGTCTTCCGGCTCGGAAGCGGGTTCCAGCTCCGCCCGCCGTCGTCGGTGAAAAACACGCCCGAGGGGAACATCCCCGACGGGCAGCCGATGGCCCAGCCTTGTCGCCGGCTGACGAAGCGGATCTGCTTCACCGCGGGCAAGAGCAGCCGGGGATCGCGGGTCCACTGGCGCCCGCCGTCGTGGGTGATGAGCGCGACGCCGGTGCTCGTGTGCGTGTAGGGGTGGGAGAATCCGCCGGCGGCCCAGCCGGTCTCTCGGTCGACGAACGAGACCGACTCGAGCCGGCAGGCCACGCCCGATGGCTGCAACTGCCAGCTCTGGCCCCCGTCGGCCGTGTGCCAGATGGTGCCCCGGTCGCCCACGGCCCAACCGTGCTCGGGGTCGACGAACGAGACGTCGGCCAGCCGGGCGTCTGCCCGCATCAGGTCGGAGCACATCGGGTCCGTCACGGACCTCCCCGCCTCGATCGGCAACCGCCCCGGCTCCTGGGCGGCCAGTGGCCAAGCGACGGCCAGCACGGCCACCAGCCCCAACACGCCGCGTCGTACCCCGCCGACTCCTCCGTGACCGGCCATCTCCTCGTGCCTCCGAGCAAGGGTCGCCGAATCGCTCCAAACCCCGCGGATTCTATCGGAAACGGCCCGGGCGACCTAGGCGAGTTGGGCCTGCCCATGCTTGCAGACCCCACCCGGGGGTGCTGGTCTGCGGCGCCCGCGCCGTCAATCACCGGGGGGCGTTGGGCCAACGCTCCATCCAGTGCCGCAACCACTCGTCACTTCGGACGCTTGAAGATCAGTCCGCCGTTCACGTTCTGGCAGAGCTCCCAGCCCTTGGTGCCCAGCGCGTTGAGGCCCTTCTCAAGCTCGGCGGAGATGGCGTCGTTGTCGCGGGCGTCGGTGACCAGCTTCTGCACGTGGACGCACTTGTACTCCCACGTCGTGTCGGCATCGCCGCCGGCCGATTGGGCCTGCGAGGGCAGGATGCCGATCGCAAGGCTCAGGCAAAGGACCGCCGTCGCACCGACGATTAGAACGGATCGCATGGGCATCTCCTTGGCTACGGGGAAAGGGGCTACGACCTACCCTGACATTCGCATGAGCCCGTCGAGCATTGGAGGAGCTTCGATCGCCCCGCGTCGGATCCGCCGGCGCCGTGTCGACCAAAACGACCCGCGCAGGCAATCCGCGGCTTCGCGGAAGAGACCGGACGCCATCCCATTCAGGGCCGGGTGGCCAAGCAACCCCCAGGCCAGCGGGGCTCTCGGCGCCGTGGGGGAAGGCCAAAGGCCGATTTCGTCGTGCCGTCCGGTCGCCGCGCGGTTTGCACGCCACCGTCGGCCGGTGCTAGAATATCGGGCTCCCGGGAGTCCTGTCTGCCCAAGCGGTTGCGGGGTCGACCAGGTCTCTCCGCCGCGCACGCGGTGTCGGATCGAGAGAGGAAGACTAACTGAGCGAGCACTGTTTCGAGAGGAGGAGTAGATGATGAGACTGAGATTCGCCCCATCGATTGCGAGCATGCTCTGCGTCTTGATCGGCGCCGGCCTGCTCTTGGCCGTGGGTCTTCCGGCCGACGCGGCTCGGGCCGCCGAGGACGAGCAGGGCTTCGTGCCCATCTTCGACGGGAAAACGCTCGCCGGCTGGGAAGGTGACTCCCGGTTCTGGAGCGTCGAGGACGGCGCGATCACCGGACAGACCACCGAGGACAACCCCACCGAGCACAACACGTTCCTCATCTGGCGCCAGAGCGACGTCGACGACTTCATCCTCCGCTTCGAGTACAAACTCATCGGCGGCAACTCCGGCGTCCAGTACCGCAGCTTCGAGAATCCCGAGTGGGAGAAGTGGGTCGTGGGCGGCTACCAGGCCGATTTCGAGGCCGGCGACCGCTACTCCGGCATCCTCTACGGCGAGCGATACCGCGGCATCCTCGCCGACCGCGGCCAGAAAACCGTCATCGGCCCGAACCACAAGCCCAAGGTCGTCGAGCAGTTCGGCGATGCCGAGGGGCTTCAGGAGCACGTCAAGAAGGAGGAGTGGAACGAGTACGAGATCAGCGCCCAGGGCTACCACTTCGTCCACAAGATCAACGGCCAGGTGATGTCGGAGGCGACCGACGAGGACACCGAGATGCGCCGCCCGAGCGGCATCGTCGCCATCCAGGTCCACCGCGGCCCGCCGATGAAGATCCAGGTCCGCAACATCCGGCTGAAGCGGCTGGGGGCGGAAGCCAAGAAGAAGATCGTGCTCATCGCCGGCGAGAAGAGCCACGGCTACGGGGCCCACGAGCACAACGCCGGCTGCCTGCTGTTGGCCAAGTGGCTCAATGAAGCCATGCCCTGCGTGAACGCGGTCGTCCGCCGCGACGGCTGGCCGGAAGACCCGTCCGCCCTGGAAGGCGCCGACGCGATCTGCGTCTTCGCCGACGGCGGCGAACGCCACCCGGTCATGCCCCACCTCGCGGAGGTCGACAAGCTGGCCAAGCAGGGCGTGGGCATCGCCATGCTCCACTACGGCGTGGAAGTGCCCAAGGGCAAACCGGGCGACTACTTCGTCGACTGGATCGGCGGCTACTTTGAGACCGACTGGTCGGTCAACCCCCACTGGACCGCCAAGTTCGAAAAGTTCCCCGACCACCCGATCACCCGGGGCGTCAAGCCGTTCGAGATCGACGACGAGTGGTACTACCATATGCGTTTTCGGGAGAACATGGAAGGCGTCACGCCGGTCCTGAGCGCCGTCCCGCCCGACAGCACGCGCGAGCGCCCCGACGGCCCCCACAGCAATAACCCCACCGTCCGCGCCCGCAAGGGCATGCCCGAGCACCTCGCCTGGGCGTGCGAGCGGGCCGATGGCGGGCGCGGCTTCGGGTTCACCGGCGGCCACTGGCAGTGGACCTGGGCCAACGACAGCTTCCGCACGCTCGTGCTCAACGGCATCGCCTGGACCGCCGGCCTGGAAGTGCCGCCCGGCGGCGTCCCCTCTCAAACGCCGACGATGGAAGCGCTCGAGCAGGACCAGGACTATCCCCAACCGGGCCCCGACGCGAAGCGCCCGTTCGAGCGCCAGGAGTGGGTCGACCTGCTCGAGCAGTGGAAGCAGGAGTCGGCCAAGCAGTAGCGCTGCCGCTCGATCCCCGGCTCCAACTGGGTACAAGGGGGCGAAGCCCCAAGCGGCTTCCCGGTGGCCGACGCGTTTGTTGCGGCCGGGCTGCCGGACGGGGGGCGTGCGCGGGTGCGCGCACCCGCCGGGAAGCTCGCGATTCGGCCCCGCTCGCCGCCAAAACTGGAAGCACCCCGGGGCGCCCAAGAAACGCCTTGCGGCTCGGCGCTAACATGGTAAGCTCGAACGTGTTAGGCCGAAAACCGCAGTCCCGGAAGCCCTCGAAATCCGCCGTCCAAGTGTCCAACAATGCCGCCCATGAAGAGCCCTAAGTCCCTGTCTCGAAACGCCTT
>DATKZH010000574.1:0-23730 GCA_035528065.1 Thermoguttaceae bacterium | reverse complement strand
CCTCCGGGGAGCTATCGCGGCCCGACGAGGCGGTTTCCGATCCGGCCCTGGTCGGTCGTCGGGTGTTCGACGCGGGCGGGTCGGAGGTCTTGCCCGGCACACTGGCCCGAAGCGACGCCGATCCGCCCACGGGCGACGAGGCGGTGGACGAGGCCTTCGCCGGGGCCGGGCTCACCTACTTTTTCTACCGGGATGAGTACGGCCGCAACTCGATCGACGACCGCGGCATGGGGATCGACTCCACGGTCCACTTCGCCACGCGGTTCAACAACGCGTTCTGGACCGGTCGGCAGATGGTCTACGGCGACGGGGACGACGTCCTCTTCAACCGATTCACCAAGGACCTGGACATCATCGCCCACGAGCTCACCCACGGGGTCATCCAGTACGAGGCCAACCTGGACTACCAGTTCCAGAGCGGCTCGCTGCACGAATCATTCGCCGACGTGCTTGCCTCGATGGTCAAGCAGCGATCGCACGGACAGGAGGCGCGGGACGCCGATTGGCTGATCGGCGCGAACGTCCTCGTCGGCGAGGGGTGCGCCATGCGGTCGCTGAAAGCCCCGGGCACGGCCTACCAGAATCACGCCGTTCTGGGCAACGACCCGCAGGGCGCGACCATGGACGAGTACCAGGGCGTGGCCTTCCACGACGACCGCGGCGGCGTGCACCTCAACTCGGGGATCCCGAGCCACGCGTTCTACGTCGCGGCGATGGAATTGGGCGGGTACGCCTGGCAAAGGGCCGGCCGGATCTGGTACCGGGCCCTCTGCAACTACCTGGGCCGCGACGCCGATTTCCAGGGCGCGGCCCTGCTGATGATCCAAGTCGCTCGCGACGAGTTCGCCCCGGGAAGCCTGGAAGAGAAAGCCGTGGAAAAAGGCTGGCGGGAGGTCAAGGTCCTGTAGTGTTCTCTTGCTCAGAAACGCCGCATTGACGAGGCAACCTCGCCAACCCCAAAGCCCACGGGCGGCGGCCCGTGGGATGAAAGCTCCCTGAACTTGCCACCCACAGCACCAGACAGACCGGCAAATCGACCATGAAGATCCGTTTCCGGCAATCCGGCGGCGTGGCCGGCCTGGCCAAAGTGGCCGAAGTCGACTCGGGGCAGATACCCCGCGGCGAAGCGGGGCGACTGCGAGCCATGGTCGACGACGCCCTCTCGCAGTCCGTTCCCGAAGCCGGGCCCGGAATGCCCGACGAGGAACAGTACTACGTCGAAATCGAGATTGCCCAGCGGCGCCAGACCATTCTCGTCGGGCGTTCGAGCATCCCCGGCCCGGTGCGGCCGTTGATCGAGTACTTGGAGAAGCTTGCCGAGTACGAGAAGCGCTAGCTAGAGCCAACCGCCCCCGAACAAATAGCGAAACGCGGGCTCGTCGTAGTGGTCAAGCCCTTGCGTGTGCAGGTACCAGCGCCCCCCGACCTTCTTGAACTTGACGGGAAACGTCTGCTCCTTGTCTTCGCCCGGCGGCTTGAACGTCATCGAGCCCTCCGCGGAATCGCCGTCGACTTCCAGGTCGTCCAAATCAACGCGGGCCAGGTTTCGTCTGGCCTCCTCCACCGGCTTCTTGGTCATGATCGCCTGCACGGGGTTCTCCGGCAAGTTCTTCTCGACCGTCGCCTCGATCGCGTCGTTGAGGTCCGAGTAGAGCCCGACCTTGTCCTCCACGGAGTCGAGAAGCCGCTTTCGGAGCTTCTCCTTCTCCTTGGCGGCCTCCTCGGCCTTTCGGGCGTACTCCTTGTAATCGATCTCCACTTCCTCCTTGTCGCCCGTCTCGGCGGAGTCGGCGCCGGCTTCCTCCGCATCGTCCTCCGGGGTGACCTTTGGGAGAATCTCTTCCAGACCGTACTCCTCGAGCACCGCCTCGATATCGGGACTCGGCTTCTCGAATCCCCAGGAGAAGGAGATGTTTTCCAGCATGCGATCCAAGAACATCTCTTGCGACTGCGGAGTATAGGTGGCGATCAGGCCGTCCCAGTCTCTTAACAGGAGGGCCTCTTGATGGGCTGCGAAGGCTTCCTCGGGCGAACCGAAGCCCGGCCTGGTCACCAGCCATATGAACCCGAGGATGAGCACCACCGGGACGGCCATCAGGCCGAGCATCACGGCCACGGGTCCCAGACGCGCGGCCAGCGTGCTCCCGCCGCCCTTCTTGGCTGCCTTCTTGACCGGTTCTCGGTCCGGCTCGGGTTTCTTGGCGGGCGGAAGAACCGCCGCCGGGGGCGGAGCCGGGCCCGCGGCGGTCGGTGGTGGATCCTCGTCCAACAAAGAGGACGGATCGGACCCGCCCATGGGGGCCAGGTCGTAAGCGTCGGATTCCGTCGCGGGGGCCGGCGTGGGGACGACCATCGCCTGGCCGCACTTGCACTTGACCCGTTTGCCCGCCAGGTCGTCACGCACCTTGTACTGCTTGCCACAGCCCGTACATTTGATCACGATCGACACGGTCGGCCTCCTAGGGCGTTTGCGAGTCTAGGCGGCAGCCGGGGATCGCCACGGGACGCACGCCTTGCGTGAGACGCGCACTCGACGCGGGCGACTCCCAATGCATGCCGCTCCAAGTCGCCAAATCCGCAGATGAGAAAGAAAATCGGCCGGCAGTCACCTCACGGCCATGCTCGCGGCTATCCTAGCACCGTCGGCCCGCCGCGGTCAATTCCCGGCTCGCTCACTCGCCCCGGATTGGCCGTGCGGTTGAGGCGAACAAGCGGTCTCTGGGGGGGTCTGAATACCACAATTCTCGGGGGTTGTGGAAGCGGATCGCGAAGCGGTAGAATTCGCCGTCAGGGGTCCGCGGCCTATCGCTCATCACATCCGGGGCGTGCGAAGAACACGTCCCAGCGTCCGCAATCAGGGGGAGGATTGTAGTCATGGCGCTGCCGGGAGATGAGACCAAACGTCGTCCCAAGGCTAGGCCTTTGCCCGTCGACGACGAGTATGGCGTGAAGGAAGACGACACGCATGTCGTGAGCCGGCCGGCCGCGCCGGTCAGGCGACCGGCGGTTCCCCCGCGCCCGAGCATCCTGGAACGGTCCGAGGCGGAGTCGGAAAAGGAAGTCGAGCGGCGCCACCCGGAGCCCACCAGGCTCCCTTTCCTGATTGGTGTGTTCAACTTCCCCTGGTATCTGCGGACGATGGCCGCGTGGGGGATGATTGCCATGGGCTTGGCGGCGACCCTGCTGGGGGTGGTTGTCTGCATTTACTTTGCCGACATGGGGTTCCCTGTCATCGCGGTGCGCTGTTTTGGGGTGCCGGTCCTGCTGATCGCGACGCTCACGCTGTCGTACGCGTCGGCGTGCTGCTTGATGGTGGTCGAGACGACCGCCGAAGGGTACGACGAAGTGATCGACTGGCCCAGCGGCTTCTGGCGGGACTGGTTCTTTACGATGATGGCCGTGCTGGTGCTGCTCGCCTTCGCGGCGGCGATCGGGGGCGTGATCGGCAAGGTGCTGGGAATCGGGGTCTGGCTCTCGGCCGCGGTGAGCGCGTACGTCTTGTCCCCCGTTTTCATCCTCTCGACGTTGGAGGCCGGCTCTCCCACCGCCGTGGTGTCGTGGCCGGTCGTGCGGAGTTTCTGGACCGTGTGGTGGGGATGGCTGCTGTTCTACGTGGAAACGGGAGTGCTGATTGCGATTTGGGCGGTTCCGACGGTCGCCTTTTTCCAGCCCCATCCGTGGGTGACTTCGGTGTTTTCCGGACCGCTTCTGGGCGCCGTGATGTTCATCTATGCCCGGCTCATCGGCCGGCTGGCCTGGTGCCTTGGGGAATATGGCGACAGGGAGTCTGACGACTAGGGGGGCCGAGGAGCCCGTGTCGCCGGGTTTGCGAAAGCCGTCTCGTCTGACGTTTCAATGCATGAAAGGAGCAAATCCATGAGTCGCGTTCGACGTGCCTTACCCGGCGTTGCCATCGCCGCCGCCGCCTGCCTCTTGATGTCCGGATGCGGGGGCGTGGAAGTGCCCAAGTCTTTCAAGGAGTTCAACGCCAAGGACGGGACCGTCAAACTGAAGCGTCCGGCCGGCTGGGAGCAAAAGCGGGGCACGGCCAAGGAGTTTCGCTCGGTTGCGTTCGAGAGCGGCCCGGCCAAGATCCGAGTCCTGGCGGACTTGACCGGATCGCTCGTGGCCGGCCCGGGGGCATCGATGGAAACCGAGGACGTTCCAGAAGAGCTCACCGCGGTTGCCGCGGTCCACGAGGAATTCACCCTGAAGCAACTCTCCGACGAGCTCGGCGAACTGGACGTGAAGTCGACGGATATGCTTCAGACCGGCTTCGGGAATACGCGAAGATCGGAGTTCACCGTCTCGGGCACGTTGGGCAGCGCGACGCACGGATACGTCGTGACGGCCTTGGGCCACGACAAGCGCGTCCGGGTAATTTGCACTTGCCCGGAAAAAAAGTGGAAAACGCTGAAGCCCGCCTTTGACGAAGTGATCGAGAGCATGGGGGCGGGGCAAAGGGAATAGCTCCCGCCGGCGGGTGGCACGGGCATCCTGGCCGTGCTCTCGCCGACGCACGGGCGACACGGTTGGCTTGTCCAACCGTGCTTCCGGCACTGCTGGGCAAGCCAGCAGTGGCACCCGACGTGCAAAGTCGAGGTGGACAAACCACTAATCGAGCAGCCGCTCCGCGAACGAACCGATCTCCAGCTCCACGAGACGCTCGATCAGCTCTGCCGGGCTCTGGGGCCGACGGAGCGGCTCCTTCGCGAGCATCTCTTGGATCAGACGGATCACGCCTTTGGGGAGATGCGGGACCAGCCGCCGCAAGTCGGGCGGTCGGGCCTGCTTGTGCTGAGTCGCCAGCTCGGCCAGGTCCTTGCCTTCGTAGGGCAGCCGGCCGGACAGCATCTCGAACAGGACCACCCCCAGGCTGTACACGTCGCTGCGAATGTCCGGCCGAAGCGCCGAGGTGATCATCTCCGGGGCGATGTAGTTGCCCGTTCCCACGACACATCGGTCCACGGCCGAGCCGATCTCGTCTGCGCGTCGGGCGAAGCCCAGGTCGAGCAGCGTCACGTGGCCTTCCGGCGAAAGGAAGACGTTGCTCGGCTTCACGTCCGCATGCATCCAACCGGCCGCGTCGAGCGCGTCGAGCGCCTCGGCGACTTGTCGCGCGATCCAGAGCATCACCGGCAGCTCACGGGGGCCGTGGCCGGTGAGCCACTGGAGGAGCGTCTGGCCGGCGAGCCACGGCATGACCAAGAGATAGGGCGGCTGGGCGGTGTGGGCCGCCAGGATCGCCACCAAATGAGGATGTCCGACCGTACGCCCGACCAACGCTTCGCGCCGCAACACGTCAGTCGCTCGGGGGTCTTGTTGCCACTCGGGGCGGAGCACTTTCACGGCGTAGGGAGCCGGCTGGTCGCCCCCGGCCTCCGCCGGCCGCGCCCGATAGACCTCGGTCAGAGTCCCGCCGCCGGCCAGTTCGAGCAGTTCCCAATCGCCTATCCGCCGTGGCAACTGCGTCGGCTTGGGCCGGCGCGCGGCACCGCAGGCCACACGCGACTTCACGTCGGGTCCGGACATCAGACGAGCGGGGGCAATGGGACGTGGAAAAGAAAGGGTCCATTGATTGGATCGGTCCGGCAGGCCCACGAATTGAGCGGGCATCGTCGGGCCGGTTCGCGAGCCCCCCTCGGTTAGGCTGTATGGATCTGGCCGTGCGAGCCATTGCAGGGGGCCCGGGGCTTGCATAGACTGAAAAAGACTCTGTGTTGCCGGCCGCAGGCCAGAGGGGCGTGTTCAGCCCGCTGACGATTGTCCCTCGGCCCGTGTCTTCCCCAGACGCGAATCGGCGGTCGGTCTACCATGACCGCATTCCTGCCGATCTTGGCGACTATTTGGGAGAGTTTTATGATCTTTCGAAGTCTGGCTCTTACTCTGTGTCTGGCCGTTTTCTGCCTCAGCCTCATAGCGGGTTGCGCACCACCCGTCAGCACTAGTTCGTCGTCCGGCACCGTCCAGGCCAACCCGGCCACGACCGTGCCACCGACCGATTTCCCTCTCCTTGAGGGGCAAGCCTCCCCCAGCACGACTGTGCCACCGACCGATGCGCCTCTTCTTGAGGGGCAAGCCCCCCCCAGCACGACCACACCCCAGACCGAAGTCTTAGACCTCGGCCAGTAGGCCCGCCCGTGGTCATCGCCGCAGCGCCGGCGGGGCGTTGTGGATCACGTCAGTCCAAAGCCTCCCGAACGTACCGTCGGCGCCGGCCCGCGTACGCGCTTGCCGCTCGCCGTGCGCTCACGAGAGTGGATCGCCTGTGTTGAGTGGCAGCCTGGCTTGGCGGGTGGCGGCGTTTCCCTACGACCGGGGCCTTGGCAGGCGCGGCCTACCCTTCGCACGGAGCAATTCCTCAATTCCGCTGCGCCCGGGCGCGTGAGGCCGTGCCCTGCGGCACGGGGATTCCTTGACATCGTCCGCGCCGGCTTGCCAGAATCCAGGTGTCGCTTATCCTGCAACGATTCCGGCGCCAGGTTGTGAGCCTGCGACTGCGCCGAGGTCCGTCCGAGCTCGAGAAAGGAACCGCACCATGAAAAGACACTGGAAACGATTGGCCGCGACGACCGTGCCCGTTGCGCTGGGAATCCTCCTCGGCTTCGCGTGGGGCCAAGCCGCACAGCAGCGATCGGCCCAGGCGCAGGATTCCGCCTGCTGCCAGACGAAAGGCAGCAAGGTCCGGCGATTCGGCAACGTCATCGGGCTCAAGCCGGAGAAGAAGGACTACTACGTCAAGCTGCACGCCGAGACGTGGCCGAGCGTGCTCGCCCAAATCCGCAAGTCGAACATCCGCAACTACTCGATCTACCTGACGGAGCTGGAAGGCAAGCTTTGCCTGTTCAGCTACTTCGAGTACGTGGGCGACGATTTCGAGGCCGACATGGCGAAGATGGCCGAGGATCCCGACACCCAACGCTGGTGGAAGGAGACCGACCCCTGCCAGTTCCGATTGCCCGGCACGCCCGAGGGCCAACAGTGGTTGAACGTCCCCGAGGTGTTCCATACCGACTAGCCGGAGCGCCGCGCCGTCAGCGCGGAGACCGCGGTTGAAAGCAGGCGACCGGCGGTCAGGCGGCGAAGTAGTCGCACCACGGGACTCCCGGCGACCAAGAATAGGTGCTTGTGCCCCCGCACGCGGCACTACAGGAACAGGACGTACCCGCGTTAGCATTCTGTACGTTAGGAAGGTCGCTACGCGGTCGGCAGCAGGGATCGGAAGCCGGCTTGTTCGAAGTGGTGGTCGGTCGTGAGCGCATCGACGATGTCCTGGTCGCGCATCACGATGAAACTGGCGCAATCCACTAAGCCCCACGTCTTGTCGGTCACTTGCGCATACAACTCCAACGCGCGGCGGAAGACTGCCTCGTCGATGCGGACGAGACGACTGCTGCCCGATTGCAGGAAGATCTCAATGGCATGCGTCAGCCGAGCGCGGGCAGCCACACGTGCCAGCCCGTTGCCGAGCTCCGCAATGACCCAGTCCGTGGTGACCAGCGGCCGCCGCGACGAGCCGAACTCCTGGAGCCGTGCCGTCGCCTGGACGTGAAAACGGTCATCGGCATTCAGAATCGCGATCCACCCGCTGGTGTCTAAGAAGACTGCGTTACTCGCGGGCATCGTCCACCTTGGGATGACCGTACAGGTAGTGGTCGATGTTCAGGGCCAAGTCCGGAATCCCCGTCGGCGACGCCAGCTCTGCCAGGCGGTAGACCCGGTCGTCCGTTTCCTCGGGCAGGCTCGCCTCGATCGTCTCTACTTTCACGGCGGCCCCCTCGGGGAGCTTGACCCCTCCCTCCAGGACGACGACGCCGTTGTGAACACGACCTCGATAACTCATCACGTCAACAGCCTCCCCAACTCGGGCTTGCCTCGTGGTTCGGCGAGGCCACTTCGCTTTCCGGCGCGCCACCACGCTTCTCCCCCGCGAAACCGGCAAAGCGACCACGACTGCCCTCCCACCGCACGCCAATGGCCACCAGCCATTCTACCCCAAAGATGGGGCGGCGACAAGGGAGTCTCGTGATGGATGGTTGGTAGATGTCGGACAATTGTCCCACAGGTGCGCGCCTGGGCCGACGGTTAATCGTCTCGGCCCGCGGAACCGGCCTTCTGTTCGCCTAGGTAGCCGCCTTGAGTGAGCGCCTCGGCGATGCGATCGCCGATCTCTTCGTTGGCCCTGGCGGAGACGTGGCAGACGTCGAAGAAGACGGTCCCTTCGACGCCGTCGAGGGCGTCGGAGAGATCGTAGAACGTTTCTTCGCCGCGCATCGTGTCCCGGATCACCCGGTCGGCGATCTCGAAACCGGGGCGCCAGACCGCGGCTTGCGGATCATCCCGGAGGATGGCCGCTTCTTCGTCGGTCATCGCTCTTGCCGTGGTGAGAAGGTCCGGCTGCCAGAAGAACACCGTGCGGAAGCCGTACGCCCGGCCGAGCTTCTGCACGAAGGCCAGGTTCTGCCGGTAGCGAGCGGCCATCGCGCGGGCGTTTTCGAGCAACTGCTCTGGGTCGGTGACGTAGTGAGCCTCGTCGGGCGGGCGCTTGGCCAACAGACCGGCCAACTGGCCGACGTACTCGTACTGCGATGCCGCCTCGAGGAGCCCGACTCTCGGCTTGCCGCCGGTCTCGACGGAGCGAAACCGGTAATAATGGTAGTGGGGAATCCCCTTGCAGACCTTGTTGATCGTGTCGTTCACGCCGTCGTAGAAGACCACGAGGTCGGGTGTCTCGCCGGCGGTCAACACCTGGGTGAGCAGCACGACTTCCTGGTCGCTGAGGTAGCCGCCTCGGCTGAAATTGGTGACCGAGAACTCGACGTCGGGATACCGCCCGTTCAAGTTGGCCGAAAGACACGACGCCAACGTGTACCGGTCCGGGAGCCTGGAGCAGAAGGCCGTGCTCCCCCCGAAGAGGAAGACGCGGGTCCGGCGCCGCGGGTCCGGCTTGGACGGGTTGACGGTCTTTCGGATGCCGCCCCAATCGGGAAGCACGTTGTAGGTCGACGAGCGAACCTCGCTGAGCCCCCACAGGCAATACGGCTGATACCGCAACGTCATATCGCTGGCCCTGAGATTCGCCAGGTGCTCTTCCACGCCCTCCAGCCCGCGGTAGGCTTCGAGGTAGGCGGGCTCGCGCATCTCACGATGGGCGGAGACCAGCTTTCGGCACCACTGCCGCGCCACGAGCTCAACGGCCCCCAAGAGAAGGACGAAGACGAGCACCGCGATATGGATCTTGAACACGACGTCTTTGGCTCGGTCGAGTCTGCTCATGGCATCCACTCGATGGCGTTTCATGACGGTCTGGATGGCGGGACTGCCGAACACGGATTTCCCGGAAGTCCGGCTCCTCAGTAAATCATGCCATACCGACGAGCAAACCGGTACCAATGCGACGACCGGGAAGACCACAGCCCCCCCGATCGACAGGGCCTTGCGGGCCGTTTCAGCACGCCAATAGCCACGCGGGGTGGGACGATGGCCCCTCCTCCCTCCTAGTTGCCGACGTACTTCGCGTAGATCGTCCGGGCCGTGGCGACGTCGTCGGTGCCGGCGACGATGGCTCGGCCGTCGGGGAAGATGGTCAGCTCGTATTGCTCGACTTTCAGGCGGAGGAGGAACTGGTTGCGGGTCAGTTGGCCCACGCCTTCGAGCCGCCGGGCGAGGTCGTCGAGGGAGACGTTCACGCCCGTGTGGGTAAGCTGCACGGCGTTGCGCCCGCAGAGGACGGCGGTGTGGGAGCCCAGCTTTCCGGTCAGCCAGGGGAACTCGCCGTGCTTGCAGGCGGGGCAATCGACCTGGTCGCGGAGCGAGGAGACGTCGACCTGCCGGACGGTATTGTCCCAGAGTTCGACGACGGTGAGGTTGCGGGAGACGGCCGCCCGGTTGCCGCTGAGGATCTTGATCGCCTCGATGGCCTCGATCGACGCGATCACGCCCACGATCGGGGCGAGGATGCCGGCCACGTCGCAAGTGGGCGTGGTGCCGGGCGGCGGGCACTCTTGCATCAGGCAGCGGAGGCAGGGCGTTTCGTGCGGCAGGATGGTCATCGTCTGGCCCTCGGCGCCGAGGCAGCCGCCGTAGACCCAGGGGACGCCGTATCGGACGGCCGCGTCGTTCACCAGGAACCGCGTCTCGAAGTTGTCCGTCCCGTCGACGATCACGTCGACCCCGTCGATGAGCTGGGCGACGTTCGTGTGGTCCACGTCGGCCACGATCGGCTCGATCTCGACCTCGGAGTTGGCCTTGCGGAGCTTCTCGGCCGCGGCGATCGCCTTGGGCAAGCCCCGGGCGACGTCCTCCTCGTCGAACAGCAACTGCCGCTGGAGGTTGTTCGTCTCGACGAAGTCGCGGTCGACGATCCGCACGCGGCCGACGCCGGCGCGGACCAGCGTCGCGGCCAGCACGTTCCCCAAGGCACCGCACCCGCACACCAGGGCCCGGCTCTGCGTCAGTCGGCGTTGTCCCTCTTCGCCGAGCGGCGCGTAGCGGATCTGGCGGACGTAGCGGTCGAGGTTGGGGGATGAGTTACGTTGATCGGCCATGGTCCTGTACCCTGACGAAACAGCCACGAGCTTCGGCGCGCTCCGCTCGTGGGAAGCAAGCTCGACGGGGGCGAAGCCGACAAGCGGCCACGTCGTCATAAACGATTATTCCACGTGCGCTTCGGTTATCAACCCCGCACTCACTCACTCGAATTCCTGCGCGTCGCCCCGGAGCACCTCCGCCAGGAACCGCCCCGTGACGGACTCCGGGCATCGGGCGACCATCTCGGGGGTGCCTTGGACGACGATCCGTCCGCCCTCGTCGGCGGCGCCGGGGCCGAGGTCGACGAGGTAGTCGGCGGCCTTCATCACCTGGAGGTTGTGCTCGATCACGATCAGCGAATGGCCGACGGCCAATAGCGCGTCGAAGCAGTCCAGAAGCTGCACGACGTCGGAGAAGTGGAGGCCGGTGGTCGGCTCGTCGAGGATGAACAGGCAGCGGCCCCGCTTGGCGGTGGACATGTACGCGGCCAGCTTCAGCCGCTGGGCCTCGCCGCCGGAGAGCGTGTTGGCGGATTGCCCGAGGCGGACGTAGTCAAGACCCACGTCGATCAGCCGCTTCAGTCGGGCCTGCACCTTGGGGCGCCCGCGGAAGAAGGTGAACGCCTCGCGCACGGTCATCTCCAGCACTTCGGCGATGTCCCGGCCGCGGTACTTGACCTCGAGGATCTCCTTGCGGTAGCGGGTGCCGCCGCACTGGCTGCACCGCATGTAGACGTCGGCGAGAAACTGCATGTCGATCGCGAGGCAGCCGTCGCCGTTGCACGTGGGGCAGCGGCCGCCGTCGACGTTGAAGCTGAAATGGCTCGGGGTGTAGTTGCGCGTGCGGGCCTCGACCGTGTCGGCAAACACCGCCCGAATCTCGTCGAACGCCTTCAGATACGTGACCGGGTTGGAGCGGGGCGAGCGGCCGATGGGGCTCTGGTCGACCATCACGCAGTCGTCGATCTGCCCGTCGCCGAAGACGTCGTCGTAATCGTACGGCTTGGGCGTTTCCTTGCGCAAGCGGCGGCAGAGGGCCGGATAGAGCGTGTCCTCGACCAGCGTGCTCTTGCCCGAGCCGCTCACGCCCGTCACCAGGCACAAGAGCCCGAGCGGGAACTCCACGGTGACGTTCTGAAGGTTGTTGCCCCGTGCGCCGGCCAGGCGGATCCAGCCGTGGTTGGGCGGACGGCGGCGGCCGTTGGTAGAGATCCCCCGGCGCCGTGCCAGGTAGTCGCCGGTGAGGCTCTCGGTCGATTGCTCCATCTCGCGGGGCGTGCCCTGGAACACGATCCGTCCGCCGCGCTCGCCCGCCCCGGGCCCAATCTCGATCACCTCGTCCGCCGCCCGGATGATCGACTCCTCGTGCTCCACGACCACCACGGTGTTGCCGCGGTCGCGAAGCCGGGCAACGGCCTCGATCAGGCGGTGGACGTCGCGGGGGTGCAGGCCGACGGAGGGCTCGTCGAGCACGTAGAGCATGTTGACCAGGCTGGAGCCCAGCGCGGAGGTGAGCACCACGCGGCGTATCTCCCCGCCGCTCAACGTCCGCACCGTGCGATCCAGGGTCAGATAGCCGAGCCCCACCGCCTCGAGATAACCGAGCCTCGCCCGCACCTGGTCGAGCATCATCCGCCCGACGCGACGCTCCCACTGGGTCATCTCCAGGCAGCGGAAGAACTCGGCGGCCTCCCGGATCTGCATGCGGGAGACCTCGGCGATGTTCCGGCCGCCGACCCGGGTGGCGAGTGCCTCGGGCCGAAGCCGCGCCCCGTTGCAGGCCGGGCACGGCCGATAGCTCCGCCAGCGGCTCAAAAACACCCGAATGTGCATCTTGTACTTGCGTCGCTCCAGCCAGGCGAAGAAACCTTTCAGGCCTCCGAAATCCCGCTCCGCAGCGCCCTCGGTGATCAGGTCGAGATGCTCCGGGCGGAGCTGGGCGAAGGGCACGTCGACGGGCAGGCCGTAGTCGTCGGCCAGATCGAGCAGCTCTTCCAGTTCGTGGGCGTAGGCCGGGCTGTTCCATGGGGCGATCGCGCCGTCGCGAAGCGTCTTGCGCGGGTCGGGCACGATCAGGTCCATGTCGATGGCGATGATGTTCCCAAACCCTTCACACTCCGGACACGCCCCCAGCGGGCTGTTGAAGCTGTAGAGCCGCGGCTCGGGCGTGGGAAAATCCCGCTGGCAGTCGAGGCACGAGAACTGCGTGCTGAAACCCATGCGCCGCCACGGACGGCCCTCGATCGGGTGGATGACGCCGCGACGGCCCGCCTCGGAGACCGCCGACTCGCCGTCCTCAATCAGCACGTAGCACTGGCCTTCGCCCTTGGTGAACGCGGTCTCCAGCGAATCCCGGACCCGCCCGACGGCGGCGCTTCCGGCCGCAAGCCGATCGACCACCACGTACCACGCCGCGTCGGCCGCTGGCTCCGCGAGCGAAGCGAGGTCGATCTGTAGCGACGTCAAGTTCACGACGCGGCCGTCGACGACCACGCGGACGAATCCCTGTTCGACCAGCCCGGCGGCCAAGTGGGTCGGGTTTGCCTCGCCCGACGCCGACATGGCGAAGGCGATCAGGTAACGCGTGCCCTCGGGCAGCGACCCGAGCACGTCGGCGGCACTCTGGGGCGAATCGCGACGGACTTCGTGGCCGCACTGGGGACAAACCACGTGGCCGATCTTGGCGTACAAGAGTCGCAAGTAGTCGGCCGTCTCGGTGGCCGTCCCCACCGTCGAGCGGTTTGAACGGCTGGCGTTTCTCCCCGTGACGGCGATGGCCGGAGGGATCCCGTCGATCCGCTCGGCGTCGGGCTTCTCCAGGCGTTGGAGGAACTGCCGCGTGTAAGCGGAGAAACTCTCGATATAGCGGCGCTGCCCCTCCGCGTAGAGCGTGTCGAGCGCCAGGCTGCTCTTGCCGCTCCCGCTGATGCCGCACAGGACGATGAGGTTCCCGCGGGGGATGTCCAGGTCGATTGCCTGGAGGTTGTGGACCTCGACCCCGCGGAGCGAGATGTGGCGCGCCACCCCCATCGCTACTCCCAGCCGGCTATCGGACGGTCAGTCGAAACCCTCATCATACCGACTCGCTCGGGCCAAGGCCAGTGGCGTCCGATTCTGTGATCCTCGCTGAAGTGCCGTTGCCTGCTGGCGGCCTTGCAGCACAGGCATCTTGCCCGGGTAACGCATCATCGGGAGCCCTGCCACGCACACAGGCTGGAAGCCTGCGCTACCAGGCCGCCCGGAGAGATCGCCACGCCGAGTGCTCTTGCCCGCGCAGCGGCTGAGCGGTCTATTGGGGATCATGCAACTGCGCGGCCGGCGAGCAACCATCATGGGACTGGGCCACTTCGGTGGCGGAGTGTCTGCGGCGCGGTGGCTCGCGCGACAAGGGGCTGAGGTGACGGTCACCGATCGGGCGGACGAGCACGCGTTGGCCGACTCGCTGGCCGCGCTCTGCGACGAGCCGATCGCCCGGTTCCACCTCGGCGGGCATCGCGAGGCCGATTTTCGTCACACGGATCTCGTGGTGGTCAATCCCGCGGTCCGTCCCGGTAGCCGGTTCCTCGAAATCGCTCGGGACTCCGGAGCCTGCTTGACCTCCGAGATCGAGCTCTTCCTGGACGCGTGTCCCGCACGCATCGTCGGCGTGACCGGCTCCAACGGCAAGTCGACCACGGCCGCCATGACGGCGGCCATCCTGGAAGCGGACGGCCGCCGGACCTGGCTGGGCGGAAACATCGGCACCAGCCTGCTGGACCGGCTCGACCACATCGGACCGGACGACTGGGTCGTGCTGGAGCTGAGCAGCTTCCAGTTGTGGCACCTCAGCCAAGGCGTACGCATGCCGGAAGTGGCCGTCGTGACCAACTGCTCGCCCAATCATCTCGACTGGCACCAGAGCTACACTCACTACCGGGCAGCCAAGCAGCGGATTCTTACCGCTCAAGACGCCGAGGATTTGGCCGTGCTGAACACCTTGGACGCCGAGGTGGCCGCGTGGGGGCGTCTGGTTCGCGGCCGTCAGGCACCGCTCGTCGCGGCCGACGAGGTTCCTCCCGTCGCCGTGCCCGGCGAGCACAACCGCCGCAACGCCCTTTGTGCGGCCACGGCGGCGGCGGCCGTGGGGTGCGGTGCGGAAGCCGTGCTCGAGGGGCTGGCCGCGTTCTCCACGCTCCCGCAGCGTCTTCAGCCGATCGGCGAGATCGAGGGACGCCGGCTCTACAACGATTCGTCGTCCACCACGCCCGATTCGACGGTCGCCGGCCTCCGCGCGCTGGAGGGGCCCACGTGGCTGTTGGCCGGCGGGAGCGATAAGGGCATCGATTTCGGCGCGCTCGCCGCAGCGATCGCGGAGCGTGCCTGCGGGGCGGCGTTCTACGGAGCTGTCCGCAACGAGCTCCGTCGCCAAGTGGTCGCTCGTGCTCCGAGTCTTCCGTGCACGGCAGTCGAAACCATGCGCGACGCGCTATCGTGGTGTTGGCATCGCTCGCGCCCGGGCGATTCGATCGTGCTGTCGCCGGCATGTGCCAGCCACGATCAGTTCCAGAACTTCCGGCAGCGGGGCGAGAAGTTCGTTGAGTTGATCCGCACATGGACCGCGCCGTCGGATGGATGAGCGCGATGAGGGATCAGGGATAAGGGATCAAGGATGACGGATGAAGAGGCACTATCCCTCATCCCTCATCCCTTCTCATCGCTTATCCCGCATCCGGCACCTCGCTCAATTGTCCAATCGTCATCGGATCGTTGAAAAGCTATTGACAACCTCACGGGGGACTCGATAGACTACTCGTGGCGCATGCAGTGCTTGCGCTGCATGTGTTGCCGACCTCGAGGTGGACGGCTGTGGGGCTTCCTTGGCGGAAGCCGTCACGGCGCTGGGAGCCGTTAGCCTCGGGGTTTTTTTCTGCCCGGATCTGTTGTACGTTGCATCAAGACGGATTCTCACACCACGCACAAAGGTCCGAAGGTAACGACGCAAGTGGGGCTTGTCGCGCGAGCGCCGTGACGCCGCGGCCGAAGTCCGGCGAAAGGGATCTCGGCTCCCTTCCTTCTTCTCTTCGCAGCGGCTGCGCGAGATCGCGACGATTGACCAAGAAAGGATATCTGCGATGAAGGTCATCCATTACGAACAGATCGAACCGGCACCGGTCCAGACCGAAGGGGCCGTGGGGTGCCGCATTCGGTGTCTGGTGGGCGAGCCGGACGGGGCTCCCAGCTTCAGCATGCGCCAGTTCGAGGTGAGCCCCGGCGGATACACGCCCCCGCACTCGCACGGCCACGAGCACGAGGTGTTCGTGCTGGAGGGGGCCGGCGTGGTAATGGAAGGCGACGTGGAACACGCGCTGCGTCCCGGCACGGTGGTGTTCGTCCCGCCCAGAACACCGCACCAGTTCCGCAACACGGGCAGCGGGCCGCTGAAGTTCCTCTGTCTCATCCCGCACCCACTCCGCGGCATGGCCGGCCCCTGTGCCGCCGCCTGCGGTTGCGACTAGGAGGCTCTGTGCGCAAAGTGTTTCCTCCCAACGAGTTGCGACGATCTCTGCCCGGGGCCAGGGTAGTGGCCAGAGCGGGCCATCATCTCCTAAAATAGGTGATCAGTCACCCGGAGATCGTCGACGCCGCGAGCGCGTCGAGCCGAATCCGGATCGTCGACCCTCGTTGCCCTTCTGGACGGGAGCCCTGCCATGCCTTCCGACCCGGCCGCGGAAATCGCCAGGCTTTGCGAAGAGATCCGCCATCACGACCGGAAATACTACGTCGAGGCCGCGCCCGAGATCGGCGATGTCGACTACGACCGGCTCGTCGAGAGGCTCAAGAAGCTCGAGGCAGAGCACCCGGAGCTGGTCCAGCCCGACAGCCCCACGCAGCGCGTCGGCGACCAGCCGGTGGAAGGGCTCAAGCAGGTCGAGCACCGGGTGCCGATGCTGTCGATCGACAACACGTACAGCCTCGCCGAGCTGCGCAAGTACGAGGAGCGGACGGCCAAGCTCCTCGGCGCCGAGTCGGTCGAATGGGTCGTCGAGCTGAAGATCGACGGCGTGGCGGTTTCCCTCGTTTACGAGAACGGCGTGCTCGTGCGCGCCGTCACCCGGGGCAACGGCCGCGTGGGGGACGACATCACGCACAACGTCCGCACGGTGGGCGACGTGCCGCTGCGGCTTTCCGGCGCTGCGGTGCCGGCCGTGCTGGAAGTCCGCGGCGAGATCTACATGGCCAACTCCGACCTGGTGCGGTTGAACGAGGCCCAAGAGAAGAAGGGCGACCCGCCGTTCGCCAACACCCGAAACGTGACGGCGGGGAGCATCCGGCTGTTGGACCCGCGCGTCTGCGCCCAGCGCCGCCTGCGTTTCTTCGGGCACGGCGTCGGGCTGGCCGAGGGTCTCAAGGCCCAAACGCACATGGAGTTCCTCGACGAGCTTCGCGCCTACGGCTTGCCCGCCACGCCGCGCGTGGAGTGCTTCGACTCGTTTCCCGCCGCGGTCGACCACTGCGAGGCGCTCATCGAGCGGCTGCACGAGCTGGACTTCGAGATCGACGGGCTGGTCCTGAAGGTGAACCGGTTCGACCAGCGCGAGCGGCTGGGCGCCACGTCGAAGAGCCCTCGGTGGCTGATCGCCTACAAGTTCGAGAAGTACGAGGCCACCACGCGGCTCAACGCGATCCGCGTGCAGGTGGGCAAGACCGGCGCGGTCACGCCGGTGGCCGAGCTGGAGCCCGTCGAGCTGGCGGGCACGATCGTCAGCCGCGCCAGCCTGCACAACGCCGACGAGATCGAGCGCAAGGACGTTCGGCCGGGCGACGTCGTCGTGGTGGAGAAGGCGGGCAAGATCATCCCGCACATCGTTCGCGTGGAGAAGCACGAGCGCCAAGGGAAGCTTCGCAAATACGCCTTCCCCAAGCAGTGCCCGGAGTGCGCGACCGAGCTGGTCAAGGACGAAGGGGGCGTCTACATCCGCTGCCCCAACCTCGATTGCCCTGCCCAGGTCAAAGAGCGCATCCGCTACTACGCCAGCCGCAACGCGATGGACATCGAGGGCTTGGGCGACAAGCTCGTGGATCAACTGGTCGGCCAGGGACTAATCGTCGGTTACGGCGACGTTTACCGCCTGAAGCTCGAGGAGTTGATGGGCCTGGAGCGGATGGGCCGCAAGTCGTCCGAGAACCTGCTGGCCGGCATCGAGGCGAGCAAAGAGCGGGGACTGGCCCGGCTGTTGAACGCGCTGGCCATCCGCCACGTCGGCGCGCGCGTGGCGATGGTGCTTGCCGAGAGCTTCGGCTCGATGGATGCCCTGATGGAGGCGAGCGTGGACGAGCTGAGCGCGACGGGCGAGATCGGGCCGATCATCGCCGAGAGCGTTCACGGCTTTCTCCACAGCGAAGTGGGCCGAGGGACGATCGCCGACCTGCGAGCGCTGGGCGTCAAGATGGAGACGGCCCCTGCCGCCGACGGATCGCGCGTGCTGGAAGGGAAGACGCTGGTCGTCACCGGCACGCTCCAGCGATACGGCCGCGACGAGATCCAGGAGCTGATCGCCCGGCACGGCGGCCGGGCGGCTTCGAGCGTCTCGAAGAAGACCGACTACGTGGTGGCCGGCGAAAAGGCCGGCAGCAAGCTGGCCAAGGCCCGCGAGCTGGGCGTCCCGGTCCTTACCGAGGACGAGTTCGAGGCGCTTCTCGCGGGATGACCGCGGCCCAAGCGACCGGCGCGGCAGCCGCTTGCGGCTTCGCCCCGAAGCACGTCTTGTCGCGGGGGGACGCGAGCCGGGAAGACCCCCGCCTTTGCCGTGCGTCGCTCGAAAGGTAGAATTGACCAGCTATGAGCGACCAAGGCGATTTCGACGGAACAGTCCCAGCGCCCAACCCCTTCGGGTCGGACGAGGCGTACATCATCCCGACCGTGGTCGAGGAGCCTCGCCCGCAAGCGGGTTACCCTCCCCCCCGGCGTGGCCGACGAGTCCGCTTGCCTCTGCTTCTGTTCATCGCAACCTGCTTGAGCACGTTCATGGCCGGTGGGCATTTTGCGGTCGGGGTGGGTCGAGGGTTGTCCGATCTGCGGGTCTATTTCGATTTCCGCGACGGCCTGACCTACGGCCTGGCGATCATGACCATTCTGGTCTTCCACGAGATGGGCCACTTCCTGCAAGCGCGACGCTACGGGGTCCGCTCCAGCTTCCCGTTTTTCCTGCCGATGCCCATCTCGCCGCTGGGGACGCTGGGGGCCGTCATCGCCATGGAGCCGCGAATCGGCGACCGCAAGGCCCTCTTTGACATCGGCATCACGGGCCCTCTGGCAGGGCTCGTGCCGACGCTGGTCTGTTGCGTCGTCGGAGTCCAAATCGCCAACGCACCGGCTCCGGTCGGCACGTATACGACGCAGTTTGGCGACCCGCTGCTGTTGAAGCTGCTGTATCAGTGGCGATTCGGGCCGCTTCCGGCAGGGTGGGACGTGCCGATCAACCCGGTCCTCTGGGCCGGCTGGGTGGGCCTGCTGGTCACCTCGCTCAACCTGATCCCCATCGGCCAGCTCGATGGGGGCCACGTCCTCTACGCGATCATGCGCAAGCGGGCCCACCTTGTAGCCACCCTGCTCCTCCTCGGCGCCGCGGTGGCGGTCATCGGGTTCGGCTACGTCTGGTGGACGCTGATGCTCGTCCTGCTGGTGCTAATGGGCCCCAAGCACCCGCCCACGGCCGGAGACGACGTCCCCCTGGGCACGTGGCGCTACGTCCTGGGCTGGCTCATGCTGGCCTTCATCGTGATCGGCTTCACGCCGACGCCGTTCGTGCGGGTCTAGAAAAAACCCCTTCGCAGGTCGTGTCAATTCCGGGGCCCGGGCCGGGTCGGTATCCCTTGTCGTTCGACTTCTGCCTTGAGATGCGCCTTCTGGGCCTTATCGGCGGCACGGACGGCCGCCGTGTACGTCTTCTTGGAGAACGACTCGAAGCTGTCCCGGCGGATGAGCGGGAGGGCGGCGGCTGCGTACTCCTCCGGAGTCGCGGTCGCCGCGAGCGACGTGAGGTACGCCGCGATCATCTTCTTCTGGTCGCCCCGGATCATCCAGCCGCCATATTCGTCGGCAAAGACGATCTCCTCGCCGTTTTCCATGGCGTCGACCAGTTCGTACAGGATACGGAAACACGCCACGGCATGCACGTGGTCGCCCTGCTCGGAAAGGCGCGCGCTTTGGCCCAGCAGATCGCCGACACGCTCGAACCAGGCGTTGGTCTCCTCGGGAATGTGCATGAAGTTCTTCGAGTTGATGTCGAACGGTTCGTAATACCTTCCGGCCCGGGATTCGCTGCGGAACTTTTTCACGTCCGCCAGCAGCGATTCACCATCGACGGGCAGCGGCTTGCTCTTCTGGAGAGCCTTGCCGAACACGGCCCGCCGTTGCTCGGTGTTCATCTCCTGGTAGGCCGCTTCGAGGAACGTGAGCAACTTGTCGGGATCCTGCTCTCCGAGGAAGGCGAACACCTGCTTCTTGTTCATGGTCGCAGACTCCCTTTGTCCGATAGAGGCTCGCTCTTGTTGCAGTGGCGGATTACGCCGGCTGGGGCTGGGGCGTATTTGGCACGATGCGTATTTCTAGACGGCAGTTCAGAGCCGCGGCGATACGTTTGAGCATGGAGAGAGAATGCCCCTGGTAATCGGCGTCTTCAAGCTGCGAGATGACCGGCTGCTTGGTGCCGACCAGCTCGGCGAGTTCTTTCTGAGTGAGCCCGGCGCTTGTTCTGGCGTCATAGATGGCCTGAGCCACGAGGGCGTTCACGGTCTCTTGCTCGATCATCTCTCGCAGCTCGGCGTCATCCCGCACGATCGTGCGGTCGATGATTTCGAGAGCGCTAGACGTCTTGCGCGTCTTCCGGGATGGTGATCGTTGCCCGGAATTCTTCTGGGGCTTGCTCATAGCGCTGTTTCCTCTCGATGGCCCGCTCGATGTCGGCAGGCGGGACTCTCTTCTTCTTGGTGAGGCCGTGGGCCAGGATGGCGACGTCTTGGCCGTGGTAGAAGTACAGTATTCGGTAGTTGACGTTTCCTCGTCTGGCGCGAAGCTCGTAGATGCCGTCTCTGAGGTAATCCGCGTGGGGGCGTCGAAGCTCGTGGCCGAACGCTTCAAGGAGCCGAAGCCTGGCAATGCAGGCGGCAGCGGCCCGGCGATCCTCGGCGGCAAGTTCCTGAAGCCAGGCATAAACGGGGACCGTGCCGTCTTCGTCTCGGTAGAAGAAGACCTCGGTCTGAGGCATCCGTGGTTACCTCAGCGACATAGGAATATTATTATATCGGATCGCGTTTGTCAACACTTACGGGAAAAACGGCCGGGTCGCCCCGGGTGAGCAATCACGGGGCCACCCGGCCGCCTTGCTTCAGTTCCCCAGCGACTGGAGCGGCGCCGGGATGCGGCCGCCGAAGTGGACGAAGCGCTCGCTGGCGCCGCTGTTGCGGACTTCCATCACCGGCGTGGAGCCGAACAGGCCGCCGAAGTCGACGCGATCGCCGGCCTTCGCGCCGGGCACCGGGATGAGACGGACGGCGGTGGTCTTGTCGTTGACGACGCCGATGGCCATCTCGTCGGCGATCAGGGCGGCGATGGTTTCCGGGGGGGTGTCGCCGGGGATGGCGATCATGTCGAGCCCCACGGAGCAGACGGCGGTCATCGCTTCGAGCTTTTCGAGCACCAGGTGGCCGGCCCCAACCGCTTCAGCCAGGGCGGCGTCCTCGCTTACGGGTATGAACGCCCCACTGAGTCCGCCCACCGAGCTGGAGGCGAACAGGCCGCCTTTCTTGACCGCGTCGTTGAGCATGGCGATCGCGGCGGTGGATCCGGGGGCGCCGACGCGCTCGATCCCCAAGGTCTTGAGGATCTCGCCGATGCTGTCGCCCACGGTCGGCGTGGGGGCAAGGGAAAGGTCGACGATCCCGAAGGCCACCTTCAGCTCCCGGGCAACTTCGCGCCCGATCAGCTCACCCACCCGGGTGACGCGGAAGCAGGTGATCTTGATCTCCTCGGCCAGGTCGCCGAGGGTCAAGTCGCCGCCGATCGCCAGGCGCCGCTTCAGGGCGCTGTCGACCACGCCGGGCCCGGAGACGCCGATGTTGACGGTCGCCTCGGGCTCGCCGGCCCCCATGTAGGCCCCGGCCATGAAGGGGTTGTCTTCCGGGATGTTGGCGAAGATGACCAGCTTGGCGCAGCCGAAGCCTCGCCGGTCGGCGGTTGCCCGGGCCACGTCCAGAAGCACGTGCCCCATCCGGTGGATCGCGTCCATGTTGATGCCCGCCCTGCGCGAGGCGACGTTGACCGACGCGCACACCTTTTCGGTCTTCGAGAGCACGTCGGGCAGGGAACTCATCACCAGGGCGTCGGCGGGGGTGATCCCTTTATGCACTAGCGCCGTGAACCCGCCCACGAAGTCGACCTTGCACTCGGTGGCCGCGGCGTCGAGCGTGCGGGCCACTTGCACGGCCGCGGCGTGGCCGTGACCGGCCAGAATGGTCGAGATCGGGGAAATGGCCAGCCGCTTGTTGATCACCGGGATGCCGTACTTCGTTCCCACCCGATCGCACACCTCCACCAACCGGCTCGCCCGCGAGGTGATCTTGCTGTGCAGCTTGCGGCAGAGGTGGTCTACGCTGGGGGCGGCGCAGTCGTCGACGTTCAACGCCAGGGTCACCGCGCGCACGTCGAGGTGCTCGGCGTGCAGCATTTCGATCGTGGAGAGGATCTCGTCGGTGCGAAGCATGGTGATCTCATTCCCTTGGGCGTCATCCCTGCGGCGAGCGGGTCAATCGCAACTGGTTGGTGGCCACGAACACGTTTTCGTGCTGGAGTCGCACGGTGAACCCCAGCTCCTTGCCCATCTGTTCCAGGTCGGCCTGGAGCAGGCGGATGTCCCATTGCTTGGGTATCTCCAACTGGCCGATGAGCACGAACTCCTCGCCGGAGCGGTCGCCGTAGAGGTCGGTGATGTTGATGTCCCTGCCCGCCAGGTACCGGCTGAACCGCCGGACGATTCCCGGCTGATCCGTGCCGAAGGCGGTGATCACGAACCGGTCCGACTGCTCGACGGGCGAGAAGCCGTCGCTGGGCAGGACGGGCCGAGCGATCACCTGGTAGCCGGTGTCCAACGATTCGGACCAGCGGACCCGCTCCGAAAGCGCGTCGGGCTCGATCGGCTCCGGCAGGCTGACGATCATGATCAGGGTGAAGTAGCCGCCCAACACGGTCTGACTGCACGCGTCGATGTTGCCGCCCAAGGTCTCGACCGCCCCCGTCACCGCCGCAACGATGCCCGGGTGGTCGTCCGACATCACGTTGAGCACGTAGGCGTGCTCGAATCGCGTTTTCATGGCAAGTGGTTCCGATTCAGCGTGGGCAAGCGCGGCTTCGGCGCAGCGAGGGCGCGCCGCGACGCGGCTGCACGGCCACCCGGCCAGGCCGGGAGAAAGCCTCGCTCCGGCAGGCAGGCGCCGCAGGCGCGACGATCGGGCACGTCGTCCCACCCGGCGACTGCTCATGCGTACAACGTAGCACAGCCGCCCAGATTTGCAAAGGTGCGGCGATGCCGGCGAACGTCCGGGCCGGGCGAGCGCCCGAGAAGTGCTTCGGGGCAATCGAGACGGGTGACAGGACCATCCGGAGCGGCGTCGGATGAGCAACCGTCGGACCTGCTGCGCTTCGCCCGGGGTGCCCTGCTACCGAGGATACGCGCCGACGATCTTGTCGGCCGCGGCGTCCGGGCCGAAGCGCTGGACGTTGATCACCAGGTCGTACAGATGCGGGTCGTCGATGTCGCGGTTGAAGAAGCGCCGGACGAACTCCCGGCGGCCGCGGTCGACGCAGGTGATGTGTTGTCGGGCCTTGGCCGCGGTGATTCCCAGACGCCGCACGATCTGCTCGACACGGTACGGCTTCGGGGCCACGAGGCGCACCGAGATGCCCTGCCCGCGCGGCAGCAGGAATTGCGCCCCGCGTCCGACGAAGACCGCGTTTCCGCGGCGAGCGGTCGCCGTCACGACCCGTCTCAAGTGGACCACGTATCGCTGGTGCGAGATCGTTTTGGGGTCCAGCCACGTGCCAAGGATGCCGTTGGCCCAGTGGACCGAGGTTTCGTCGACGGCTTCCAGGTGTGGCCGGGCGAAGTTGGCTTCGGCGGCGACCTGATCGAGGAGGTTCTTGTCCAGCACCTCCCAGCCCAGTTTC
>DATKZH010000573.1:0-2973 GCA_035528065.1 Thermoguttaceae bacterium | reverse complement strand
GCGTTATCCCGCGTGCTGCCGGTCGCGTCCTTTGACTCGCCGCGCGGGTAGCGAACGACCCAGTGCGCCCCGGCTATCTTGCGGTCATACCGAGCCGCGCCTTTGTTCGCATCGGCCCAATCGTTCCACGGCTCGCGAACGTTTTCCAGCAGCGGCGTACCGTACCAATCGGTCCCCTCGACGCGGAAGGGAATCAGCAGGCAGCTCTCCATAGGCAGCACGACGTTTTTCTGCTTCAGCCCGGCAAAGGCCCCGGTCTTCGTGACGAGAATTTCAGTCAGGTCTTGCAGCAACGGCTTGAGCTTGTGCAGCCGCCACAGACCGCCGCTGTACTCGAAAACCTTCTCGAAAGGCTGGTGTCCGAAGTCGATGCCGCCAAGCAGGGCCGTCTCGACGATGAATTCCCGGACGGCAATGAACTGCTCTTGCAGGAAATCGACCATGCCATCGGGCACGCCGGCGTCGGCCTCCACCGACCACTCAGCCGCGACGATCGGCGCGATGGAAAGCGCCCGGGCCAGAGCGATCGTCGGGTGTCGCCGCATCTTGCGGTAGGTGTCATAGCTGGCCGGAAGTCGGCGCATGCCGGCAAAAGCCGAGCCGCCCCAACTCGTCACGACCTGTCGGCCTGTCCGCTCGCCACTGGCGGGTGGAGTTGACGACGCGAGTAGCCAATTCAAGAGTCCCATCAAACCGCCCTCCGTAGAATGACTCGGTTTTCGCCAGCCGGCGCGTCCAGACTCAGCGGGAAGAGCCGCCAGACCACGTACCCCATAGCGTCGGTGATGTGGCCCACGTCGCCCGTGTCGGCCGGCTCGCGGCTGCCCGGCTTGTAGCCACGGACCTCAAGGTCGCGGATTAAGTGTCGGCAGTTGGGGTCAATGAACATCCGGCGGTTGCCGGCGGCGTTGCAGAACATCGCATTGCATGACGCGAACCGATCGGCCACTGCCGGGTTGGCGTCGGGGAAGTGGATCGTCCGGCCGCGGTTGGTGAACCGCGAATCGTTGGCAATCTGCAAGTAATCTGTGGCCGATGCTGAGGTCTTGCGGGCGCGGCCGCTGGCGTCGCCGAAGAATTGGAAACCGCCCGCGTGCGAAGCGTACCGCTCCCACAGGACGTTCAGGGCCGCTTGCGTGTTGCAGTTGCGGATGAACAGCTCGTCAAACCATTCGAGCCGGTCGGGGTAGGCGTGCCCGATCACCCAGGCCATTGGGTCGACGTTGAAATCGCAGCCGATGGAAAGAGCGTGGTTGGCGTGGTACGGGCACGGCCGGATATTGTACTCGCGGTCAAAGGCATGGAAGATTTGGCCGGAAATGGTTTCCCACGCGGCCTCATACTGCTCGCGGAAGTCGCGAACGTCCATTGTCTCGCGGGCGTGCCGAATCTCGTCCGCATCCATGATGCCGGCCGTGGGCCAAGTGAACGCGGCGCCATTGGGGTATTCTCCGGCCTCACATTGCTCACAGAACTCGCGATATTCGACAGCTCCGATACCGCTTCGCTTGGGAATGCCGATCCTCCAGCACCAACCGCGCCGGATGCCGAGTGCCGGCAAAATAGACAGATTGAAGGTTCCAGGCTTGATGTCGCAAGATTCGTCGATGACTCCGCCATCCCACGTTCTGCCTTCCATCTGCTGCGGTCTATCCAGCCCAAAGAGCCACAGTGATGCACTGTGAGTTGGAAGTGTACAACGAATCCACAATTCTCCGTGCGACACGTTTCGTCCGTACCTTCCGCCGTGAATCCAGTGTGGCGGAATCAAATCGAGGAAGTCCCGCCACGCAATGTGCTTTGCTCGCTTGTAGGTCGGTTCGCAGAAAAAGTATTGAGTTTCCGGCCATCCCCTATTCACTGACAGCGACATGACCAGGTGACGTTTCGCTATCTCAGTCTTGCCAGACTGCCGACCGGCAGAAACCGCAATGAACCGAGCGCGACACGTCGCCAGCCGCCACTGAACCAGGTGTGGGCGCAGCGGCGTCCAGCGAGGCGTGGGTGGGCCGCCTACGGCGGGCTTCGGAATCTGCGAAACAGCAAACATGGGATTCTTAGTTGTCCATAAGATGCTTGATCTTTGCCGCGGCTTTACTGAAGGCCCTGACGGCTTTCTCTGCCTCGCGTGCGACTTCGACAAATCTAGCAAGTGCCTTGACAGCATCTTGCTTCTTTTTTTCCATTAGGTTCTCCATCGGACCACCTCACTCGTTAGCGGACCTCGTTTCACTCAGCGGCCAACCCCGGCCGCCTACTTCGCCTCTGCCTCTGCCTTCTCTTCGAGCTTCCCAAGCCGCTGGTTAATCTCGTCCAGACGTAGGACGATGGCGTCCAGCTCCGACTTGTGCTGTGTCTGACCCGCCTGCATGTGATTCAGCAGTTGCTTCTGAAAGACGCCAAACTGTTGTGACGTGTTCGCGTCCATCAGTCGTTGACCACCATCGGGGCCGTTGTGCCCTTGTGCGTTTCTGCCACGTTCAGCCGGACCACCCCCGACAGGATCTCGCGTAGCGTCTTCTCTGCCTGCTCCGTGTGCCACCGCAGCCGGTGAACGGGGTAGCCCGTCTCGGGCGAATAGTCCTGCACGCCGCGGGATTCGTACAGCCACACGCCGGCGAGCTGCGCGGCCAGGTTGACCAGCGTTGGCGGGTCGCCGGTGATAGGAAGCGAGTACGGGCCGCTCCGCAGCCGATCGTCAATGCGGGCAGAGGCGACTTCGATGGCCTTGTCGATCCGGGCCTCGATGGCTTCGGAGTCGTTGTCGTTGTCCAGGTCGGCCCACTTGACGACGTTCGCCTTGCCGAAGAGGGCCTCCAAGTCACTCCGTGCGCAGTAGGTGCTCACTGGTCAACCTCCTTGCCGGGCTCACCGGCGTCCTCGTTCGCGTGTCCGTTGCCGCCACGGCCGTTTCCGTTCCCGCCGCCGCCCGCTTCGTGCTCGTGAATGATCCTCGCCCGCACGGTCGCCTCA
>DATKZH010000572.1:0-3578 GCA_035528065.1 Thermoguttaceae bacterium | reverse complement strand
CCCCAACCCCAACGGGGTTGCACCCCGCGCAACCCTCGAGCGGGCGCTGTGCAACCCCTTCGGGGTTGATGGGCGACGTCGGAACCGGGACCCAGGGTAGCTGCGCAACCCTGGGCTGTGTTGTTGAACGCCTTCGGCGTAGGGGGATGGAACACAAACGGGACACAATGTGGCGAGTGATTGACGGCCGTTTTGAGCAGCCCACACGCCGTGTGCCGTCGCCAGCGGACGGCACACGGCGTGTGCCTGCTACTACGCTCCCGGATGAGCGAACACGCGAAGGTCATCGACAGGCCGACTACGGGTAGTATACGTGCGCTGGGGGCCTTGCTCAAGACGCGCGGCGACCCGGTCGTAGCGAATGCGCGGGCGTTGGGCGTCTTGACGTTTCGGCGACTCCCCTTCCGGCCGCCTCGGGAAGTCGATTCGTCCCGGATCGCACGCCCCGAGGCTCAGCCCGGCGGCCACCCCGGGTTCTCCCATCCGCCCCGCGCTTGACAACGGCCGACGCCCCGACTATCAGGTACGCTATTGCGGCCACGAAAGCTCGAGAGGAGGACCTCGAAATGTCAGCGCACTGCGAACCGATGGTTACGGCTCTGTTGTCGGCGCTTCTCGTGGCGGCGAGTTGCGCCGCGGCGGAAGGACCGTCGGAAGACCGGGTCGATTTCAGCATCCGGCTCGACGTCGCCAAGCAGGAGCTGAGCCCCGAGCACTGCTGGTTCCACCCGCGCGTGGCGGCCGTGCCCGGGGAGGGTCGCGACGGCAAGCCGGCCGTGATCATGACCCTCCAAAAGCACCTCCAGGTATCCGACTACTACTCCGGCCTGTGGACGATGCGGACGGACGATTTGGGCAAGACCTGGACCGGCCCCACCGAAATCCCCGAGCTGGGCTGGGTCCGCGAGCCGAGCGGGATCGTGGTGGCCGTGGCCGACGTCACGCCCGGCTGGCACGCCCCGTCGAAGAGGCTCCTGGCGATCGGGTGCAGCGTCCGCTACAGTCCGCAAGGCCGCCAGCTCGCCGACGCGAAGCGCCCCAGCCAGACCGCCTACGCCGTCCACGATCCCGAGACCGGCACGTGGTCCCGCTGGCAGACGCTCGAGATGCCGCCGGACGAGAAGTTCGATTTCGCCCGGTGCGCGTGCTGCCAGTGGCTCGTCGAGCCCGACGGCGCGCTGCTCTTGCCGATCTACTTCGGCAAGTCGGCGAGCGAGCCTTCGTCGGTGACCGTGGTCCGGTGCCGGTTCGACGGCGAGCGGCTCACCTACCTGGAGCACGGCACGGAGTTGGAGCTGGACGTGGTGCGGGGGCTGTGCGAGCCGTCGCTGGTGTGGTTCGGCGCCCGCTACTACTTGACGATCCGCAACGACGTGAAGGGCTACGTGACGGTAAGCGACGACGGCCTGCGCTTCTCGCCGATCGAACCCTGGACGTTCGACGACGGCGCCGAGCTGGGGAGCTACAACACGCAGCAGCACTGGCTCGCCCATCGCGAAGGGCTCTTCCTCACGTACACCCGCCGCGGCGCGAACAACGACCACATCTTCCGCCACCGCGCGCCGCTGTTCATCGCCCGGGTCGACCCCGAGCGGCTTCGCGTGCTTCGCGAGACGGAGAAGGTCCTGATCCCCGAGCGTGGCGCCCAGATGGGCAACTTCGGCGCCGCCCCGATCGACGAGCACGAGTCCTGGGTCACCGTCGCCGAATACATCAGCAAAGGCCAACCCCACCCCCGCGGCGCCAACGGCAGCGTGTTCGCCGCCCGAGTGATCTGGTCCAAGCCGAACAAGCTCGTCCACGGCGAGTAGGGCGGATTGGGCATGAGCCGTCCAGACTCCATCGATTCCAGGGGGGCCATTGGAGAGTGCACACGGGGATGACGTCGGCTTCAGGTTGAGCGGACGTCACCATCACACGTCTTCTGGGACTGCGTTCCCTGCTGCCCGAGGCTCTTCAAGATCTCGGGCACGTTGAGCACCAGTGCGAGCTGGCCCCCACCCAGTTGTGCCGCCCCGGAGATCTTGTGCGCGTCCGGAAAGACTTCCTTGAGATCCGTCACGATGAGTTGCCGGTGTCCGATCACCCGATCTACCAGGAGGCATAGGGTCCCGTGCCTGCACGTCACCAGGACGGCCATGTTTTGGGTTTTTTGGGGGGCGTCTTCGGGCCCGAAGCCGAGGATTTCGCGAACCGAGAAGGCATCGTAAATGCGGCCCCGGAGGGTGACCACTTGGCGGCCGAGAACGTGCCGCAGGTCGGCAGCGCAGACGTCGGTGATTTCCTGGATGTGCTGGAACGGAACGACGAACGATCGGGCCCGGTTGTCGCCCACCAGGAGCCCATCGAGGACCAACGTCGCCCGCCGAATGGGGACCTCAAGCGAGAAAGTGGTCCCCACGAGGACCTTCGACTCGACCGTGACGGTCCCATGGTATTCGGCCAGCGTATTCTGCACGACGTCAAGGCCCACTCCGCGACCGGATACTTCGGATACCTGGTCGGCGCTGGAGAACCCGGGCCGGAAGATCAAGTCGACCAACTGTTCGTCGGACATCGCGTGGGCTTCGCGCTGCGAGAGAAGCCCTTTTTCCACGGCGTTGTTCCGAAGCCGGTGGGGATCGATTCCACGGCCGTCGTCCCGGATGACGATTCGCACGCGACCTCTCGTCTCTTCCGCCTTCAGCCACATGTTCCCCGTCTCGCTGACGCCCCGGGTGCGCCGCTCTTCGGGAGTCTCGATGCCGTGATCGAGGGCATTGCGGATCAGGTGGGTCAGGGGAGCATCGAGTGCTTCCAGCAGGGCTTTGTCGATTTCCGTCTCGTCTCCCGAAACGTGGACCGCAACTTGCTTTCCCAGGCCGGAGGCCAACGCCCTCACCATGCGAGGAACCTTCGAAAAGAGCTGCGAGACGGGCACCCGACGCAGCGCCACCACGCCGTGCTGCAAGGCGTTGGCGTGCACGTGCAGCTCCTGCTTGATCTCGCGCATCTCCTCAGCCAGCGACGCAGTCTGCTCGTCGTCGGCGATCCGGGCGTGCAGTTCCTTGAGAAGCTCCGACGTGATGAAAAGCCTGGAGACGTGCTCCAGGAACTCATCCAGGCGGTCCTCCTTCACTCGCACGAAACGGGATTTGGCCGCCGACGGCTCTGCACGGGACGGCGATCCCGGTGCCCTCCCATCGGAGGCACCGCCGGCCTCGCCCGAACCGGCCCGTTCCGCGCCAGACTCCACCTTGATCTGCTCCAAGACGGGCCAGACCCGATCCCAAATGATCGAGAGCAGGTTCTCATCAAGGTCGACCGGACTTTCGAGGATCGTTCGACAGTCGTGGGCGGCGGCTTCGAGCGACTCGGCCATGGTCGTCCGGCCGACCTGCCTGGCCCAGTCGGCGAACGCTTCGGCGTGGTCGACGAACGCGAGCTGGGCGTCCCGGTCGCCCGGCCCGACCACGAATAGGTCCAATAGCGCGGTGACGCGTTCCGTAACGTCCAGCGGACCACATGAGTAGCGCTGGCCCACAAAGTCGGATGGCGTTCGCCCGGTGGAATCGGCTAACGTGCTCTCGGTGGTCCTG
>DATKZH010000571.1:0-13766 GCA_035528065.1 Thermoguttaceae bacterium | reverse complement strand
CCGAATAGATGGTTGAGCCCTCGCCCTTGAGGCCTCGTGGACAGCCCCGCACGCTCACCAGCTCGCAACAAGCAAAGAACAACAAACTACCCGGTTGACAAAAACGTTCCCATAGATGGGTCGAGGCACGAGACCCACGCGAAGCCGAGGCCATTTCGTGCAACAGGCGTGGGTCTCGTGCCTCGACCCACCCTACGCGTTGTTCCGCGAACACCCCAATTAGGAGCAACACCTTGAAGGAACCCATGGCACGTTGGCTCCTCCGTGCTGCGACAAGCTTGGCGTTTTCGACCTGTGTCGTCGCCGCCAGTGCACGCGCGGCAGGCGCAGAGAACCTCGCCCGCTCGGCCAATCTCACTGCCGCCCGCAGCTTGAGCGCCGGCCCGTACCGCATCGCCAACGTCGTCGACGGCAAGCTCACCGCCAACGAGGATATCCAAGCCTGCGAGTCGTGCTGGGCCGGGGATGTGACGAACCTGAGGGACGATCCGCTCGACTTCATCGTCGACTTCGGCGGGCCCCGGGTCATCGACCGGATCGTGGTCACCACCTGCCGGCTGAAGAACCAACCGCGGCTGACCGATTTCGACGTGTACGGCTGGGCGGGCAGCGACTGGGACGGCCACCAGCCGCTCTCCGTGGTCCGCGGCAGCCGTAAACTCCAGATGGAGTGCCGTTTCCAGCCGGTCGAGACCGCGAAGGTCTGCATCCGGCTCTTGGACAACGTCCGCCCGACGCACAATTTCCCCCACATCAGCGAGCTGGAGATCTTCGCCGCCGAGGGCCCGGCCAAGCGGCGACTCGAGCCCGGCGGAATGCCGAGGCCGCTTTCCGAGCTCTCGACCGCAAGCGAGCTCGAAACGGAAGCCGCCCGGCTCCGTGCGCTCCTCCCATCGAAAGACCAGGCCGCGTGGGCGGCCCGGCGATTGGAGCTCGTGGAAGAGAAGCTGGCGGCCCGTCGGGAGGCCCTCCGCTGGATCGGCGAGCTTGAGAAGATCGACCGCCAGACCGAGGAACTCCTGGCAGCGGGCGTTCCCGAGTGGGCCGCGGCTCAGCGCGAGGCGCTGGCGAAGTACGTGCTCTGGATCCACTGGTGGATCGACCATCAGCAGCCCGACGGCCAGTTCGGCGGGAGCTGGAACGACGACGTGGAGTTGGTCTGCGGATGGCCGGTGGCCTGCCTGGCCGCAAGCGACCGGCGAACCTTCGACTCGCTCAAGCTCTTGGCCGAGGGCGTGTGGAATTGGGGGCCCGTCGCCAAGCACGGCTACTCCCGCTACACGGACGTGGAACACTCGGCCGAAGAGATCTCGTACAGCCAGCCCCGGATGGTCGTGCTCGACTACGACGACCCCGAGTGGGCCCGGCGGTGCCGCGTCACGGTCGAGACGTGCGCCCGCGAGTTCCTGGGCGAGAACGCCCGAGGCATGCTCCAGTTCAAGTCCGACTGGTTCGGCTACCGGGGCGACGAGCCCGTGGTCGACGCCGAGCGGCCGTTCGACGTGCCGGAAGGGGCCAAGGCCCTCAAGCCCGGCCTGTACGCGGCGTGGCGCGGCGACGAGGAGATCCGCAAGATCGTGCTCCGCTACGGCGACACGTGGCTCGACGCCGCGATGCAGGAGTATGAAGGCAAACCCCGCGGCCTCTTGCCCGAGCGCATCGACTTCCAGACCGGCAAGCCCCAGGGCATCGCCCTGCGCATGCCGCCGATGCGGGCGGCGCACTATCACCTGATCGGCTGCTACCTGCTCAGCGACGATCGGAAGTACCTCGTGCCCGCGGAGGAGACGATCCGGTACTTCCTGGTCGAGAACAACCGCGCCGACCTGCCGTTGATGCAGTCGGGCGACCACGAGCACATGGGCCTGGGCGACCAGCTTGCGGTGATCGCCTCGATGTGGCGCATCCTCACCGGCGACGAGCAGTTCGATCCCCACTTCGCCCGGTGGAGCCGGCGCCTGGCCGGCGTGATGGACGACCGGTATGCCAGCTACGCCTACGTCGACACGAGCACGCCGGGCTTGTGGGTCCGAAAGCCCCTGGAGGTCGGCGCGTTCCGAATGGCACGCCGGGCGTGCGGGGCGCAGCTCTACGTCGGCTGGCTCGCCACGGGCGACAAGGAGCTTCTGGTTGACGGCTGCTACAATCTAAGCTGCGACCTGACCGACCTCTGGGAGCCGCTCACGAGTTGGTTCTACGACCCGACCGAGCGGCGCGTCACCAGCAACGACCACCTGGCCCACTCCATCCAGACGGCGGCCACGATGCTCATGCTGATGTACACCGGCGGTTACGGACCGATCGAAGCCAAGTACCCCACCATGGCCGTAAGCTGGGAGGGGACCACGCCGGAGTTCGCCGCGCTGGTGCTCGAGACGGACCAGAAGCACGTGAAGCTCCTGGCGTGCAACCTCGAGCCCGAGGATCGCCAGGTGACGATGCGTCTCTGGGAGCTTGCCCCGGGCACGTGCCGGGTGACGCGAGGGCCCGACGCCGACGGCGACGATCAGATGGACGAGATCGCCGAGTCATTGACCGTAGACGTCAAGCGAGGGACGGGAGTTGTTCTATCACTGCCGACGCGCAGCGTGCAAGTCGTGTGCGTCGAGCGCCAATAGCCGGCACTTCGCAGGAGGAGACCAAGCGGATGAGAAAACGATCGGTTTCCGTCGGCTTCGCGCTGGTGGGGCTTTGGGTTGTTCTAGCCTGCGGCGCCCTGTCGCAGGAGAAGCCCAAGGTCGTCGACCCGGAATCGCCCTCCGGGCTGGACTACTACGCCCAGGGAGGAGTGGTCGTGGACGGCGTCGCGTATTTCACTTCGACGGACGGGTGTCGGCGCGAAGGCGTCGAGAAGTCGCCCGATTTCCCCAGCGTCGTTGCCTTCGACGTGCGCACCTTCCGAAAGCTGCGGACGTACCGTTTCGCCAGAACGTACGACAGCACTCCTCTCGTCTTCGACAAGCGAGACGGCACCCGGCTCATCATCGCCCACGAGCACGAGAAGAAGCGGACCACGGCGATCCGGCGCGACACGGGCGAAGTCGACTGGATCAGTGCCCCGAACCAGCCCGGGGCGTACTTCTTCGGCTACTCCTACTACCAGCGAGACGATGGCTCGAAGATCATCCTGATGGCCTGCCAGAACGGGCTGCACGCCATGTCGGGCGAGACGGGCGAGGATCTTTGGTGCATCGAACGGCGGACTACCGGCGGGATCACTCCCTGCGTCGACCAACAGCGGGGTTGGGTCTTCTATCAGTGCGACGGCAAGGTGCTGAAGATACGAGCGGAAGACGGCCATGTGCTCCAAGCGGTCGAGGTCGACAAGCCCAATATCTGCATCTCGTGGAACACCGTGCTGGTCGACGACCCCCACGGCTACTTCGTGGCCACGCGATGGTATGGCAAGCCCGAATGGGACTCGGCCATTCGCGTGTACGACAAGGACCTCCGGCTCGTTTGGGAGAAGACGGCGCTGCCGATCGGCAAGAAGTCGACCCTCACCTATGCGGAGGGGAAGCTGGTGGTCGGCGGCGGGAACTCGTGGAGCAAGGAGTACTCGGGCGACGAGTGGAAGCACGTCACGGCCTATTCGATCGCCGACGGCCGGGTCGCCTGGCGGCTCGACGCCTCGCAGTTCGCCTTCGCGAGCATCATGAACGTCCCCTACGTCGACGGCTACCTCTACGCAGAAACGCAGAACGGACCCGACGCAAGCCAACTGCTGCGGATCCGGGCGTCCGACGGCCACTTGGACGAGGTCCTCGACTACGGCCGGCCGGTCACTTCCTGCGCCACGTGCATCGCCGCCCACGGGATGATCCTCAGCGGCGATCTCTACCAGGACGGGATCGTGGCGACCCGGATCGCCGAGAGCTCGAAAGCCGATTGGCCGGGCACGTTCGGCGACCCGCAGACGCACCAGATGGCCTCCCCCAGCGACCCGGAGGCCCGGCGGGTTCCGATGCAGGAGCTTTCCGACGACGATATCAAGCGACAGTGAACTCAGTGGAGACCCAGGCGATGCAACGTATGAGCCTTTCCCGGCGTGGCTTCCTCGCTTCGGCGGCAACTCTGGCGGGAGCCGGATTCGCAACGGGGCCTGCTGCTTCCGATGCGGAAACGACGCGAGCGGCCGTCGGCGGCGACTCGGGAGGCGGTGGCCGACGCGCTCGCAACCGCGTCGGCGCCGTCGCGTACGGCTATCAGTACTCGATCGGTCTGTTTACCTACCAGGACCGGCCGGGCGAGAAGTTCGACGCCGTGGAGTTCGTCGAGGCGAGTCACAGGGCGGGCGGCGAGGTGGCCCAGCTCTTCTTCACGATGATCCGCGACCTGGATGAAGACGGGCTGAAGCGCCTTCGTCGCCGTGCGGAGGAGTTGAACGTGCTCCTGGAAGTGCACGGCGGCACCGCTCTCGGGAAATGGAGCAAGTACGAAGACACGATGAAGCGTGCGGCCGCCTTGGGGGTGAAGGTCGTCGGCTGCACGTTCGGAATGCTGATGCGCCCGGACAAGATCGCCACCCTCGAAGCTTGGGACGACCACGCCAAGCAGTGCGAAGCCCGATTGCGCGAGCTGGCCCCCCTGGCCAAGTCGCTGGGCGTCACGATCGGCGTGGAGAACCACCTCGACTTCACCGTCGAGGAGCTGCGCGACATGATCCAACGAGTCGGTTCGCCCAACGTGGGCGTGCTGTTCGACGTGGGCAACACGATCGGCACGCTGGACGATCCCACCGAGGCGGCCGACGTGCTCGGACCGCACACCGTGGCCACGCACTACAAGGACTTCGCCATTGAAGAGGTCGCACGCGGCTTCCGCTTCACGATGGTGCCGCTTGGCTGCGGCAGCCTGCGCCTGCCGGAAATCACGGAGCGACTCCTGAAGCACGTCGATCCGGAAATGGGCATCTCCATCGAGATGATGAACGGCCAGCACTTCGAGGTCAATTGGCTCGAAGACCGTTTCTGGATTCCCTTCCGCCACAAGACGGCCCGTCAGGTTGCCGCGACGCTGCGCCACGTTCGAGGAAAGGCGATCGACATCGACGAGCTCCGACTGGTGGAGGAAATCGACAGATTGTCCCACGAAGAGCATCTCGACCTCGAGCATAAGCGAATGACGCACTGCATCGGCTATCTCAAGGAGGTCCTGAGCGGACTGACGTAGACCCGATCATCCCGGCGGTGGGAGGCATGGGCATCCTCAACGTGCTGCCGCGGACGCACTGGCAAGACTGAAGGAGAATCCGATGACCCGACCACTGCTTTTTGTCACGTGTTTGCTGCTGGCGGTTCCGGCGGCTGCCGACGACGACCTCACGGTGCTGCCCGACGCGATCGACGGCGTCGCCCCGCGGGAGATGATGCGCGCCTACTTGCTCGGGCGTGCCTTGGAAGCGCTCGACCGCCGCGACGCGGAGTACGAGAAGATCAAGACGCCGGAGGACGTCGCCGCCTACCAGAAGCGAATGCGGGAGTTCTTCGTCGACCAGCTCGGCGGCTTTCCCGAGCGGACACCGCTGAACCCGCAGGTCGTCGGCAAGGAGGACCGCGACGGCTACCGCATCGAGAAGGTGATCTTCGAGAGCCAGCCGCGGCATTACGTCACGGCGATCCTCTACCTGCCCGATGCCGAGCCGCCCTATCCCGGCGTGCTGGTCCCGTGCGGGCACAGCGCCAACGGCAAGGCCCGGGACCTCTACCAGCGGGCGCCGATCCTCATCGCCAAGAACGGAATGGCCGCGCTCTGCTACGACCCGATCGACCAGGGCGAGCGCCACCAACTCGTCGGCGACGACGGCAAGCCGATCATCGCATCGAGCACCATGGGCCACTGCCTGGCCGGCGTGGGGGCGACACTGTTGGGGCGCAACACGGCCACCTACCGTGTCTGGGACGGCATGCGGGCGATCGACTATCTGCAAAGTCGCCCGGAGGTCGACCCCGAGCGGATCGGCTGCACGGGCATCTCCGGCGGCGGCACGCTCACCAGCTACCTGATGGCGCTGGACGACCGCATCGTCGCCGCGGCCCCGGGCTGCTACCTCTGCGGCTTCCGGCGGCTTCTGGAGACGATTGGGCCCCAGGACGCGGAGCAGAACATACACGCCCAGATTGCCTACGGCATGGACCACGGCGACTACGTGATGATGCGGGCCCCCAAGCCGACGCTGATCATGACCGCCACGAACGACTACTTCGACATCGACGGGGCGTGGAGCCTGTTCCGCCAGTCCAAGCGCCTTTGCGAGCGGCTGGGATTCGCCGAGCGCGTCGACCTGTTCGAGACCGACGGCAAGCACGGCTGGCCCGAGCCGATGCGCGTGGCGGCCGCACGCTGGATGCGGCGGTGGCTGCTGGGGATCGACGACGCGATCACCGAGCCGGAGTTCCCCGTGTCCGCCGACGAGGAGGTATGGTGCACCCCGAAAGGCGAGGTCATGCTCCTGCCGGGGGCGCGAAGCGTCTACGATTTGAACATCGAGCTCGAATCCAAGCTCGCCCCGGCGCGCAAGGAGTTCTGGCAACAGGCCGGCAAGGCGAAAGCCCTTGAGGAAGTCCGGCGGATCACGGGCATTCGGCGTCTCGGCGAGTTGCCCGAGCCGAAGTGCGAGAAGGTCGCGACGCTCCAGCGCGAAGGCCATCGCATCGACAAGCTCGTGCTGCGGCCCGAGCCGGGCATCCACCTGCCGGCGCTGGCGCTGGTGCCCAAGGAACCGAGCGGCGAGGCGTATCTCTACCTACACGCCGACGGCAAGCAGGCCGACGCCGACCCGGGCGGCCCGATCGAGAAGCTCGCCGGCGAGGGGCATCTCGTCCTGGCCGTCGACCTGCGCGGCCTCGGCGAAACGCGGAACGCGCAGAAGCACGGCTTCGCGCAATACCTCGGCTCCGAGTGGCGCGAGCTCTACCTGGCCTACATGCTCGATACGTCGTACCTGGCGATGCGCGCCGAAGACGTTTTGGTCTGCGCCCGGTTCCTGGCCGGTTACGAAGCCGGCGAGCGGCCGAACCGCGTGCATCTGGTGAGCATCGGCCGGACCGGGCCGCCCGCGCTGCATGCCGCGGCGCTTGCGCCCGAGTTGTTCGCCTCGGTCAAGCTACAGAACGGCCTGATCTCCTGGTCCGACGTGGTCCGCACGCCGCTGGCCGAGCAGCAACTGGCGGGCGTGGTGCACGGCGCCCTTCGCGTGTACGATCTTCCCGATCTGGCGGCCGCACTTGGGCCCGAGAAGATCGCGGTGGTCGATCCGCTCGACGCCCAAGGAAAGCCGGTCTCGCTTGACGCGGTTTTCGAGCCCGATGTGCGGAAGCAGCGTTCGCGTTGAGCAGGAATCGGGGGCCGGTACTTGGCCCGCGGCCCGGTTCCGGCTATGATCGCACGTGTTGAGCCCCGCACTTGGGAAGGGAGCACGTCCGCGGCGCTGGTGCCGTCGAAGTAACGAGTACCTCGTTTAGCCGCAAGCCGGAGGCGTGCGCGCGACCGCGTGTTTGCGTTGCCCGGACGCGCACGCCTCCGGCTTGCGGTTAAACGACATTGACCCCAACAAGCACAAGATCAGGAGGAACGTCATGGGAAATCTCTACGTCGGAATGAATATGGAAGCCATTCGGCGTCACGAGAAGCCGTTCGAGTGGGGCGTCGAGAAGGCCGCCGAGCTGGGCTACGAGTACATCGAGCCGATGGTCCACTTCGGCCGCGAGCTGATGAGCGAGGCCCACTACTACCACACCGTCTCCATGTTCGACGACCCCTACCGCATGAAGCGGGCGGCGGACGCGGCGGGTGTGAAGATCTCGGGCCTCCAGGCCCACGGGCCCATCTGCCGGCCCGAGGTCCACGGCGAGTACCTCAAGATGGCGATCCGCGTGGCCGCCGAGATCGGCGTGCCGGTGGTCAACACCGACGAGGGCATCAAGGCCCCGTGGACCACCGAAGAGGAAGACCACGTGCTGATGCGATACACCCTCTACGAGGCCGCCAAGATCGCCGAGCCCCGCGGCGTGATGATCGGCCTGGAGTGCCACGCCCAGTATTCCAGGACGCCCGACGGCCTGGACCGCATCTACAACCTCGTCGACTCCCCGGCCATCGGCATCAACCTCGACACGGGCAACGCCTACCTGGCCGGCCAGGACGTGTACGCCTGGCTGGAGCGGGTCTGCGACCGGCTCGTCCATCTGCACGCCAAGGACATCACCGTCGAGCACTCCGAGGCCGAGCGCGGCAGGGTGAGCGGCACGCCCGTCGGCTGCGCCTGCGGCGACGGCGTGATCGACTGGGCCCGCGTGATCGCGATCATCCGCAAGGCCCCTCGCGATATCGTGATGTCCGTCGAATGCGGCTCGATCGACGAGGCGGAGCGGAGCTTGAAGCACCTGAAATCGCTGCTGTGAAGGTCGAGGGCATCGAGCGCGGGTTTCTCTTCGCTCGACTCACCCTGCGATTATCCGGTGCGGTCGTGTGGGAGGAAGGATGTGTCGCGGACGCAGCCTTTCCGATACGCAAGTCACGCCGGAGTACAGTATGACCCTTTGGCTTGCCGTAGTCGCCGTCGCGGGTTTCCTGGTTTTCGTCCTTGTGCTGGCGTTGGAGCCCCGTCGTCAGCGTGCGGCACGGCGCGCCTACTTGCGCTCGTACACGGCGATATCCGAATCGGAATTCGTGCGGCGTCTCGGCAGTCGCGAGCCGGAGTACATCGCCTTGGCCCTGAGGATTCGTGGCCTTCTGGCGACCGCTTTGCGCGTGCCGTTCACTCAGATCCATCCCGCGACGAAGTTTCGAGACCTGTTCTCGATGGAGTTCGACGGCGCCGCGGTCGACCTGCTCATCACTATCGAAACGGTGTTCTCGCTTCAGATCCCGGGCGACGTGGTCGAGCATATCGAAACCGTAGAAGACTTGGCGCGATACCTATACACAGTCCGGCGGAGCGCCCCAAGCAACGACTGCGATTGACGTGGGCGGGCGCTGCGCAGTGTGGACGGCGCGAGAATTTCGGGGGCACAACAGGAATCCCGGCGGGGAGAACTGGATTGCTGCCGACTTCGGCGGCTGGGAGGGCGGGGAATCGTGAAATCGCTGGCATCTGGATTTGCCAGCCGATACACTGGGGACAGTCACTCAGACGGAACTCACACTCACCGGAGGCTGAAACCGATGCTAGGTTCCTCGCTGATTCTCTCGGGCCTGTTCCTGCTGGCGGCCGATGGGGATGTTCTCCTGCAAGAGGACTTTCAAGGGAAGCTCCATGCCGATCTCGCGTGGGTCCGCGAGGACAAGAAGGAATGGCGCATCGAAGACGGCCACCTTCACGTCCGCTCGCAGGCGGGGCGCATTTGGGGCGGAAACGACGCCAAAAATCTTCTCCTCTTCAAGGCCCTCCCCGCTCAGGCGATGGCGGCACGCGTGACCGTGGCCCACGAGCCCAAGGAGAAGTGGGAGCAGGCCGGCATTCTCTGGTACGTGGACGACGATAACTTCATCAAGCTCATCAGCGAGCAAATCGACGGCAAGATGTACATCGTCGTCGCCCGAGAGATCGCCGGTCGCGGCAAGGTGATCAGCAAGATCGAAGTCCCCACGGCCAACCTGCAACTGCGTCTTGCGGTCGAATCGGACGGCGTCACCGGCCAGTGGCGGCTCAAGGACGAGGACGACTGGTCCAGCGCCGACAGGTGTACCTTCGAGGCCAAGGGCAAACCACGCTTCGGCCTTTTCACGCAGAACGGTTCCAAAGACGTCGTCCGCTGGGTCCGCTTCGATCGGCTGATCGTCGAGAAGCTGCCGTGAGCGTCGGGGCTTGGGAACCAGTGGACCTCGTGAACCGGAACGTGAGGAGGTGCGAAAATGGACCGTGTTCGAGCAACTGCCGTGGTGGAACGTCGTGAATCGGACGTGACTCGGCGGGGGTTCTTGGCGGATTGCGTCCTGGGTGCGGGTGCGGTCGCGGGGGCGATGTGTCTGCCCGGCCGGGGGCACGCCGGGGAGGAACGCCCGACCGGCGATCGCGGCACGGACGGGCCGGCGATTGACGAGGCGGTCGACCGGGCGCACCACGAGCTTTGGCGGCGGTTCATCGACCCCACGTGGCACACGTTCTACGACCACGCCGGCATGGACGGCCAGGTCGTCCTACCCACGCCCGAGGAGTGCCTCGCCGACAAGCCGAACGCCCTCTCCTGGGACATCTCGGTCACCGACGGCGCGATGTTTGGCGGGCTCTATATCGAGGGGGCCATCCATCGGTGGACGATCACTCGCCAGGCCGAGGACCGCGAGAAGGCGCGGCGGATCGCCCGGGGGCTGATGAAGCTGGCCACCGTCGGCGAGACCAAGGGCTTCATCGCCCGGGGCTTGACGGCCGACGGCAGCGCGCACTACGCGCTGGGGTCGAACGACCAGACGCTCCCTTGGCTCTACGGCATGTGGCGCTACCTGCAAAGCGAGATCCCCGACGAAGTCGAACGCCGGCAGGTGAAGGCCGAGATCATCGAGGTGGTCGAAGCGTTGCGGAGCCGAGGGTGGAAGGTCCCCGGCGATCGGCCTCCGTTCGACGGCTTCGGCTCGTTCGCCGATTTCGGTTGGTGGGGCGCGCCGCGCCTGCTGTTTCTCCTCAAGATGGCCGCCGACGTGAGCGGCGACCGGCAATGGGAAGACCTCTACCGGCAGACGGTCGCCGAGAAGAACCGCTCGGGCAAGCCCGGGCGGCTCGAAACGTGCGCCCAAGGCATGGTCTCGGCCCTGAAAACGTATCACACCTGGACGGCCTGTCCGGGCGTCGTCGGGCTGCGCGGGCTGTGGGAGCTGGAACGCGATCCCCGGCTCAAGGCCGCGTATGAGGAGGGGCTCAGGGCAAGCGCGGCGGTCGCCGCGGAAAGCCTTCCCCTGGCCCTGGAGTTCGACAACAACGATCAACAGACGTTCCTTCTGGACTGGCGCGCGATGAATTCACTGTGGCGCGAGCAGAAGTCCGTGAAGGAGGCTCGCGATCTGGCCGTGAGACAACTTGAGCTGTTGGATTCCCTCTCGCCCCGGCGGGGATACGAGGTCCGGCTAATGCGCGAGCCGTTGTTTGCCGCCTGGGTCATCACCCTCTGTCCCGACCCGGCCGTGCTGCGGCGCCACGCGCCGGCGATCCTCGAGGCCATTCGCCACTACCGTTACGAACGGCTGTATATCTCCCAGTTTTTTCCGGCGGAATCGGCCTACTATCGGCTGAGGCTGAGCGGCGCGATCTAGGACTTGAGACGCCCGTCGTGAGCTCTGGCCCTTTCTTGAGCAGGAGGTAACACACCATGCGGATCAGCATCACCACGCTTGTCCTCGGGCTGCTTGCGGTCCTTTGGCTTGGGACTGCCAGTCGGGAAGTATCGGGCGCGAGCGGAAGTCGGCCGTCCGCCGGCGCCGAGAAGGTCTTCCGCGCCGGCGCCTCGTGCGTCGACATCACGCCCAAGCAGTTGCCCGCGGTCGTTAGCGGGGGGTTTCTGGAGCGGACGGCGGGCGAGGTGAAAGACCCGCTTCACGCCCGGGCCCTGGTTCTCGACGACGGGGCGACCCGCCTGGCGATCTGCGTGGTCGACACGCTCCTGATGCCCCGCGATCTCGTGGACAAGGCCAAGGGGATCGCCGAGGAGGCGACCGGCATCCCCACCGATCGCATGCTCGTGGCGGCCACGCACACGCACTGCGCGCCGTCGGTGGTCGGGGCGCTGGGGACGGGCGTCGACGAGAACTACACGTCGCTACTACCCGGCTGGATCGCCCAGGCCATCCGGTTGGCTGCAAAAAACCTGGCCCCCGCCCGGGTCGGCTGGAACGTGGCCTCCGCCCCCGACCACACCAACTGCCGGCGTTGGATCCTCCGGCCGGATCGGGTCGGCATGGACCCGTTCGGCGGGCGGACCGTCCGGGCGATGATGCATCCGGGGTACCAGAACCCGGACTATGTGGGGCCAGCGGGGCCGGACGATCCGGGCCTCTCGGTCCTCTCCGTCCAATCGCCGGCCGGCCGGCCGGTTGCGCTCCTGGCCAACTTTTCCATGCACTACTACGGCGCCGCCCCCATCTCGGCCGACTATTACGGCCGCTTCTGCCGGATGATCGCCGAGCGGATCGGGGCCGACGAGCTCGATCCACCCTTCGTGGGCATCATGTCGCAGGGCACCAGCGGCGACCTGCACTGGATGGACTACAGCCGGCCGGCCAAGCCGCGGAGCATCGACAAGTACGCCCAAGAGATGGCCGACATGGCCTACGAGGCGTACACGAAGATCGACTACCACGACTGGGTCCCGCTGGCGATGGCCGAAACCACGCTCACGCTCAAACGCCGCACGCCCGACCGAGCACGCCTCGCGTGGGCCAAACGGACTGTGGACGCGTTGGAGGGTCGAAAGCCGACGAGCCACCCCGAAGTCTACGCGCGCGAGCAGGTGTTTCTGCACGAAGACCCGGTCCGCGAGCTGAAGCTCCAGGCCGTTCGGGTCGGCGAGCTGGGCATGGCGGCCATTCCCAGCGAGGTATACGGCATCACCGGCTTGAAAATCAAGGCCCAGAGCCCCTTGCAGCCGACGTTCAACTACGAGCTGGCCAACGGGGCCGAAGGTTACATCCCACCGCCGGAGCAACATTTCTTGGGCGGCTACACCACGTGGCCGGCCCGCTCCGCCGGGCTGGAGGTCGAGGCCGAGCCGAAGATCGTCGATACGGTGCTCTCCCTCTTGGAGAAGGTCGCTGGAAGGCCGCGTCGCAAGCCGGTCGATCCGTTGGGGCCGTATGCCAAGGCCGTGCTCGACTCGAAGCCGGTCGCCTACTGGCGGCTGAACGAACTGGCCGGGCCGCAGGCCGCCGACGTGTCCGGCCGTGCAAGCCCCGGGGTGTACGGGCCCGGCGTGGCCTTCCATCTGGAAGGGCCCCAGTCGCCCGGCTTCTGCGGCGCGGGCCACGTCAACCGGGCCGCCCACTTCGCCGGCGGGCGGATGAAGGCGGAGCTCGCCGAGCTGGGCAGCCAGTACAGCGTCGAGCTCTGGTTCTGGAACGGCATGCCGGTCGACGCCAGGGCCGTCACCGGCTACCTGTTCTCCCGGGGCGTCGACGGCGCCAAGGGCGCCCCCGGCGACCACTTGGGCATCGGCGGCAAGCACGAGGAAACGGGCGCCGCCGGCAAGCTCTTCTTCTGCAACGGGGACGACCTGCAGCAAGTGCTCGTCGGCACGACCGAGATCGAGCTCCGCACCTGGAACCACGTCGTCCTGGTTCGCGACGGCCACCAGGTAGCCGTGTACCTCAACGGTCGGACCGACCCCGAGCTGGCCGGCCAGGTCGCTCCCGGCTGCCCGCCCGACGTAACCCGACTCTTCCTCGGCGGGCGCAACGACAACCTGTTCAACTTCGAGGGCAAGATCGACGAGGTGGCCCTCTACAATCGTCCGTTGACGGTCCAAGAGGCCGCAGGGCATTTCGCCGCGGCCAAAGAAAAATAGTCGCGTTGTTCTCTACCTGCGGAGTAGCAGGCACACGCCGTGTGCCGTCCGCTGGTTGCGGCACACGGCGTGTGGGCTGCTCAAAACGGCGGTCAATCACTCGCCACATGGTGTCCCGTTTGTGTTCCATCCCCATACGCCGAAGGCGTTCAACAACACAGCCCAGGGTTGCGCAGCTACCCTGGGTCCCGGTTCCGACGTCGCCCATCAACCCCGAAGGGGTTGCACAGCGCCCGCTCGAGGGTTGCGCGGGGTGCAACCCCGTTGGGGTTGGGG
>DATKZH010000570.1:0-2497 GCA_035528065.1 Thermoguttaceae bacterium | reverse complement strand
GATGCCCAGCAACAGCAGAACGGCCCCGACGTAGACCAGGAGGTTGTCGAAGCCGAGTTTCCGGCGAGGGGATTGGGTTTCTTCATCCATGGCGTTCCTCATGGCGTGGCGTTCTGGGGGGAAGACACACCGTCAGCGCAGACGCTGCGGCCGCCGCATCGCCACCTTGAAATATAGGTCGCCCTATGAACGGGCTGATACGACGGCGGGCGGGGCTTGTGCCACCTGCCGGCGGGTGGGCGGTAGCGGTAATGAGGCGGGAGCCGGATTATTCATGGACCGTTTGTAGTGACCGCATTCATGCGGTCTACTATATGGCCCCGATAAACCGGGTCACTGTGAGCTGTTGTGAACAGTCGGGGCTAGATGAAGACTTCCCGAAGCGGCCCCAGGCCCAGGACGCGGCGCCAGACGATGATCTGGCCGACGTGCTCGGCCGCGTGCGCTACGAGGATATGTACGACGGCGTGGCCGAGGGTCGGCAGCAGGTCGCGACATTGCTCGTCGGGAAGCGGCACGGACAAGTCGCTTTCGCTGATGGAGTTCAGCGCCTCGACCAGCCGCCGCTGACCCTCTTGCAGGCGATCGAGCAGTTCGCGCTTCGACGGATAGGCCGCCCGATCCGCCAGCGGCGTACTGCCGGTGCCGAAGCGCGCGGCCCAGTCCTCGGGCAGCCATCCCGGCACGCCCAGTTCGCCGGCCATGCCCTGGCAACTATAGACCAGATGTCCGATCGTCCAGGCCGGATGGTTCACCACGTCGCCCGCTTGAGCCGTCATCATCCCATCATCCACGTCGGCCACCAACCGGCGGAGGAAATCCAAGGTCATGGCGAAGCTGTGGGTGATTTCGGGGATCATCTACGGGAACCTCCTGGAAAACGCGAGGATCAAAGGACCGCAGTTCCCTCCTTCCCGGTCCAATGATGAGACGCCAACATTGTCACGCCCGAAGTTGGTCAGCCGATTCGTCGATGAGTTCCTTCTTGATGGCGTCCACGTCGAGAGGCTCGGACAAGCCTTTCTCAGCTTCATCCAACGCAGCTTGAACGTCGCCCCGGAGCAACTCGTGACGGACCTCCAAATCCCGGTAAAGACGCATCGCCTCCAGCGCGAATTCCTCCGACGAAGCAAACTGCCCGCTGGCAACTTTCTGCTGGATGTATTGCTCGATATCAGGAGATCGTCCAGACATGTCTCGTGCTCCTTCTCGATCTACAGGTAATAGTACCAGAGATACGTCCTGTGGTCCAGGGGAGAAGCGACATCCTTGCAGTTGCCTTGGGCAATCGCCCAAAGCATACTCGCAGCCTTGCTCCGCTTGCTCGGCATGCATTGGGGTGCGAGTTTCAAGGTTCGATTTGTCCTCCGACCCAACCTTTTCGTGGAGACCGGCTGTCATACCTGTAGATATCGTACGCGTCCCAGTAGACAAGGAAGTACAAATGGTAGTGATCGGGGCTTTCGCGATTATACTCGATCGGGTGCGCCACGCCATTTATCTGGATTGACGGGAGCGGTTTCTCCAGAAGATCGGCGAGTTCATCGTTGCGGGGAACTCGGCCGAGTTCCTCTCGAATCGCCTCGACCTGCGCCACCGCGTTGTTCATCGCGGCATTGTTTTCCGTCCTGACTCGGGCACGCATTGCCGCTATTGTCGCATCGCCGAACGCCGGGACGAAACACCACCAGATCAACAGCAACAAGAGGACGAAACCGGCGTGGGCGATTTGCCATATGTCCTTGGGCTGCCGCGCAAGTGCCATGCGCAGAAACATAACGGCACTGGCGAGAACCAACAACGAGCCACCATAGCTTAGAAAAGCGGGTTTGTCCAAACGGCCCAAGTACGCCCAGGCCAAGCCGCACCAAGCGAGCATCTCGGCACCCAGCCAGAACACGACCACCGCCCACACGTCAGCGTAGGCGAACCGGCACATGCACCTTGCCAACAGAAGAACCGAACAAAGGATGGAGGCAATCGGCGAACCGGTGATTCTTGGCAGGGCCATAATCACTGCAATCAACAGCGTGCCGAAGAGCAGTTGCCGTAGCGTGAACTGCACGCGTCTTGCCGTGTGGGTACCTGCATCGCGGGCTGCTCCAACAGGACGCATGTCGATCATCCGGCCGTATGGTCTGTGCTCGAAACAAGTCTACTTCAGCGCCCGAGCCATGGGGCGAATTGTCGCACGCAAGTACTTGCTTGTCAAGAAGTTGGGAGATCGTCGCCGCCTGTTGGGGGCGTTTTCGGTTTCCACTGTCTGTAGAACCCTTTCAGCGTTCCGGGATTCGAGGGCTTCCGCAACCCGGGGTGGCGCTCCGCGGCTGCGCCGCTCCGCTTACCCCGGGCTCTGTTGTGAAACCGCTTCGCGGTTGGAATCTTGCGGGGCACACGTTTACGGCTTCGCAGTTGGGATTCTGTGGGAACACGTTTACGACTTTGCGGTTGGCATCTTGCAGAACACGCGGTTGCGGATATGCTGGAGGTTTTGGCC
>DATKZH010000569.1:0-8702 GCA_035528065.1 Thermoguttaceae bacterium | reverse complement strand
CACGTCCTCGAGCGTCTTCCGGACCTTGGCGTCGGTCTCTGCCAGGCGGTTGACGGCCACGAAGCCGAGGGCGTCGCCGGGGATGACGTCCAGCACGTCGTCGGCCCGAGCGACCGTCTGCACGGCCATCGCGAGCCCGAGTAGCAGCAAGATTGGGAACAAGCGTCGTCGTGTCATCTCTCGGGTACCTCCACGATTGGGGGGTGGGGAATGGTCTTAACCGCTGCGTTGAGTATAGGGACGCCGGCTCCGTCCGCAAAGGCCGGACGCTCCGCGTTCCGCCTAACAGTCGACGCAACCTCGACTTCGGTTCAATCAAACGGCCGGCAAGCAGCCCGTTGGGAGGCTATTCGGGTGGGGGACCGTGATCTTGGGTCCCGCGGCGCGCATCTCGTGGAGCACGTTGGCACGTTGGAAACGTGCCCCACGTTGGGAAACGATCCTGCGTCGGGTTCGGCCCTGCCGGCCGGCGCCGAGAAGTCTCACGGGACGGTGACGTCGATGGGGGCGAAGTCCGTGGTGACGCTGGTCAGGCAATAGCCGATCCAGGTGATCGCGTCGAGCGGGCGCTCCAACGGCGCCTCGACGGTTTCCCCGTGCATGGTCAGGGAGACCTTCTGCGCGTCGAGATCGACGACGACGTGGAGTTCCGCCACTTCGTTCGCCTTGACGTCGGCGGGCTTGCCCGTCGAGCGCCCGCCCAGCAACGGTCCCTGAACGATGAACAGGCGCTTGCCGCTGATGCGAAACCCGCACTTAACGAGGTTCTCCTCGTCGCTTGTATCGCCGAAGACGAAGAACCCGTTGCCCGGCGTATCGGGCGAAGGTACGCCGGGGGTGGGGCGCACGCGGACACGAAACTCGGCTCGCTTGGTGAGAGGAGCCGCGAGCTTCTTGAGCGCCAGCCCGACCTCTCGCGGGGCCGTTTGCATCCGGTAGCCGACGTCGGAGGAAGTGATCCCGATGGTTGCCAGGTGCTGGAAGTCCGGGTGCGATTTAGTTTCGACGAACCCCGGTATTCCGGTCGGCACCGGCCCGGGTTCCGCGTCGGGCGCCGCTTCCAGCGGCTGGCCATCACCGGCGCCGAGGGCCAGCACGTGGCCGTCGGAGGTCGACAGGAACAGCCGGCCCGAGGTCGCTGCCAGGCCGTCGAACATGGGGAGGGACTCGAGTCGGTAAGCCGCCAGCTTCTTGCCGTCCGTCTTGGACACCGCCATCAAGATGGCGCCCTGGCGGCCGTCGAACGCGGCCACCTGCTCGGCCATCTCGGCCTGCGTCTCGGGGTCGCCGTAGCGGCCATAGACTTCCAATTCGTCGGCCACCGCGGGCGGCCCTGCGATGAAGAGCTTCTGGTCCGTCGCCACCATGGCCCTTGCCAGCAGCGGCACCGCCTCCGACCACTGGTAGGCGAGCCGCGTGGGAACGACCTGGCCGAAGATCGAGGAGCCTTGTTTTCGCGGCGGCCGTTTCGGGTCGGGATTGATGATGTCCGGCTCCTTGGCGCAGGCGAACAAATGGTAGGCGATCGGCGTCCCGGTGAATCGGAGGGGAGCCCGGCCGAAGCCGTAGACCGCCGAGTCGTCTACGCAGAGTATCCTTCCGGCCGGCGCCCGATAGGCGGCAAGGTGCCAGCCGCCCGCGCCTCCGATGAATGAGCGGCCGTACATCCAATAGGAGCGGTGCCACCACGCGTCGTCCAGGAATCCCGTGGGCGAGAACAGGTGCGCGGTCTCGCCCCGCTGCTCCGAGTAGTCTCGGGTTGTGATCACCTCGGTCCGTTTGCCTTCCAGGTCGAACGGCTGGGACCGCATGTACACGTGCCGGCCGTCGCAGGAAAGCACGTCGGGCAGGGCCACGGGGAGGTTCGGCCACTTGACGTCTCGCTGGAGGTTGTCTTCGGTGCCGGGATACTTGTCGTCGAGCACGGTCTCGGAGAGCTTGCGCCCGGACTGGGCATCCAGCCGCACAAGCCGCATTCCGCCGTCGAGCCACATGCTCCGCCCGGCCACGCAGTAGACGGCGTCTCGGTGCACGAGCACGCTGCCGTGGACGGGCCAGGCCGACTCGACTTGCTCGAAGGCCGTGAGCCAGCGGTCTTCCGGCGCGGCGCGGAATCGCCAGACGAGCGCGCCGTCGTCGGCGCGGAGGCAGTAGACGCAGCCGTCGGCCGAGCCAAAGAGCACGCGGCCCTGCCAGACCGTCGGCGGCGAGTCGACCCGACCGCCTGCGGTGAACTCCCAGAGCGAGCGCCCGGAGGCGGCGTCCAAGGCGTGCAGGGTGTGACGGTCTACCGACGCGACGAAGACGCGGCCGTCGGCGACCACGACGCCGGTGAGCTTGCCGCCGACTTCCGCTTGCCAAAGGCGCTTCAGCTCGGCGGGCACCACCGCCTCGGTGGAGCCGCTACGGGCAGCGTCGCGGCGGTAGGTCGGCCAGTCGGAGGACGGGGGATCGACGACGGATGACGGAGGCTCGATCGGGTCGCCGTAGGCGGGGCCGCGCTCGAGACGCGCGACCTCGTCGTTCTCGTCCCTCGCCGCGCGTGTCCCGGCTCCGGCCGGCGCCAAGGCGTTGAAGGCGTTCAACTTGGCCACGGGGTAGCACGCGCAGGAGTGCGGCGGAGCATACAGGAGCCCGTTGGCGGGCAGGACGCCGTAGTTGCACGAGCCGCGGACCCAGTGGTGGGCCGTCCAGTGTTGCGAGGCGAGGTCGACGAACTCGATGCCCGTCCGCGACGTGAGGATGTATTGGCACGTGGCCTTGCCTCGGTGGCAGCGGTGATGCGGCATGTGGGGCCAGTCGTCGGGCGGGAACTCGACCTTGACCTCGCCCGTGTGCAGGTCGCGCCCGGTGAACACCCCCGAGTCTCTGGGATTGGTCGTCGCCCCGCACCAGACCAACCCGTCGATCACGAACAGGTCCTCCGCCGAGGCATACCCGGACGGCGGATGCGGCGCGGTCCACAGGGGGTCGCCGGTTTTGGCCGAAAGCGCGGTCATGGTGTCGTTGCCGCCCCGTATGGGATCCATGTTCTCGCCGCCGGCGAAGAGGACCACGTCGTCGTACACGACCAGCGTCGGTCCGAAGAGGACGTGCATCGGTTTCCAGCGGGGGAGCGGCTTCGAGGCCCAGACCTGGCCGCCGTCCTGCCCTTCGAGGCAGACGACGCGATCGCCGTCGTGGAAGTAGACGCGCGGGCCGGCCGCCGCCAGGGTGTCCGGCGCGACGGGCGTGTTGTGGCTCCACCGCACGCGGCCCGTTTGGGCCTCGATCGCCATGAGCCGGCGGGGCCGCTCGTCCCAGTTCCAATCGCGTCCGGCTCGGCGGAGCGTGTCGACCGACTCCCGCGGCAGGGCCTGGTAGGCGTCGAGCTCCGGATTGACCAGCACGAGCAGGGTGCCGCCGGAAAGGATGATTTCTTCGGCCCCTTGCGTGCCCTCGTAGGTGCGAACCGTACGGCCGGTGGCCGCGTCGAGTGCGGTGACGGCCTCGCCCACGCCGAGCGTGACGTACACGGTATCTCCCTCGGCGACCAGCCGGCGCATCAGCCCGGCCGGCCCCCGTTTCAGCGGCCAAAGGTGCGCGTGCCACGGGTCGATCGGGCGCTGCCAGAGGACGGTCCCGTTGAACGCGTCGCGAGCGGCCAGCGTCCAACGCGGGGGCATCTGCACCGACCATCGCGGCCCCAGGTCAACGATGTAGAAGAGCCGTCCCTTGGCCGAGACCATGGCGCTCAGGCCCGACAGGTGGTCGTGGTGGCGGAGCCAGCGCGGGGTGCCAATCCACTGAAAGCGCTTGGGAGGGCCGACGACCGTATCTTGCGCCACCGCATTCCCCGTCGCGTCGTGGAGGTAGTGCGTCCACTCGTCGATTCCATCGGGCCAGGGCTTGACCGTCTTCTTCCAGGTCTCGCCCGCGATCTCGACGGTCTCCGACTCGATCGCCGGTCCCTGACCTGCGGACCCCGCCCCCCGACTACCGCCGGCCCCCGCGATCAACGCCACGCCGCCGGGCGCCAGGACGCGAGTCACTTCGTCCATCGAGACCGCCCCGAGGTCCTCGGCGACCACGAGGTTCACGAGGTTCTCGGCGTAGGGCAGGTGATCGGCGTCCCACCGCGCGACCGACACCTTGCCGTACAGCCCGCGGCTGCAGATGTGCCTCCGGGCGCCGGCCACGTTTTCCGCTTCCCGGTCCAGCCCCTGGACGAGGTAAGCGTCGTTTGCCGAGAGCGCGGCGGTCAGCTTCCCGTCGCCGCAGCCCAGGTGAACGATGAGTCCACCCCGGATTCCCGTGGCTTGGAGGATTTTTTCGGCCAGACGATGATCTGCGTTCGGGTCGGGTGCGCCGGCGTCGAGCGTCGCCGCGGACACCGACAACCCCAACAACCCCACGACACAAAGAAGCCCCACGCGTTGACGGCTATGGGCGCGCATTGCTTGGACCATCAGATTGTCTCCGGCTATTGAGCGCATCGCTTCCGAAGTTGGCATACTGAGAGGCCCCGGGAACGGAAGCGGTACAAGGACCACGCGCCCTAATTATCGCCAACCGGCGCCGTGCCGCAACCGCTTGCCACATCACTGACAACTCCGGCCAATCGCGGCGGTTCTTGTGCGAGGATGAGAACCGTGTGTGAGGAAGAGAACCGTTTTTCCCAAGACCTTGCGACGGGCTCCACTCGGGGTAATGATAGGGGGCAGTGCCTCACCGTAGGCAAGATGCCGCGTCAACTCCTACCACGTGGGAAGGTGAATCATGAGAACGAAGCGACTCTGCGCGAGGATTGCCCTTGTTGCCGTGACGCTGGCCGGGGCCCTGGCCGCGAGCGGTCGGGGCGGCGAAGAGCAGGAAGCCCCCCCGTGGCAGCAACCGTACACGGGGCCGGAGGCAACCGGGCCGGACGTCGTCGCCCTGTGGCAGTTCACCGGCGGGAGCGATGCCGAGGACAATTCGGGACAGGGCCACGACCTGACGTTGCGCGGCCAATCGCGGTTCGCCGGCGCGGGGCGCTTCGGGGGCTGCCTGGAATCCCTCGCCGCGGACGAGAAGAACGACAAGCCGCAGGGGGCCATGGCCCAGAACGACCCGCGGCTGACGCCGCCCGGTGCGTTCACGCTCGAATTGTGGTTCAAGCCCAAGCCGGAGATGGACGACTACGCCACGGTCTTCCTGCTCGACAAGAAATACTTCCACTACGCCAAGGATCTGCCGGAGGCGAATTCGGACTATTGCCTTTTCATGCGCCGGTCGGGCACCAACAAGCGCCGGATCGTGGCCTACCTGGGTTTCGGGGAGGACTCGGCGGCGTACGATTCCGACGAAGTGCAACTCGAGCCGGATCGATGGCATCACGTCGCGTTCACCTACGACGGCGCGGGGACGGGGCGGTTTTTTCTCGCAGGCAAACCGATCGGCCGCTCCACGCACGAAGGACGCGGGCCGGTCGCTCCGGGACGTTACGGTCTGGTGATCGGCTGCCGGTACGGCAGCGTCCATTCCGGCTTCCCCGGCTTCCTCGACGAGGTGCGGATCTCGAAAGGCGTCGTGCCCTTCTTCTCCGGTGCGCTGGAGGTGAGCGTTTCGGGGGCGCGCACGGCGTTTGTGCGCATGGAGAAAGAAGCCCAGCTTCCCGTGGTGATTCTCAACGACACCGGCAAGCCGGTAACCGACGGGATGGTTCGCCTCTCCCACGACGGGAACACAAAGGAGATCCCCTTGCCGGATCTCCCGCCGGGAGGAACGCACACCGTCGACGTTGCCGTCGACACGACGCTTCGACCGGGCGGTTACACGCTCCAGGTGACCGCGTCGGCGAAGGCCGGGACGAAGCAATACGAAACCGAGAAGGAGGTGACGGCATCGATTGTCCCCCGGCCCTTGCCCCATCGGATGCCCGTCGTCATGTGGGGGAGCGGCGACCTCGAAACGGTCAAGGAGATCGGGTTCACCCACCAGATCGTTTATTCGGTTGACTACGGCAGGATCTGGGCGGCCGGGCAACCGACGGACGCGGCAACGTCGGGCCGCATGGGCGAAATGGCGGAAATGCTCGACGGGTACCTGGTCGAAGGCATCGGCGCGGTGGTCAATCCGTATCCCGGCCGCTGGGTGACGCGCGACCAGAAGCTCGCCGAGAAGTATCAGCGCATCAACCGTGCCGGCGAGCCCTACCAGCAAGAGAACGCCTGCGTCAGCTTTCCGGAGATCCAGCAGTTCGGGTACAACGTCGGCGCGTCGATCGCCAAGACCTTTGGGCAGTTCCCCGCGTTGGAGGCGGCCCTGATCCATTCCGAGGTCCGCGACGGCACGAGTCTCTGCTTCCACGACCACGACCGGAAGGCCTTTCGCGAGTTCGCGGGCTACGAGATTCCCGAGCAAGCGGTCGGAAGCGCCGGGGTGCGCTATGCCGGCATCGACGGCTTCCCGCAGAACCGCGTCGTCCCCGACGACGACCCCCTCCTCACCTTCTACCGCTGGTTCTGGAAGGACGGCGACGGCTGGAACCCGCTGCACACGCAGGTGCACAAGGGCCTCAAGTCGACCGGGCGCGACGATCTCTGGACGTTCTTCGATCCGGCCGTGCGCGTGCCGAGCGTTTGGGGAAGCGGCGGCGGCGTGGACGTCGTCTCGCAGTGGACCTATTCCTATCCCGATCCGATCAAGATCGGGCAGGCCGCCGACGAGCTGTTCGCCATGGCCGACGGGGCGCCGAACGATCAACAAGTGATGAAGATGACGCAGATCATCTGGTATCGGTCGCAGACGGCGCCGGAGCTGCCCGAAGATCCGTCAAAACGCGCGGCGTGGGAGAACGAGATCCCCGATGCGCGGTTCATCACCATTTCCCCCGATCACCTTCGAGAAGCCTTCTGGTCCAAGATCTCCCGGCCCGTTCGGGGAATCATGTACCACGGCTGGGGATCGCTGGTTCCTGCGCAGCAGGGCGGCTATCAGTTCACGAACCCCCAGACCCGAAACGTGCTCGGGGAGCTGATCCGCAACGTGATTCGGCCGCTTGGGCCCACGCTGCTTCAGGTGCCCGATCGCCCCAGCGACGTGGCCCTGCTGGAGAGCTTCGCCTCCCAGGTCTTCGCCGGGCGCGGCACGCGAGGGTGGGGGAGGAGCTGGGAAGCCGACATGCACTTGATCCTCCAGTGGGCCCAGATCCAGCCGCGGATCGTCTATGACGAGACGATCCTCCGCGACGGGCTGGACGGTCTCCGCGTGCTCGTCATGCCGCATTGCGACGTGCTCACCGAAAGCGTGGCCGCGCGCGTGGCCGAGTTTCAGAAGCGCGGGGGCATCGTGATCGCCGACGAGGAGCTTTGCCCGGCCCTGAAAGCCGACCTCCTCGTGCCCAGCTACCAGCGCACCGGCAAGGCCGACCAGGACAAGGCCGAGCTACAGGCCAAGGCCGCCGCGTTGCGCAAGGAGATCGACTCGCGATACGAGCGCCACGCGGATTCCTCCAGTCCCGACTGCGTCGTGCGACTGCGCGCGTACGGCCAGGCCGACTATCTCTTCGCCGTCAACGACAAGCGGACGTTCGGCGACTACGTCGGCCACCACGGACGCGTGATGGAAAAAGGGCTGCCCGCGGCCGCCACGCTCTCCGTGAAGCATCCGGGCGGATACGTCTATGACCTGGTTGCGCACGAAGCCGTGTCGGCCGCCAAGGACGCCTCGGGAGTGAAGTTCGAGGCGAGTCTCGGCCCGGGCGAGGGCCGCGTGTTCCTGATTGCGAGCCAGCCAATCGCCGACGTCCTCGTCAAGGCGCCCGAGCAGGCACCACTCGGGGCCCCGCTCCAGGTGGACGTCTCCGTGGTGGACGAGTCGAACGAGCCCGTCGGCGCGGTGATCCCCATGAAGGTCGAGATCCTCGACCCGAAGAACCGGCTGGCCGAGCGGAGCGGCTTCTACGGCGCGGGGGACGGCCGCTTGGCGATCACGGCCGATCTGGCATCGAACGACGAGCCGGGCGAGTGGACGATCCGCGTCACGGAATTGGCGTCCGGGATCACCCGCGAGCAAAAGGTCGCGGTCTCCGCTGGCAAAAGGTAGCTTCGGGCGTCTGGAGAGCGGTTCTGCGGGGGCCCGAAAGCGGTTGCCGTTGACGATTGGGTGGGAGGAGGTTCGAGATGAGGCGGAAACTCCCGTGGTTTGTTGCGTGGCTCCTGACGGCCTTGGCACTATCCGAGCAAGCCGGGACGGCTGCATGGGGCGCGTCGCCGGCGACGTTTGAAGAGCAGACGCTGTTCAGTTCGGGCGAGGGCGGCTACACGCGCTACCGGATCCCGTCGCTGGCCGTCTCCACCCGGGGGACCGTGCTGGCTGTTTGCGAAGCCCGTGGAGGCGAGGGCAGCGACTGGAGCGACATCGATCTCGTCCTGAGGCGGAGTCTCGACGGCGGCCGCACCTGGACGGCGATGCGGAGGATCGCCGATGCCGGCCCGCTGACCGCGGGAAACCCCTGCCCGGTGGTCGATCGCGACACGGGCACGATCTGGCTGCCTTTCTGTCGCGGCAGCAAGCCCGGCCGAGGCAATGCGGAAATCCTCCTGATGAAAAGCGTCGACGACGGCAAGACCTGGTCCGAGCCGGTCAATATCAGCGACTCGGCCAAAGACCCCGCCTGGCCCTTCGCGGGGACCGGTCCGGGCCACGGGATTCAACTGAGGACGGGCCGGCTGCTGGTCCCT